>JARLHU010000091.1 GCA_031292095.1 Desulfosporosinus sp.
ATGAAAGAAAATAACAAGTCAAAGATGCCATGGATATTTTGCGTCAGACAAGGAGGTAAGTTCCCCTCATAGTGGGGCTATTAGGGGAACTTACCGACGCAGTATGACACAAAATAGATTGGCATACTGACTGGTTATTTTCTTGAATGTGCCATGAGCAGGGAGGAGGAGCGGCATATGCCAACGGAGACCTTGAAAATTATCGAGAGACGATTATCCGGAGAACGGTTATCCTGCGCGGATGGGGTAAAACTCTTACAAAATGCTGATCTTCTGTCATTAGGACAGGGAGCGGATCTCGTTCGGGGACAAATGCATCCGGAAAAGGTGGTCACGTTTGTTATTGACCGGAATATCAACTATACAAATATCTGTTCTTGTCAATGTAAGTTTTGCGCTTTCTACTGTAAACCCGAAGATCCGGAAGGATATATTTTGTCACGCGACGCATTACATGCTAAAATTGAAGAAACAATTGCGGTCGGAGGGACTCAGCTCTTGATTCAAGGGGGATTGCATCCCGATTTGGATCTGCTCTACTTTGAAAGCCTTCTGCGCGATATTAAAGCCCATTACACCATTCATATTCACTCGTTTAGTCCTCCCGAAATATGGGATCTGGCGAACAAATCCCGGCTAAGTCTTGAAGAGGTCATTCGTCGCCTCCGAGAGGCTGGCTTAGATTCGATTCCTGGGGGAGGGGCAGAAATCCTAGATGATCGTGTACGTGGTCTCATCAGCCCCAACAAAATAAGTTGGCAACAATGGATGGACGTGATGACCTTAGCGCACAAGCAGGGTATGAAATCCACCGCGACTATGATGTTCGGGCATGTCGAGACGTTTGAAGAACGGGTCCTGCACATGATTCGTGTCCGGGAGGCACAGGATCAAACCGGTGGATTTACGGCTTTTATCCCCTGGAGTTTTGCACCAACGAACACTGAACTTGGGGGTGAGGGCAGTACAGGGGTTGAGTATCTGCGGACACTCGCGGTTGCACGCTTGATGCTCGATAACGTTCCCAATGTCCAAGCGTCTTGGGTTACGCAAGGGGCTAAAATGGCGCAAGTTGCATTGCGTTTTGGAGCGAACGATTTTGGGAGTACTATGCTTGAAGAAAATGTAGTTCGAGCTGCTGGGGTGCAAACCCGTGTCCCGTTAGAGGAGATAATTCGTTGTATTGAAGATGCTGGTTATCAAGCTGTCCAACGCAATACGCACTACGAGTGGCTAAAGGAGTACGGGAAGGAAGTGTAGGCGGATGCGCAGGCGCAAGCGACAGCTCAATGAGGGCAATTTGCCGTTAATGGAACATATAATGGCCCTACGCAAAGTACTGGTTGTTTCGGCTTATGCCATTGCGCTTGGTACCATTATCGGTTGGTTCATTAGTGACCAAACCTTCGCCTATTTAGCAAGCCCAGTAACCCAGTTAAAAACTATTATGTTTATTACTACAACGCCGATGGAACCGATGTTAGTTAAATTAAAAGTTTCCATGTTTATAGGCGTAGCTCTGGCGCTCCCGATCCTCATGTGGCAGATTTGGAGTTTTGTGCTACCAGCGTTAAAGCAAAACGAACGGAAGTATTTATATATTATTGTTCCCAGCTCAGTACTTCTTTTTCTTGGTGGTGCGGCCCTGTGTTTTTATCTTGTCATGCCGATCGGGGTGAGGTTTCTACTCTTTTACACGGGTGGGGGCGTGCAATCTACGCCCTTCGTGACTAAAACGTCTTATCTGGGTTTTCTTCTAACGTTTCTTCTGACATTTGGGCTGGTGTTTCAACTGCCGATTGTTTTATTGATCCTAATTCGCATTGGTTTGTTGTCCCCCAAGACGTTAGCGAAAAAAAGGCGTTGGGCGATTTTGGTGATTGTCATTGCAGTAGCAATTGTTTCCCCATCACCAGATTTATTGACACAAGCTCTCATGGCTGGACCAATGTATCTTCTCTATGAAATTAGCATCTGGCTGGGGTATCTGATCGCTCGTAAAAGAAATAAAGACCTAGCTTCGGAGTAAGGGGGGCAAAGAAAATGGGTATTACAGAAATCGTCATGATTATGGCTATTGCTCTTATTTTATTTGGGCCTGAAGATCTACCAGAAATCGCTCGAACGCTGGGAAAAGTCGTTTTTGAAATTCGCAAAGCAACCCATGAATTGACCAAAGAATTTCAAGGTTCATTTGATGCTCCAAGTAAAATTTTGAATAAAGCTTTCGAGCAGACGACCTCGCCACGCATAACCCACCAGGCAACAGCTGTCCCACAAAGCGAGGCGTCTGAAAGTAATACTGACATCGACTTGTTAAAATACGAGGATGAAATTCCAGATGATCCACTAGCGGAACTACCATTAGATATGGTATCTTATGAAGAAAAGGGTGCAAGCAGGTGAACCGCTTTTGAAACAACTCTGGCTCTTCAAGCAGATAAATTCAGATTTGCAACGGGTTGAAAAGGAACTGACAAAATTTGTGGAGACGGATTACCCGATTCTCCAGGATTCGGCCGTCCATTTATTGGCTGCCGGAGGGAAACGATTGCGCCCGGCGTTTACGCTCTTAGCCGGGAAATTTTATGGTTATTCTTTAGAAAAGTTGATGCCGGTAGCAATGGCCTTAGAGCTCATTCATATGTCTTCACTAGTCCATGATGATGTCGTGGATGCATCGATGACCAGAAGAGGGCGACCGACTGTTAAAGCTAAATGGGGCAATATAGTTTCTGTGGAAACTGGAGATTATCTATTTGCTAAATCATTGGTGCTGATTGCTAAGATTAATCATCCGGAGGTTGCCCGTATCTTGGCAGAAATCAGTGTTGAAATGTGCCAAGGGGAGATTCAGCAGATTAAGTCTTCCTTCGATGTTGAGCAAAATCTTAAACAGTATTATTACCGTATAAAGCGTAAAACTGCCCTGTTGATTTCGGCCTGTTGTAGAATAGGGGCCTTGGTTTCGGACGCTCCCCAGCGTCAAGTTTGGGCAATGGGTGCTTATGGGCATTCACTGGGAATGGCTTTTCAGATTGTCGATGATGTTTTGGATATAACGGCCAAACCCTCTGAATTTGGCAAGCCAATTGGGGGAGATCTGCGTCAGGGGATTATGACGTTACCCATGATCTTATCCCTTCGATTGTCTCAGGAGCCTTCGCGCTTACGGGCGTTACTTGGGAAAATGGACAAAACTGATGATGAAGTAGCGGAGACAATCGACCTGATCAAGAGCACAGGAGCGATCGATGAGTCTATGCAACTGGTCGACCTATATGTGCAGAAGGCTAAAAAACATCTTCAGGATCTTCCCCCGGTTCCAACACGTAAAGCCTTAGAAGAGTTAGCTGAGTTTATTCGAGTCCGCAAGTTTTAGTTCCCAATTGAAGACTCGATCGAAGAGAATTAATACCTCTCCCGCTAAAGCAAATGGGAGAGGTATTTAATCTTCTAACTATACAAACGCTATTAGTCCACCTGAATGGAATTCAAAGCTCAGATAGGGTACAATATGGGTTAAGCTTGTACTACTTTCGCAGATCCGATAAATTGTATGAATGGTACATGAATAGGTCATAGACTGGGAGGGCAATTTGATGGTTGAAAGTTCGGAAGGTTTGATTGACCGACTCTGGAATGTCTTAAGTTCAATGAAACTTGGACTGACTCTGTTGGGAGTTATTGCTTTTGTGGCTGGAATTGGAACCTTAATCCCACAGTCAGAGCAAGATCCCGAAAAAGCTAAAGCTGTTGGACAATTATGGCAAACGCTGGGCTTTACGCATCTTTATAATACCGTTGGATTTCGCTTATTGTTGGGCCTTTTATGTATTAATCTCATAGTGTGCACTATCCAGCGTTTGAGAGGTATTTATCATCGGACGTTTAAGCTGACGCCACCATCAAGTTTGGCACGAGTTCCACAAAAAAATAGAATGGAGGTTCAAGGAGAACTTGCGCCGTTGCGGGAATCGGTCCAGCAGGTCTTAAAACAGAAAGGATATCGTTTCACGCTTAGCAGTCTGACAGATCCTTGGAGTTTTATTGCAGTAAAACACAGGTTGGGAAACTGGGGATCGTTGATCACCCACCTTTCGTTTGTGGTTTTAGTGATCGGGGCACTATTAGGATCAGCCTTAGGATTTAAGGGCTACTTAATGGAAGGGGCAGGAAGTACTATCCCGATTCAAGCAATCCAGCTATCTAAGGGGACGGTTTCCGAAACGTTCAGTGTGCGCATTAATTCTGCCGAGGACCGAATGTTAGCCAACGGTGAACGGGATAATTGGTATACAGACCTGAGTGTATTAGAAAACGGACAAGAAGTGGCTAGGAATACTTTGTCGGTGAACCATCCGTTTGTGTATAAGGGAATTACCTTCTATCAAGCGAGTTTTTCCAAGGGCGCCCATTTTTCAGTGGATATGAACGGTCAAATAATCCCGGTCGTTTTGCAAGATCAGGGACAAAGCTACTTTCAGGCTCCTGGGACGGATCTTTATCTTGTTACATCGATTGACCCGAGCTCCTCTGCGCAGAAGCCAGGCGTTCTTTATCAGGTATATAAAGGAAATGGTGCGGAGCCGATCCAATCCGGCAAGCTTACCTCCCAGCAAACGATCGATGTGCAAGGAAAATATAAGTTAACCTTAGAGGGTTTGGTTGGATTTACCGGGTTACAGGTCAAAAAAGATCCAGGGGTAGCAGTTATTTGGTTAGGTTGCGCGTTGTTGTTAGGTGGGCTTTTACTGGCCTTTTACTGGCAACCCGTGGTTATCTCTGGGATTATTCAAGCTGAAAATGGAATAAAAGGGACTTTATCAGTAGGGGCTTTATCAGGTAAGGTGACGGTAAGTACCCGCGAAGCGTTAGAACAATTCGTTAGTTCTGTCACAAATAGGATGAGATAATGAGGGGGGTACTGAATGTTAGAAAGCCTTGAAACAGCCATGTTTTACAGTTTGGTAGTGGCCTGTACCTTAGGTATGCTGTTGTACTGGATTTGGCTAGGCTCTAAAAATGAACTTATTGGGCGTTTGGCAACGTCTCTTACGATCATCGCAGTGATTGTTAACACCGTTGCCATCATCTTAAGAATGATCACTTCAGGTCATCCGCCACTTTCCAATGGCTATGAATTTCTGTTGACGTTTTGTCTGGGGATTATGGCGGTTTATCTGTACGCCGAATTTCGCTATAAACTAAGGTCACTAGGCGCTTTTGTTATGCCCATTCCTTTCTTTCTTTTGATGTTTATTATTATGAGCATGGGGCCTGAGGAGAGAATTGCCCAAGCAATTCCTCCAGCACTTAAAAGTCAATGGCTCACTTTTCATGTGATCACGGCTATGTTTGCCTACGGCGCTTTTGCCGTATCCTTCGGGCTAGGAATTATGTATCTCCTTAAATTGAGTCACGAAGACATTGGATATGAATCAAAGCGGCAAGGGATTGTCTTGCGTTTCCCATCGTTAGAAGTGCTGGACGAATTGGCCTATAAGGTTGTCGGATTTGCATTCCCGCTTCTGACACTCTGCATTATTACTGGTGCAATCTGGGCAGATTATGCGTGGGGCACATACTGGTCATGGGATCCCAAAGAGACGTGGTCTTTGATTACTTGGATTATTTATGCAGGCTACTTGCATGCTAGGTTAATGTATGGCTGGAAAGGAAAAAGGGCAGCCTGGATGGCTGTATTTGGTTTTGCGGCAGTGTTGTTTACGTTCTTTGGAGTTAACTACTTTTTACCGGGACTGCATTCTTATGCCCAATAATATTCCAACCAATATTGTAATTTGTCAGAATGGCAGTAATTTGTATTATAATTTATAATTAAGCAGATGTTTTATTTATCACAGGGAAAATGTTAGAATAGTGAGTCGAAACAAGTATAAAAGTTGGAGAAGGTGACTATCTGCCATGCCACAGTATTATCCAATCTTTATGGACGTAGAAGCTCAGCCCGTTTTAGTCGTCGGGGGAGGAAATATAGCTTTAAGGAAAGTTCAGACTCTCCTGGATCATGGAGCTATAGTTCAGATTGTCTCCCCACAGCTCGTTCCAGAGTTGAAGGGATTAATCAACGATACTACTTGCCTTTGGTCAGAAAAGGAATATTCAACAGAAGATATTCAAGAGGCAATTCTTGTATTTTCATGCACTGAAAAAGAGGAAGTTAATGCTAGAGTGTCCCTCGATGCTAAAGCTCATCATCGACCAACGAATGTGGTTGATGACCCTGAGAAATGTAGTTTTATTGTTCCGTCGATCATGGAACAAGGAGATTTGAAAATTGCCGTATCTACCGGAGGAAGCAGTCCTATTGTCGCGAGGCAAGTTCGCGCAGAATTGCAAAACCTATATGGCAGAGAGATGGCTGAATATCTCACTTTGCTGAAAACTTGGCGAAATATTGTCAAGGTTCGCTTGGAACCCGGAAAACGCAGTAGCTTTTGGAATCGGGTTACCGACGGCGAAGTGAGGAAACTCATCAAAGCCCAGCAATTAACTGAGGCGGAAGGAGTGGTTGAAACGTGTTTCCGGTCGCTATTGGATTAAATTATCGCAGTGCGCCAGTCGAAATTCGAGAAAAAATGAGTTTTCATCCCTCCAAAATGCAGCACATTTTAAAAGAACTTAGAAGTTATCCAGGACTTGAAGGGATTGTGATTCTCAGTACCTGTAATCGCACTGAGGTCTATGCTGCTACAACGGATGTGGAAGTGGGGATCCACTCTATTAAGGAATTTCTAGCCAATCATCATGGAGTTGAGGGAAATGTACTCGAGCAGTACCTGTGTGTGCATACCTTGTATGATGCCGTGCGTCACTTGTTTCGGGTTGTTTCTGGGTTGGATTCGATGGTTCGAGGAGAGACTCAAATCCTTGGCCAGGTTGGGGATGCTTATCAACTAGCGAATGAGGCTGAGGTCACGAATAAGATTATGAATGTACTTTTCCAGACTGCTTTAGCGGTGGGTAAACGAGTACGTACGGATACGTTGATTGATCAGCACCCTGTTTCAATTAGTTATACAGCGGTAGAACTTGCTAAACAACATTTCGGAGAACTTGAAGGCAAAGGGATCTTAATCATGGGAGCTGGAGAGATGAGCACCCTAACCGCCAAACACTTGGTCGCAGCTGGCGCTACTACCGTCCTAGTGTCTAATCGGTCCTATGATAAAGCAGTTATCTTGGCAAAAGAATGTTCTGGTCGAGCGGTGCGTTTTGATGAGATGAATCAGTACCTTGAGGAAGTGGATATTGTCATTTCGGCAACAGCGTCGACGCATTTTGTCTTACTGCCAGAGCGCATGCAGGAGATTATGACCAATCGCAAGGGACGTCCGATGCTTCTCATTGATATTGCGGTGCCCCGCGATATTCACCCTGATGTGGGCGGGATCCCTTTCGTTACGTTATTTGACATTGATGATTTGCGGGGGGTTGTTGACCGCCATCATCAAGAACGCGAAATCGCGGCAGCCAATGCAGAAAAAATTATTGAAGAAGAAATGCTGCTTTTCCTTAAATGGCATAATTCGTTGTTTGTAGTTCCAACAATTTTAGCCTTACAGCAAAAAGGGCAGAAAATTAAAGATAGACAAGTTGAGCGTGCCTTTGAGCATCTAGGCGAGTTAACCCCAAAACAAGATAAAATTATTCGTTCGATGGCTAATTCCATCGTTAATCATCTCTTGCATCAGCCCATTACGAATCTAAAAGAGTATGCCGCGACAAGTCAAGGTCATCTCTACACTGAAATTTTGCAGAACCTTTTTGACCTAGAGGTTGGAGAAGAAGCCAAACGGCCCAGCATGACGGTAAATCAGAATCTAGCGCAAGTGCATCATCATAGGAGGGCAGAATGAAGAATATCCGGATTGGGACTCGGGATAGTCAACTTGCAATGTGGCAAGCCGAGTGGGTACAAAATCAGCTAACTATGAATTATCCTCATCTTCAATTTAAACTCTTCCCTATGAAAACTAAAGGGGATAAAATCTTGGATGTTCCTCTTTCCAAAATCGGAGATAAAGGATTATTTACTAAGGAATTGGAATATGGTCTTTTGTCTAATGAACTGGACATGGCCGTTCATAGCCTTAAGGATATGCCGACCATGTTACCAATGGGATTAACGATCAGCGCTTTTTGCGAACGCGAAGAACCTAGGGACGTTTATTTAAGTAAGAACGGGGTCCCTCTTGAGAAATTGCCCGTCGGGTCCATCATTGGGACAAGCAGTCTGCGTCGGAAATCGCAACTCAAGCACTATCGTCCGGATCTCGACTTTATGGATTTGCGCGGGAATCTTCAAACGCGCTGGAAAAAGTTGCTGGAGTCCGATATGGCTGGAATTATTCTTGCTGCCGCTGGTGTGAAACGGCTAGGTTGGGAAGAGAGAATCACTCAAATTCTGCCTGAAGAAATAATGCTTTCTGCAGTTGGACAGGGGTCAATTGCCATCGAAATTGATGAGAATCGCTCAGACATCCATGAGTTATTAACACGGCTGAATCATAGCGCGACAGAACAAGCGGTACGTGCAGAACGTGCTCTGATGCGCAAACTTGAAGGCGGCTGCCAGGTCCCCATCGGAGCGTTAGCTCAAGTGGTTGAAGGACAGATTATTCTGCGCGGGATGGTGGCGAGCTTAGATGGAGCTCGCTTGATCAAAGCGGAAGCTAGAGGCACCGATCCTGAAGAAGTAGGTTTTGATGTGGCCTGTCGTCTGATCGATTTGGGGGCTAGAGAGATATTAGCGGAAATACGAACGTAAGGGATTACACTTTGTAAGATGATTGAATAGGAGTGTTCAGTTTGACTAAGGGATATGTATATTTAGTGGGTGCTGGTCCAGGAGATCCGAAGTTGATAACTATTAAAGGGTCGGAATGTATTGCCAAAGCAGATGTATTAGTTTATGATCGCCTAGCTTCAAGGCGTCTATTAATGTTAGCTCGCCCAGATTGTGAATTGATCTATGTAGGGAAATCTCCGGATCGTCATACACTTAGACAAGAAGAGATTAACCAACTGCTGGTGGATAAAGGCCTGGAAGGAAAAATTGTGACTCGTTTAAAAGGGGGGGATCCTTTTGTTTTTGGCCGCGGTGGCGAGGAAGCAGAAGCGTTACTTGAGGCAGGTATTCAGTTTGAAGTCGTTCCGGGTATCACCTCCGCAATTGCAGTGCCAGCTTATGCTGGTATTCCAGTGACGCATCGAGATTTAACAACTTCCTTTGCGGTCATCACCGGACATGAAGATCCAACCAAAAACGAGACAACCATTCACTGGGACCACCTTGCGCTATCGCACGGGACGCTGGTTTTCCTCATGGGCATGCAAAACCTTCCTCTCTTTGCTCAAAAACTGATCGAAAATGGTAAAAAGCCCACGACTCCAGTCGCTATTATTCAATGGGGTACCAGACCAGAACAACGTACGCTTGTAGGGCAACTGGATACTATTGCGACAGAGGTCAAAGAACAAGGCTTTACGAATCCTGCCATTATTATTGTTGGTGAGGTCGTCTCTTTAAGAGAGAAACTCCAGTGGTTTGAAAACAAACCACTGTTTGGTCAACGAATCATCGTGACTCGGGCGCGCCATCAGGCAAGCGAGTTGTCTCAGGCGATTGAATCGTTAGGGGGAGAAGCTTGGGAATTTCCGACGATTGAAATTGCCCCTCCTTCGGACAAGTCTTATTTAATTAAAGCTATAAGCAATTTGAAAAATTTTGAATGGCTGATCTTTACCAGTGTTAACGGGGTTGAAGCTTTTTTTGCTGAGCTTAAGCTTCAAGATCGAGATGTTCGCGATTTGGTTGGCCTTGAACTTGTCGCCATTGGTCCTGCAACTCAAGCGTCCTTAGAAAAAAGGGGGCTACGAGTTGCCTTTGTCCCGGAAGAATTCCGAGCAGAGAAGATCGTTGAAGGGTTATCAACCCGTGTTTTGTCCGGTCAAAGAGTATTACTGGCTAGGGCCGAAGAAGCGCGTGATATATTGCCAGAAGCCCTGAAGGCTAGAGGTGTGGAAGTCTGGGACGTGCCAGCTTATAAGACGGTGATCGGTGGCGCTAACCGTGAAGAATTGCAACATATGCTTCGCGAAAAAGAGATCCATACGGTTACCTTTACAAGTTCTTCAACCGTGCGAAATTTCGTAACGCTTTTAGAGGGAGATATTTCCTTGATCGAGAATGTCTTGCTTTATTCTATCGGACCTATTACGAGTGCAACCGCACAGGAACTTGGTCTGACGATTTTCAAAGAAGCAGCTCAATACACTATAGCTGGATTGGTTGAAGCATTATCTGGAGGGAAATAAAACATGATTAGCGTCACAAAGCTTTTATTTGATACGGAATACTTCGGAGACTCTCTGCGCTATAATAAAGACTCTCACGGTGCGCGAAATGGAACGACAATAGGTTCAGGTCCGGTTGTTGTCTGGAATTCAACTAAGACGTGTAACTTAAAATGTGCCCACTGTTATATGGAGTCAGATTCACAAAAATATCAAGGGGAAATGACTACCGAAGAAGCAAAGCACTTTATCGATGATCTGGCTGAATTCAAATCTCCCGTGCTACTTTTTTCAGGAGGGGAGCCTTTAATTCGTCCCGATTTTTTTGAACTTGCCGAATATACAATCTCGAAAGGACTACGGGCCACGCTTTCAACTAATGGCACGCTGATAACGCCTGAAGTTGCGAGGCGCATCAAAGACATTGGGATATCCTATGTCGGCATCTCACTTGATGGGCTGGCAGATGTCAATGACAAATTCCGAGGTAAAGAAGGAGCTTTTCAGGCGGCAATGCAAGGGATTCAAAACTGTGTAGCCGTAGACCAACGAGTAGGACTTCGTTTTACAATTAATCACCACAATATTAAAGAACTAGACAAAATCTTCGATTTCATTGAAGCAGAGAAGATTGATCGCGTCTGCTTCTACCATTTGGTCTATTCAGGCCGAGGTAACAAAATGATCGCAGAAGATGTGACGAGGGAAGAATCCCGTCAAGCAATGGATACGATAATTCGCAGAACTCGGGATTTTGAAGAACGTGGTTTGAAAAAGGAAATCCTTACGGTAGATAACCATTGCGATGGCGTTTATATGTACATCCAAGCGTTAAAAGAGGATCCAGCTAGGGCAGAAAAGATTAAGAACCTTATCGGATTCAATGGAGGTAACCGTTCAGGTATAGCCTTTGGAGAAATTGATCCAATGGGAGACGTGCACCCTGACCAGTTTACCCAGCATATCTCGTTTGGAAATGTCCGCGAACGTAAAATAGGAGAGATCTGGTCCGATGTGTCCCATCCCATCATGGCAGGCCTCAAAGATCGCAAGGCTCTGCTCAAAGGACGATGCGCGGCTTGTCAATATCTAGATATGTGTAACGGTAACTTCCGGACACGTGCAGAAGCCGTTACTGGTGATTTCTGGGAATCAGACCCTGCTTGCTATTTGACTGATGAGGAGATTGGAATGAACGGAAATTAAATTGCACGTTCACCAAAGCTCCGGAGCGGCTCGTTTGTCGTCGAAGCTAACGCACCAAACCTCTGGGATATTCTGCATGTGCGCCGCTCCTTGCCATCCTTGGCATCGCGGCATCAGTCCATCCATGGACAAGTCCCGTGGTGCGTCTTCACGCTTCGTCGACTGCTCTCGCACGCTGCTCCCGCTTAATGGTTCTCTTTGCAATTTCATTTCATTCAATGGCTTGGTTACGACGAGGAGGGAACGACTAGGTTATGATAGGAACGTTTCTAAATAATCGGACGCATTTGCGTATATGGACGCAATACGGAACCACTGCCCCAAGATCGTTCCTAATCTCCGTAGACCCAAGCCCAGAGGAAGTTTCTTAGCTTAGAGAAGCACTTTAGTGGAATCGCGTCAATGAGCGCAGACGATAAGGCGTGAAGAAACGCAACGGTTCACTTGCAGAAAGCCCAGAGGTTTTGCGTTTTAGCCTTATCGTTAAGCGAATAGCGATGAAACGTGTGCGAACGTGCTAAGACACTTCCTCCCCGTGATTAAAGTACAAGGAGGCACTTAGAATGGAACTTAAAAGGCGCCCACGCCGTTTACGGGCCAATGAGGCGATACGAAGCATGGTCAGGGAAAACCATCTCAGAGTTGAGGATTTAATTTACCCTATGTTTGTCATGCCCGGAGAGAAAAAGAAGATTGAGATTTCTTCTATGCCTGGTGTCTACAACTTTTCACTGGATGAATTTGTCTTGTATCTTCGAGAAGTGGTGGAACTAGGGATCCCAGCAGTTTTGTTATTCGGAATTCCGGAGAGTAAAGACAGCATCGGGACAGGGGCTTATCATGAACATGGGATTGTTCAGGAGGCCGTACGTTTGGCCAAAAAGCATTTTCCGAAACTTTATGTCATTACTGATGTCTGCCTGTGTGAATATACTGATCACGGGCATTGTGGGTTGATCGAAAATGGACAAGTCTTGAACGATCCGACGCTGGAACTACTTGTTCAGACGGCTCTTTCTC
The DNA here is from genome assembly GCA_031292095.1 of Desulfosporosinus sp. Lineage (GTDB taxonomy): Bacteria > Bacillota > Desulfitobacteriia > Desulfitobacteriales > Desulfitobacteriaceae > Desulfosporosinus. The sequence goes on from JARLHU010000091.1 coordinate 12,550, forward strand.
ATGCGCGTGCTGGTGCGGATATGGTTGCACCTTCAGATATGATGGACGGGCGAGTTGCTGCAATCAGAGAAGGGTTAGACAAAGAAGGATTCTCTCAGATCCCGATTATGGCCTATTCAGCCAAGGTAGCCTCTGGATTTTACGGCCCTTTCCGTGATGCGGCAGGGTCTACACCTCAATTCGGAGATCGTAGAACCTATCAGATGGATCCAGCGAATGGTAACGAAGCTATGCTGGAAACTGAACTGGATATTGAAGAGGGAGCCGACTTAATTATTGTGAAGCCGGCCTTAGCGTATGGAGATATTATCTACCGTACCAAAGAGAAATTTAGAGTCCCAATTGCCGCCTACAATGTCAGTGGTGAGTACGCGATGGTGAAAGCGGCCTCAGCGAATGGGTGGATTGATGAGAAACGGATTGTAATGGAGGCCTTGGTGAGTATGAAACGTGCAGGTGCGGATTTGCTAATCACGTATCATGCCCTAGATGTAGCGCGCTGGCTTGGAGAGGGGGGGCACATATGATAGTTTCCTGGAATACGACTAACGCTTGTAATATGTATTGTGACCACTGCTACCGTGATGCTGGATGCAAAGCTGAAGATGAACTCAGCACCACTGAAGCAAGGACCTTGCTAGAGCAGATTGCTAGAGCAGGTTTTAAAATTATGATTTTTAGTGGAGGAGAACCTCTGTTAAGGACGGACATCGTTGAATTAGTCACTTATGCAACGTCCTTAGGGTTACGCCCTGTTTTTGGGACCAATGGCACTCTACTAACTTTAGAATTAGCTCGGCAACTTAAAGAGGCTGGTGCCATGGGTATGGGCATTTCCTTAGATTCTTTGGACAAAAAGAAGCATGATGAATTCCGAAAATTCCCAGGTGCCTGGGATGGGGCTGTTCGGGGGATGAAAATTTGCAAGGAAGTTGGGCTTCCGTTCCAAATTCACACCACCATTATGGATTGGAATTCGGATGAAGTGGAAGCAATCACGGATTTTGCTGTCGAGCTGGGCGCAGTTGCCCACCATTTCTTTTTCTTAGTTCCTACGGGCCGAGCGGTTTCAATTGAGGAAGAGTCTCTAAAGGCGGAGGCCTATGAGGAAGTCCTAACTCGAATTATGAAAAAACAGCAAACCGTCGATATCGAACTAAAACCAACTTGTGCCCCTCAGTTCATGCGTATAGCCAAACAAATGGGGGTTAATATGCGCTTTAGTCGCGGTTGTTTGGCAGGAACAAGCTATTGCATCATTGGGCCGAAAGGGCAAGTTCAACCCTGTGCTTATCTGAATATCCCGTTAGGGGATGTTCGTGAGACTCCGTTTGATGAAATTTGGCGGAATCATGAAGTGTTAAAGACCTTACGAACGCTTGATTATAAAGGGGATTGTGGCTCCTGTGAGTATAAGCACGCCTGTGGCGGTTGCCGTGCACGCGCTGCGTATTACAATAAAGGGGATTACATGGCGGAGGAACCGTGGTGCTTATATCACGGAAGGAAGGGGATTTAGTATGGATTCAACCGATCGAGCCCTGCTGAATGCCATCCAAAATCATTTTCCAATTGCGCTTCACCCCTACCAGAGCTTAGGCGAAGCGGTGGGAACTACGGAGGAAGATGCTTATAAACGAATTCAACGTCTCCGACAGGAGGGCATTATTCGTCGTTTAGGTGGTGTCTTTGATTCTCGTCGCTTAGGGTACTATAGTACCTTATGTACGAGCAAAGTTTCCGAAGAGAAGATACCCGTCTTGGCGAAACTTTTAGAGGGGATTCCCGGAGTGACTCACAACTATATTCGAAATCACGAGTATAATGTCTGGTTTACGCTCATTGCTCGCTCGCAGGTTGTCGCTGAAAGTATACTTCAAAACATTCGTGAAGTCTCGGGAGTTTCTGAGGTCTTTAGCCTTCCGGCTACCCGACTTTTTAAAATCAATGTTAATTTTGATTTTGATTTATCAGACGAGGATACATCTGAAGAAGAAGGAATAGACACCTTTGGTGATGCTGATTTGCGCGGTGCACACAAGGGAAACGTTTCTCCTTATGACTTAAGCAATGAAGATATCGCACTTATTCAAATACTGCAGGGGAATCTTCCAGATTCCCAGACTCCCTTTACCGTACTAGCCGAAAGGCTCCAGTGGCAGGTTGATGTTGTCATCTCAATCGCTAGTCGTTTATTGGAGGAGAAGGTTATACGCCGTTTCGGTGCAGTTCTTCGTCATCAAAAAGCAGGCTTCGTGGCTAATGCTATGGGTGTTTGGCAGGTTGATCCAGAACGGGCTGCAGAGGTTGGGGAAACTATGGCCCGCTTCAAGGAAGTTAGCCACTGTTACCAAAGACCGACATTACCCGATTGGCCGTATAACCTTTTTACGATGGTCCATGGACGTACCGCGGAAGATTGCGGGGACGTGATGAAGAAAATTTCCTTGGCAACAGGGGTCAAGACGTATTCCATGCTCTTTAGTACCGCCGAATTAAAGAAGAGCAGTATGCAATATTTCCTAGAAGATGAGACAAACTAGAAATGGGGTATTCGCTTGAGTTTTGTGGATGAAAAAAGCCGACAAGCCTTTGCTAAGGCTCAGAAAGTCATTCCTGGTGGCGTGAATTCGCCGGTAAGGGCCTTTAAATCTGTAGGGCGTGACCCGGTATTCATAGACCGGGGTGAAGGAGCCCACCTCTGGGATATCGATGGCAATCGTTACCTTGACTTTGTTGGTTCTTGGGGGCCATTGATTGTTGGGCATGCTCACCCGGACGTGGTTGCAGCGATCAAACGGGTAGCCGAGCGGGGGACGAGTTACGGTGCGCCTACAGAGGTTGAAACGGTATTAGCAGAAGAGGTCTTGAAGGCATATCCTTCCATGGAAATGATACGTATGGTTAACTCCGGTACAGAAGCCACGATGAGTGCTTTGCGTTTAGCGCGTGGTGTTACTGGCAGGACAAAAATTGTTAAGTTTGAGGGCTGCTACCATGGGCACTCTGACCAACTACTGATTAAGGCGGGGAGTGGGGCTCTGACCTTTGGTGTGCCCACGTCTCCAGGAGTTACAAAAGAAACTGCTTCATCCACGATTTCCGCTCGTTTTAATGATCTTGAAGAGTTAAAAGAGATCTTAGAGCGTGAAGGGGAAGAGATTGCTTGTGTAATTCTCGAACCAGTTGCAGGGAATATGGGTGTCGTCTTACCGGACGAGGGGTTCTTACAAGGGGTTCGCCAATTAACGAAAGAGTATGGGACCTTACTGATCTTTGATGAAGTGATGACCGGTTTTAGAGTTAGTTATGGAGGAGCACAAGGCTTTTTCGGAATCGACCCGGATTTGACTTGCCTGGGTAAAGTGATCGGCGGAGGGCTTCCGGTTGGGGCATACGGAGGAAAACGTCGTTTTATGGAACAAATTTCTCCTAGTGGCCCTATTTATCAAGCGGGAACTCTTTCAGGTAATCCGTTGGCGATGAACGCTGGGTTAGCGACCTTAAAATTGTTACAGCAGCCAGGAACCTATGAAGCGTTAGCTAATAAAACAATTCGACTGGCTGAAGGGTTAAAGCAACTCGCCCAAGAGGCTGGACTTCCGATTTGGGTTAATTCCATCGGAGCTATGTTTTCTGCCTTCTTCACTGATGCGTCAGTCAGGGATTATGCCAGTGCCTGCACATCGGATGTAGAGCGATTTGCCAAGTACTTCCGCGGAATGTTGGAACATGGCATCTACTTAGCCCCCAGCCAATTTGAAGCAGTTTTTTTATCGACAGCCCATTCAGATGCAGACATCGATCATACGCTGGAACAGGCTCGTACAGTCCTGAAGACGCTCTAGTAAAATTCGAGGTTCGAATTTGTATGTTTTCTAATGAAAACAAGTAAAATGAGTTAACTATAAAACTACAGAGAGCTGTTTTTCTAATAATTGTCTCGGAATTGGATAGGTTGCTCTAAAAAGTGAAAAACCTTAAACTAAAAGGGGTGCTTTCCTGTATGGAGCGCAAACGCGTTATAAGAACCCTCATTACGCTCAGTTTATTGACTGCTTTGGTAGCGGTGCTTGTTATCTCTCAAAATCGCGATCCGTCTAACCCACATAATGGGGTGTCAAAGGATACTTGGATTCATGGACCCAATGGGCATGGGTATACCGTTTTAAACAACCAGCAACCGTGGAAACAGTGCTATACTTGTCATGAAAAGAAAGGGCTGGGCGGAGAAGCGTATTGTCAGAGTTGCCATGACCGATCAGGTGTGAAGGTGGTTATTCCCCAAAAACCTTCGTAATAGTCCTTCAAGAGTAGATTATATTGAAAATAATGAAAATCCGATACCCCCAGTATTCACCATAAATTATATTTGGAATAATATGTTATATAAGGAATGAACTGGGAGGGGACTCGGTTTGAAGGCAGAAGAACGGATCGGTTTTATTGAGCGCTTAGAACAATTACGGGATTCCAAAGTCTTAGTTTATTATTCGCATACTCCCCTAGATGACACTATTATAGTCCCCCTCTATAAGCAACTGAAAGAAATGGGTCATACCAAAAAAATTGATCTATTCTTACACAGTTATGGAGGTGCGGTGGATACACCTTATAAAGTGGTAACGCTGATCCGGGAGTTCTGCGATGAGTTCGCCGTCATTGTTCCGTTTGTTGCCAAATCAGCAGCTTCGATGCTTGTACTTGGAGCAGATGAAGTTGTTATGGGACCAATTTCCGAACTTGGACCCATTGATCCTCTTGTCATACATCCGGTTTATAAAGATGTATTGGTACCCGTGCAAGCGGTTTGGCATTGCTTAGATTATCTGCAACGGTCGATTACCAATAGTTCTGACCCGGAAGTTGCATCATTTATGGTAACCCCTCTGTTGAACAAGTTGGACCCGTGGCTCATTGGAGACTACGAAAAAACCATCAAAGCCTCTCAACAATATGCAGAAACCTTATTATCGAACTATATGCTAAAAGATGACCTGAAACGGGTTCCGAATGTAACTCAGGCTTTGACCGAAGGATACTATTCCCATGGATATCCGATTGGTCGTCGGGAAGCCAAAGAACTTGGACTTAAAGTGACCGATGCCCATGGGGAATTATGGGATGTAATCTGGAATTTATATCTTGGATACGAAGAACTTTTTAGGGAAAAAGAAGAGGAAAATGTAGATGAACCCGATAAACGTTAGGGTTTATTGGGGTTCATCCGTGGCGGGGTTTAACCTTGGACGTCCCTGTTCGAGTCCTGACTACACTCTCGGCTCTATGATCAGCGATTGCCTTGGTGACATTTGTGTTGTATACTTTTTCGATTTTCCATAAAAAACATATTGCGTGTCGTCCTTCAATACGGTACGATAAGCTTGTGCTTGATTTGCAAATAATAAGGCACCTTCAAGTAAATAACCAAGTATGCCAGTCTATTTTTTGTCATACTGCGTCGGCGCTCAGCCTTTCAGTTAGTTATAATAATGGAGGTGGACAATAATGCTTACAACATTTGGGATTTTTTCCCCTTTAGAAGCAGGGATTTTTCTTGTCATTGCATTGGTTATTTTTGGACCAGGTAAGTTACCAGACGTAGGAAAAGCCTTGGGTAAAGGGATAAGAGAATTTAAATCAGCTAGTGAGGGTGAAGAGAAAAAAGAAGAGAAAAAAGAAGAAGTAAAGAACGTAAAAGTTGAGTAACTCTATAAATTCTTTTCTGAGGATTACATCTGCGGGGAATTAAAAGAAAGATGGAGCCGATTTGGCCCCATCTTTTTGCTGTGTGACTGGCATGAGCAGGATTCGCTTAGAATTACAATTACCCTTGGAGGGGTTTGAATCTGCCTTTAACTTTTTGAACTTCTATTGCCTCGGCATCGCTCGTAGGATACCAGCCCTTTTGGTTCATAATATTGTAAAGGTTTTCATGAATACTATGTTCCTCGGTGAGGATACTTTTTAGGTTTTGCCTTAAATTAGCACAAGTTGATTCAGTAATAAATGTATTGACCGTAGAAGTAAGATGTTTTTCGCTTGTCAATAGGTCGGTTAAAATTTCTTGTTCTGACATCGTGTTTTGCATATTCAAGTTGATCCCGTCCTTTCTATATTTACTGATGGGAATTCAAATAATTGAGTAGGGTGTCATAGTGTTTGCGATGTTGCGCAGAAATGGAAGAAAGTTGGGAACTGAGAGCTTGGTCCTGGACGGATTGTGCGGCTTGGGCAAATTTATGGACTAATAAAGCTTCGGCCCCGAGTTGATCATTTAGAATGGTCAGGTTTTTGGCGGTTAATTCAGGCATTGAAGTAGTCATAATCATTCTCCTCTCGGTACTATTTAACAACAGATATAGGATGTCTCAATGCAGATAAATTATGTATGCTAAATAATGGAATATGTTATGCAGTTGAGTTAGATTATGAGATGGAGTAATAGGGGGTTGATTGGGGGCCTCTTTTGGCAACACTATTTTATAAAAGAAAACCACCTTTAGCTTGAATGAAGGAGAAATATGGTTATGAATACATTGGTTGTCCGACCCATGAATCGCGGGAGGTTAATTTATTCTTTTGTCTCGAAAGTTTTTCCGCTCGTTAAACAAGAGCTGAATGGATGGCAACGGATGGCTGAGCAGTTACCGGATGCCTGCCTACGCCTGCAAGCTACGGAGAGTATTCGCACCAAAGCGTTTCATTGCCAAGGGGGGAGTATTTTCGCACTTTATCCAGGCGTGAATAAGGCCGAAACTGTTAAATTCATTGTTGCTTATCAAACCATGAGTGATTATCTTGATAATTTGGTCGATAGCCTTGAGGTTCAGGATGAATTGGCATTTTCTCAGTTGCATTTAGCCATGCAAGAAGCCTTGAATCCCAGCGTAGCTCCATCGGATTATTATCTGTATTATCCTTATCGGGAGGATGGTGGGTATCTAGAACGATTGGTCAAAACCTGCCATGAAAGCCTTAGAAAGTTACCGTCGTATAAAATAGTTCAAGAAGAGGCTATTAAGTTCGCTAAACTCTATTCCCACCTGCAAACTTACAAACACTTGGCGTTGGAAGACCGGGAAGGGAAAATGCTAAACTGGATCAATCCCTACCTAAAGGAATATCCAGAGATAACAACTTGGGAGTTTGCCGCTGCGACAGGGTCAACTTTAGGGATTTTCTGTCTTTATGCGGTTGCCTTCAATCCTCAATTGACGGCAAGGCAAGTGCAGAAGATTAGCCAAGCCTATTTTCCCTGGATATGTGGGCTCCATATCTTATTGGATTATTTCATCGATCTACGCGAAGACCGGGAGACAAGTCAGTTGAATTTTGTAGCGTATTATGAACATATGGGTATGACGTTCCAGCGTTTGCATCTGTTTGTTGAAAATTCTTTAAAGCAAACGGAAAGGCTGAATCATCCGAAGTTCCATCGAGCGGTCGTCCAAGGACTGCTCGCCATGTATTTGTCCGATGAAAAAGGTATGGACACGGATATTCGCTCCATTACGAAGCAACTGTTAAGGGATAGTGGGTTGGGAATTAATCTTCTCTATTGGATGTGTTGCCAATTGAGAAAAAAGAAGACTCTTTAAAAGATAATTATTTTCTTGAATGTGCCTTAACACTGTTACATAGGTAAAGTAAGAAGGGACCAACTTTGGTGTATATCGATACGCCCGTTTGGTCCCTTCTTATAGTTATGTACCTAATTTGTACGTTGCAAGATAGAATCAGCCAAATGAATAAGGATCGAGCGATAAGGACTTCCAGGAATTTTATCCAGGCAAGCTTTGGCGTTACCGATACATTGAGTAGCCGTTGCATAGGCTCGTTCAATGCATCCTGTACAAGTAAGAGCTTCTTTAATACTTTGGACGCCTTGACGTGAAATCTTACGTGTTTTCATGATTTCTTCCAGCCAATTTCCATAAATGGGGTTATCCAAGAGATAAAGGATTGGAAGTGTTATGTTTCCATTCATGAGATCGGCACCGACGGGTTTCCCAAGTGATTCTGAATCTCCACTAATATCCAATATGTCATCCGTGATTTGATAGGCGTAGCCGATGTTCAATCCGTAGTCACGCATAAGGGTCATTTCCTCCGGTAAGGCACCGGCCAGAATAGCTCCTGATTGACAGCAGGCAGACAAGAGAATTCCTGTTTTTTTGGCAATTCGGTCAAAATAATGTTGAGTACCAACCGAAACCGAAAATTGCTCACTTGCTTGATTCACTTCTCCATCACACATGGCCTGGATTGCTTCGACGAGGTATTTCATACTGTTTAATAACTGATGTGTTGAGAGGATATTAAAGGCTTCAGCAAATAGGTAATCGCCGGTCAGAATAGCTGCATGGTCCCCATGAAGGGAGTTCGCGGTCGGTTTTCCTCGCCGGGTAGCCGATTCATCGATGACATCATCATGAACTAGGGAAGCCATGTGAATAAGTTCTGCAGCCACAGCCGCTTGGATCATCAATGGATTTAAGGGAGCAAAACACATACCACTATAAAGAGTTAGAAGTGGCCGAATTCTTTTACCACCAGAATGCAACAGACTTACGCAGGTTTGTTGAATGAGACCGTCAGCCTTATTGAGCACGGTCTGTAACTGATCTTCAACAAATAACAGTTCCGGAAATTGAAGCGTGGAAATAGACTTGTCCGCGGTGATATTCAGTTGTTGTATACTCATGCATCAGCCTCTGCCCTCTATTTAAAATTAAAACCAATACTTTATATATTATGTCATAAAGATGAAGATGGGATACCTTTATTTTGAAATTTGTCTAAAACTTTACGTACAATAGAAAATTATAATTGAGTAGAAATAATTCTTTAGGGAAATATATAAAGTGTTTGAACGAAATAAATGACAAGTTCAAAGAAACGGGTAAATAATAGCCAAAGAGGAGGCAAATTAAATGGGTAACGAAAACGACAAAGAACATGCTTCGCAATTGAATCGACAACCATGGGAGCCGGCCGGAGTTGTGAGTAGTGTTAATGATGACCCAACACCGAAATATGGTATTAATGGACGTAAGAATGCCAAAGGAGGAATACTTACGCTAGAAGTAGATGAGGTGTTTCATAATAAAGGAATTATGGAAGGGACTCAACAAGGTTAAACTAAATAAGCAACCGGCTCGTGAATCAATTTGTGGACATGAGCCGGTTGCTTGAATTTGGAACAGTCAAATAATACGTAGAAATGAATTACTTGAGGATTAATGGTTGAGGTGGGAGCGTTATGTCTAAGTATAGTGTGTGGAAGGATTTAATCAAACCAACAATATTTGCTTTCATGATTGCATGTGCAATCCCAGCGGGAATTGCGGGTGCATATTTTTTATATAATAATTATTTTTAGATCTGGCGCAGCCGGACCAATAACAAGACCTGCCATAATGAAAAGGTCATGTAGGTAACGATTTTAATTGCGAAATTGTAAGCGCATCATTTCAAAAATATGTACTTCCATGGACATTATTTTCCTGATACAATAGAGATGATTAATATTTAAAGGGATAAAGGATTGAAAAAGATGAAAGTGATGATTTTTACTAGTAGCCCGAATATAGATGGGCTGACAGCAGCCTGTGGTAACGCCGCCAAAGCGGGGGCTGAAGAGGCTGGTGCACATGTCATTATGGTGAATCTCAATCAGCAACAGATAGGTCACTGTCATGCCTGTGGTAACGGCTGGGGACCATGTCGTAATGAACACGAATGTCAAATTCAAGATGATTTTCAAGATGTACATGTTGCCATGGCAGATATCGATGCCTTTATCATGATAACTCCAGTTTACTTTGGAGAAATGAGTGAATCAGCTAAAAATTTTACAGATCGTCTACGCCGTTGTGAGGCATTAAAAAAGGACAAGACATTGTTTGAGGGAAAACCTGTCATAGCCGTGGCGGCAGCAGGTGGTAGCGGTAATGGACTAACTTCTTGTCTTACTTCCATGGAGAGGCTCTTCACCCATGTCAGAGCCGAAAAGTTTGACTTTGTTGGGATCACGCAGAAAAATAAAGGTTACAAGTTAGATGCCCTTCATGAAGCTGGGAGAGAAATGGTAGCGAAACACAGCCTGTAGTTTTACCCGACGGTTCTCTACTTCAGGTGGATAAACTTCTACTTCGTTGAGAAGTCCTCCTACGGGGATTAGTGCTTTCGGCGATACAAATCCTCAGTGCGATAGTATTCGTTAAGGACCTGTGCTTTAGGCGATACTCTCTCTGGAGAGTATCGTACCTAAAGGCTCGATGTTCAGCTTTAGCAGAACAAGTTTACTAAAAGGTAAAAAAGTCAGCGACAGGTCCTTTGGCCTAGTGGCTGACTTTTTTTGTACCAGTCAGAAAGTATATGTTTCGGGTGGGTCCCTTCTCGCCATCACGGCGCCTTGCCATCCATGGCGGCGCTCTAATCTGAATCATCGTGTTTCAGTCTTGGCTACAGGGACACTCGGCCATCCGTGGCCAGCGCATAAGTGCAACTAGGCGACCGCCTTCGCTAACGCTGCAAGAAGGCTAATTCGTGCGAAGACAGTGTCTTCGGGCGCCAGCCAAGTTTTCTTACGAAAATTCATTTTCATTCTAATTTGTGGACGCTAGGGTTCACGGTTGTTTCTTTATAAGAAAGTAAATTTGATATTTAAAGAATATGCCATATGATAAACTGATTATGCCCATATCGACGTGTAATAGCCATATTGACTTATATGAACCATAATGCTAATCTTCATATGAGGAAATTATATCGGTAGCTGATTTGTAGCTCAAACTCAAGTGTATTGATGGTTCTGGTTCTAGGCCATTTGAGCATTCCCGGAAATCAGGTTTTTTTAGAGGTGCGGAACTTATGTTATAAGGAGGAGAGATGCCTTATGCTCAATTTAGTGGCAGGACTAATTAAGTTTAGAACACAAGACTATGAAGAACATAAAAATCTATTTTGTAGATTGAAAAGACGTCAAGAACCTCATACGTTGTTCATTGCATGTTCTGATTCACGAGTAGTGCCAGAATTGATAACGAAATCATTACCGGGAGAACTGTTCGTTGTTAGAAATATCGCTAACATCGTTCCCAGATATAAGCAAGCACATGAGTACATAGCAACTACGTCAGCAACGACGGCTGCTATTGAATATGCAGTTAAGATCTTAAAAGTGAAAAGTATCATTATATGTGGACATTCTAACTGTGGGGGTTGCTCGGCGATCCATTATCCTGAGAAGGTACTTAATGAAATACCTGCTACTAAAAAATGGTTAGAGGTATCTGAGCATGTTAAAACAAGAGTCATCGAAGAAATGAAAGCTAATGGTAAAACAAAGGATTTGGAATTTAGAGAATGGCTAACAGAGCAAATGAATATTGTCGAACAGATAAAGCATTTGTTAACTTACCCTTATGTTGCAGAAGCGTTTAATAAAAAAGAACTAGAGATTATCGGTATGTATTACACCATTGAAACTGGAGAAGTTTATATTTTCAACTCCGAAAAATCAGCATTCGAATTAGTGAACTAAAGCAAAAGCCATCACCCAATTTACGGTGATGGCTTTTGTGATCCATAAATTCAGAATTGGTCAAGGAACTATAGGGTTGGCTTTGGTGCCTTCTTAAGATACTCTGCAACAGCTGCGGCTTGCATTTTTTCCCATGTTTTAAATTTGGTTGTTTTATTTATAAAAACATCAAATTTAGCATCTTGAATCGCCATAAAGTCCTCTATACTTTTTACCTTGTATTTTCCAGCTTCGAGCAAATCGTTAAAATTAGAAAATTGTGTGTAACTAGTCAAAAAGGACGGTGTAAACAGATCGTTAAAACTTACCATACCCATTGATTGCTTGGCGTTCTTTTCAATGTCTTCAGCCAATTTATCAATGTCGGAATCGGAATCGGGTATGTTATGCATAATATTCACCACCTTTCCGTTGTACAGTTACTCGACCACCTGTTAGTTTCGACATAAAAAGAAAAAAACCTGTCAATATTAAGTATTATAAAAGTTATTGTTTGTTAATGCAAATAGTATAAAGTTAAAAGAAAGGTAATCACCTGCTTTTATATTGATACTATTAGGCTTTATCGTGCACGTTGATATATTCCGCTTCAGCTTAACGAATTATTTGGCTGGAATCGCTAATTGCTATAAATACCTGCCGTGCGGAAATACTCTGCGAAATTAATAGAAAAATAATCTACAAAGGAGGAATTAAAGGTATTTTGTAGAAAGATATACGACATTGAAAAAGTTGGGAGCAGCTGAAATATGTTAATTGAAAATGAATTTTTAGTAACATATAAAAAAGGTACGCACCTTGATTCGTCCATGGAATTTGACATGTTAAAAAGCGTTTTCCATAATTCTACATATGTATTTGCAACAATCGCTTTCGATGGACGCATCAGATACATTAACTCTGTATTGCCGACAATCTTAGGTGTAAATCAAAATAGTTTATTAAACCAAAAAGCGGTCGATGTAATCGAGGAATATGTTCACCCAAATGATATTAATATGACGATGAAAGCACTTGGCGATGTGATAAAAGGGCAACGTATCAATGGGATCGAAAATCGTTATCGCGTCCAAAATGGTTCTTACATATGGTTGTCGTGGATGCTTATACCATTTGCTGAGCAAAAAGTATACTATGCTATCGCTCACGAAGTAACCGAACGAAAGAAAATGGAGAAATCGTTTGAAGATGAGCAAAAACGCCTGTATGCCATCTTGAACGGTCTACCTGGATTGGTTTATTTGCGCACAAGTGAAGGGAAAGTAATTTTTGCTAACCATAATTTTAAAGAGATTCACGGAGAACCAAAAAATAGAAAGTGTTATTGTATACTATTAAATAAAGATGAACCCTGTAGCAATTGTCATACAGAGGCAACTTCCGGAACTAAAATTCTAAAGCAATGGCAATGTGTCATTAAAGATACTATTTTTGAAGTATTTCAACACCCTTTCCAAGATTCAGATGGTACACAATTATTTTTAATGCAAATGCTTGATATAACCAAAAGGAAGTTAGCTGAAGAGGAAATGGCACGTTTAGATCGCTTAAATCTTGTGGGTCAATTGGCGGCTAGTATTGCCCATGAAGTACGCAACCCAATGACGACAGTACGGGGATTTTTGCAGATTTTAAAGAGTCGTGATACATTACATGAAAACTCAGAATACTACGATTTGATGATTAGTGAATTAGATAGGGCTAATGGGATAATAACTGAGTTCTTATCTATAGCAAAAACAAAAACTGGATTATACACATCAGTAAAACTTAATAATCTAGTTGATTCGTTGTATCCTTTAATCCTCGCGGATGCCACTAACCAGGACAAGACGGTTGTCTTAGATACCAAAGAAGTTACTGAATTAACAATGAATGAAAGGGAAATTAGGCAGTTAATACTTAACCTTACAAGAAATGGGTTTGAAGCGATGCCCGCAAGGGGTAATCTGAAAATAATGACTTATAGTGATGTAAATAGTATAGTGCTTGCGATACAAGACCAAGGGACAGGAATTCGTGAAGATATTCTCGCGAAGCTAGGGACACCGTTCCTGACTACTAAGGAAGAAGGGACTGGTTTAGGCTTAGCAACGTGTTATAATATTGCAGAGAGACATAATGCCAAGATAGATGTGGAATCTTCTTCAGATGGTACGACTTTTTTCATAAGATTTCAGTTGCGCTAAGATAGACTAGGCACTGTATTGTAGCAAAAGGTGGTGAGGGTTTGGCGGTCATAGGAGGGCGAGCACATATTAATGGAATTTCATTTGCCACTAACTCGCACGTGGTTCGAGGGAGGCTAGCAAATGGAAATATATCTATCAATGTAACTCGACTGCCTGGGATTCGGATATTTAATCTAATGGACAAAGTTCCTTTCTTACGTGGGGTTTCTAAGCTGGCAAAGCTTAATCTTAAGTTGTTTTTAGGTATGATTCTTTTCCTCGCTATCCCGTGGGATTGGATTTTTCCTCCTAATGATTTGGTAGGTTCTGAGTCGGTCTGGTCCGTGCTCGCTATCTACGGAGTTGTTCTTATTGCGTTAGTATTTCTCCTGAAACGACTCTGGCAGTTTCATGGAGCAGAGCATAAAGCCTTCAATATTTATTCGAGTGGGGCAGATCTCTCACTGAGCGCAGTGAAGGAGGCGAGCCGAATTAGTGCGCGTTGCGGTACTAACTTAGTCGTCATATTGTTGCCAATTTTGGTTTTGCTTTCTTCGGTGGCAGATCAGATGCCCCTGCTTATCTTAGTTGTTTCCATATCAATTGGTTACGAGGTTTTCAACTGGAGTTCTCGTCGTAACGGTTTAAACAGAGCGTTTCTGATTGCCAGTTTCATTCAGAAACACATTGTGACGGCAGAACCGACTGAAGAGCAGATGCGAGTGGCTATTGCTACATTATCCAAGGCAATAGAATGTGAAGAAAAAATGGTGGTTGTATAGATTAACACAAATGTTCAAAATCCTGCGTTCTTAATTGTTCGAATTCTTTCTCTGCAAAAATATAAAATAATTGTTCATGGGCTTTTTCAAAGGTTTCAAAAATTCCTATAACTTGCTCTGGGCGCTCATCTATCCAAGCCAACCAACCATCATTATGAATGGTTGTGGTAAAAAAAGAAATTCCATGGTCATATACAATTCTAATGCTGTTAAATAGCATTTCTTCATAATTTATGAAACCATTTTTAATAGCAAAATCATCTCTACTCACATTTTCTCAACTCCCTCTTCACCAAGAAGATTTCTCTAATAATATAGAATATTCCTTTAAATTGAAAAAAGATATACCTTTTTCCACAACCAGTTTGCCCTAGATTTTTGTGGTCGTGTAAGTAATAATGAAAATACTCTTTACAAAGGAGCATGCAATTTGAAGACTGATTTATCATTACTAGCTATAGGCATCGGCAGTTTACCGCATTTAAAGACGACGGAAGCTATACAATTAATTCGAACCTTAAAAGAAATACCCCATTGGCCGCAATTGCCTAACCAGGCGTCTTCAGAAGATATGTTAAATCAATATACATTTCCTTTATTCAAGCTCGGATTAGTCGTGGAACAAGGAGGTAAGATGTTCTTTGACACCTCTCAGCCGAGTTGGTTAGTCAAAGCAACAGAGTTTTTTAATCAATATTTAGCGATAATGGAAGATAATTCGGACAATTTTAATTTTTTTTCATTTCCAGAAGGGTCTGCTCAGGGATTCTACGCTTTTGTGGAAAGGTTAATTAATGCTGATTTTAGTGACGCCAAATTTATTAAAGGGCAAGTTACTGGACCGGTTACCTTGGGGCTTCAGTTAACGGATCAAGATAGAAGGTCTTCGTATTACAGTTCGGAATTGCGGGAAATTGTAGTTAAATCTCTCGCGTTGCAAGCCTTTTGGCAGACCAAAACTCTAAATCAATTTAACAAACCAGTGATTATATTTATCGATGAGCCAGGATTATATGGCTATGGTCAATCGACTTTCATCACCCTGAAGAAGGAAGACATAACCCATGAGTTGAACGAAATAATTGACTCCATTCATTTAGCTAATGGAATAGCTGGAATTCATGTCTGCGCCGGTACAGATTGGTCAATGATTCTTCAGTCAAATACAGATATAGTCAACTTTGATGCCTATGGGTATTTCACTAGCATGACAGTATATATTGAAGAACTTAAGGTTTTTATAGACAGAGGAGGGCTACTAGCCTGGGGGTTAATCCCGACCAGTCAAAAAGTTCTAGAGTTAACCGCAGATGATTTGACCAATCTTTTTGAACAACACATTACTTTCCTTGTTCAAAATGGTCTCGACAGAGGATCTTTGTTGAAACAGTCACTAATTACACCAAGTTGCGGAGTGGGAAGTTGTTCAATCGAGGTGGCAGAAAAGGTCTATGCACTAACCCAAGAGGTAGCTATAAAACTCACGAAATTATACCTATAGCATAACTGCTGATTAATTTGGTTCGCCATCAAACGAGTACTATCCAATACTGGTAATAATGAGAAAAGGAAATCCTCCTAGAAACCAGATAAGGATTTCCTTTTCTCATTAATTACGTGAAAGAGTATATTTAACCTAGAGTTCTTAAATAATACAAAGTAATACGTGAACATTTTTGAACAATGGATGGAAAGAACAGAGGGGGTGATGATAACGACGATTATTAAACGATATGGATATCTAAAAATATCTGATCGCTCAGGCTGTATATCAGAAAACTATAAAGTTAAAGGCAAAGAATCGGAAATGGTAATTATTCCAGTGGAAGAACGGGAGATCAGTGGGCGTTTTAAACCTTATAACAACTAAATAATAATCGCAATAATCTCCTGAGAAGCTACTTACTTCGTCCCTCCGGAACAGCATTGTCGGAGGGATCTTTTAATCAAAATCTTAACGCCCTATTTAATCATAAAAGCTCGTTTTTCTATTGACGACTCTTAATAGTTCGTGATAATATAACAAATGTCGCTTCTCCTGTTGAGAAACTTTGGGAAAGCGGGAAGAAAATAATAGTTGACAGCACACAATGAAAATGGTATTATAACTGAGCGCCACAGAGACGCACATTGATTGAACAAGCGAGGGGTTGAAACCTTCGAACTAGTCGGTCTTGACAAAGAAAATCAGTCATTGACAACGCGAGTTGAAAATGCTAAGATGTAGATCCGGCCCAAGTGGCCAAAGGAAAATGAATGGTCTTTGAAAACTAAACAACAAGGACAGCCAATGAGGAAACTCGCAAGAGTTTCAAAGAAACAATGAGCGAA
>JARLHU010000011.1 GCA_031292095.1 Desulfosporosinus sp.
AAAGTATAAACTGACGTTTATATACTTTCTAAAGCATAAGTGCGACTAAGGCTATCGCCTGCGTCTGCGGACTTCTCAGCTTGGCTAACACGTGCGAAGACAGTGTCTTCGGGCGCTAGCCAAGTTTTCTTTATCTGACGCAAAATATCCATGGCATCTTGACTGGTTATTTTCTTTCATATGCCTAACGTTTTGCTCAGTGCCAGTTAAGCACTTGTTCTTTTCCGTCAAGGTCTAATCCCTATTACTTCAAAGAGTCTAAAACCTGCTGATATATAACTTGTGGATTATTGGAGCGTCCAGTCGGAGTATTACCAGTTCCCTTTGTTGGGTTACTTGCATTTGGGTTACTTGCATTTGGGTTACTACCAGTAGCGTTACTGCCCGTGGCGTTACTACCAGTGGCGTTACTACCAGCTTGACTGCTACCTTGTGAATTCGGCCGAGTCGTTAAGTAGCTTTTTTGTTGATCCGTGAGCACGGCGTTAATGGCATCCGCGTTTTGTTGTAGAATATCTTGAGTTGGATTAGCAGTACTAATCAATACTTGCAAAATAGGTTTAATTTTATCTTTTTGATCAGTGGTAAGAGCGTTTGTTTGGTTGCTTTGGAGACGACGTATCTCCATAACGGCTCTTAAAGCGGGATTTTGATTTGATTGTTTGGCGGTTTTACCTTGGTTTGCCTGACTAGAAGTGGA
This sequence comes from Desulfosporosinus sp., assembly GCA_031292095.1. Taxonomy (GTDB): domain Bacteria; phylum Bacillota; class Desulfitobacteriia; order Desulfitobacteriales; family Desulfitobacteriaceae; genus Desulfosporosinus. The sequence goes on from JARLHU010000011.1 coordinate 701, forward strand.
TGATTGTGTTGCAGGTGCAACAGGGGTTGAGGTTGTCGTTGGGGAACCACATCCGCTTACTCCGATTACTGTTAGTGACAATAATGCGCCTACTACGATCCATGACTTTCTGATGGATTTATGAACTTGACTTTGTTTCTGCATGATCAAAATTCTCCCCCTTGATTTTTAGCTTTTTGAGATTACATTGCCAGGGATTATGCCATATTTTCCATATTTCATTATTTACAACATTACTCTATAAATTTGATGGAAATAAGATCAATTTATCAAGAATTTATGAGAAAATTATCAAGAATTTATTAAGCTAAATTAGCCTATATCCTATATCCTATTTTCTACTTTTTCTGATTCTACTATCTGTAAAATCTTTAATTTTTGAAGTTATAATAATTGCGATTGGGATTAAAAACATCAGCAAGCAAGCGATATATGCTTCAAAAAAGTATTTAGCCATTAGCTTTCCCCCTATATCTTATCAAAAACTGCTTGCCCTGACCCCACTCAATTAAGACGAGTCATATTTAGAACTCGCCGACTTTTACCTTGTTAGCATTATCCTTAATTTGAGAAACTAAATTTGCTACATTAATCTGACCTGTAATTATTTTTCGAATATCCTCAATTAGATTAGTTTTAACAATTCTTCTTGCAGAATCTTTAATTAAATTGTCAATATTTCGTATCGACTCTTCAGGGTAAACGTCGCGGAGAGCTTCGATCGTGCTTTCTAAAATAAGTAAATACAACAGGTGACAACAAAATTCCTGAACGAATAGTGCGCATTTTTGTTCCTCCGTTTCTCCGTCCTTAATTGCAAGAGAAAGGCCCGATCGAAAAGATCGGAGCAGGAGTTCAGAATCGATTCTTTCGCTTTTAGACTCTATTAGCGTGATTACAGAATCAATTATTTGCTGTATAGTATTTGAATTATAAGCTAGGTCTCCTTGATAGCTAAATTCCTCTTGAAATTTCCCTGAAATCATAGAACTAATAACATTTAGGCCAACATTCAAAATCATTTCAAAATCCTGATCGCTAAAAAAGTCTGTCATCTTTCTTTTCGTTAGAACTTCTACGGCTAATATCGGTATCATATCCTCAACATTTGTCTTTAAACTAGCTTGTGATGCATTTAATTTAATTATCATCTTTTTTGTAGAAGTACTCATTGCCAAACCCCCCTTGATTTAATGTTAACCTGTACTATCCATTATTCTCCGGTATTGAACATATTCCTTTAATCTACCATTGAATTTTTAAATACATACGACTGCATTTTATTGCAGAGAATTAAAAGCCCCCTCCTTAACAAAAAATCCCCCGCCTTTCGACGAGGGCAAATAGTATCAATTACAGAATGCGGGTTAATAAAATAATACCACCAACAATCCAGCAATAATAAGCGAATGGACGCATAGCATTAATCTCGTTTTTCTTAAACCAACGCATTAAGATCCAGACACTTAGATAGGCAAATAACCCCGCAAATAAGCCACCAGCCAATGACATTTGTAATAAGCCATGAACACCGGATTTAAACAATTTCGGAAGTTCAAGTAGACTTGCACCTATTATGATTGGCGTTGCCAAAAGCATTGAAAATCGTGCTGCTTCTTCATGCTTTAAACCAGCCATAAATCCAGCCGTCATGCTAGCTCCTGAACGAGAAAACCCTGGTACGAGAGCAAGTGATTGGAATAAGCCTATGACAAATGCCTGACGATACGATAAATTCTTTATCCCTCGGGTTCCTTGTTTGCGCATTTTTTCCCCAAAAAAAAGCAATAATCCATTGATTATTAGGAAAAATGAGGCGCTTGTTACATTTGAAAAGATATTGGTTAAAGGTTTCTCAAGTAGTACTCCAATCAGACCAGCCGGAATCGAGCCAATAATTATCAGTTTAAGAAGTCTTCGCGGGCTTTTCTGTCTTGAATCAAAAACGGATTTAACAATATCTATCCACTCTCGCCCGAAATATGTAAATAGAGCCAAGGCTGTGCCTAAATGAAGCATAACCATAAAAGGCAGAAAGTTCACTTTAAGAAATTCGGGATCTAGATTCCAGTGAAAGATATAGGGGGTCAAAACGCTATGGGCAACGCTACTCACGGGGAACAATTCGGTTATCCCTTGAACTATAGCAATTATAAAAGTCTGAAAAAATGACATCTACTTATGATCCTTCCTCCCACAATTTCCTTAATAGTTATTTCGTATTTTCCATTTTCTTATGCACTCCTTAGGAGCTACTGAACAGGGTTCTGTGATCTGCCTAGAAAACATCATAGACATCTAAAAACTTTAAATAATGGATAAACTAAAATCAATTGGAAGACTATCGAAAATGGAAATTAAATTTTTATGATTTTTTAAATGACAAAAAGTCCAAATATAATTTCCGAAAGGAGTTTTTCCTTATGGCGTTAGCCTGCCCGATCTGCAAAAGCGAGAAGTATTATTACACCTATATTAATCTTCACGAAATTGTGTTATGTAGAAAATGTGGATATTGGCAAAATATGTCTTACAGCGAGTGGGATAATTTTTATAATAGAAACCAACACAAACTCTATTAATACCAATTAAGCTGAACAAGTTGACTCTCAGCTATCTTTTTACGGATAAATAAATGGCTGAACGTTTCCTTAGTATTAGTATCCTTTTTCTAAGGCGTGAATCCGAGTTAAAGCCGGCGGATGGTCATAGCTAAACCAGACAACGAAACTGGGAGGAGTCAAGTCAGCTAAACTGGTGCCAGCAAGGTCTTTCTGAAGTTGAATTTCTACGGGAAGGTTTCCTGTGAGTTCTAGAGAAAAATAATCTGCTTTTAATTCCATATCTCTGGAGACAGCGTTCTGAAGAGGGTTGCTTACAAAGAGTAGTAGGACTAGAGCCAATTGCAAGGCCACCCAGAGTTCGGGCGGTTTTTTGTTATTCTTAGGAAGCCAAGGTTTTAAGAAAAAAGTTAATAAACCTAGGACAGTGAAGCCACCAATCATTCCGTAGAAGAGACCATGGATGACATCGTTATGCCGCCAATGTCCCATCTCGTGAGCAATCACGGCCTCTACTTCTGGAAAAGAGTAATTACGTAAAAGAGTGTCGTAAATGACAATTCTCTTTGTAGCCCCGATCCCGGTAAAATAGGCGTTGGCTAAAGTGGTCTGCTTACTGGCGTCCATCACTAGAACGCCATTAATATGCAACCCTGCTCGTTGCGCAAGATTATCTACCATAGTTACGATGGCGGGATCAGCTATGGGCTCAAAATGATTAAAAAATGGGGATATCAAGATGGGCCAACATAAATACTGAATAACGAGCGCAATACTGAAGAAGATAGCCCCAACTAGCCACCAATAACGTGATAACCGATTAACCAGCCAGAAAAAAATAAGCCCTCCTGCAAGTGTGATGAGTAGGTCTATTCCAGCATTTTTCAAATAGTCGAACCACCAGGCAGTTTGGCTTTGAGTACTGAAACCCCAGACTTTTTGCCAGTAGAACCCTATGTAATAGGAAAAAGGCAGAGAGAGAATTTTTACTAGAAACCAAACACATAGGATGGATAAAACAGAGATCAGCCAATAATGGCTACCAAACTTTCGAATGCGGTAAAAAAGGTTCTGACCTCCGGAACTCAAGAGCAACCAGGATAGAAGAGCAACCTGTACGAAAAACTTGATTATGTAGAGGATACGGATAGGAAAATTGTAGATTCTCGCTTTCTCTACCAAAGTTTGTGGAAAATACTTGTTAATGTTAGGATCAATAACTCCGGGAAAAAAGGAAGATCCTAAATACAAAAGAGCAAAAAGTGAGGCCAATCCTAAGAGGAGAAACCAACCGACTTTATAACGGCTTAAGCCCCTATTGATACCAAACATTCTTATATATTACCGCCTTAATCTTTTATCGTAGAGAACTTGTCGATATAATAGTGCCGGCAAATTGCAGGCCAACCTATCTGTTACAAATCTAATAGTTCAAAACCTGTTTCAGCGTCTAATTTTCTCCGCGCCGATGAATTAATCAGTTCAAAAATAACTACTTCCCCAATTTTCCAGATTATTACACCTTCTCTTGTGCACCCAGTAATAGTGTCTCTCTCACGCCCAAAAGCAGAGTGTAGGTGCAACTTTGGAACTCCGTCTTCGTTGATAAATAAAGTTCCAATTCCTACGGCCTCACTTGTCCCTAGTAATTCTGTAATCATCTTGCGTGGTTGCTTGACGGTACCATCTTCTGGACCCACGACAACTTTGCTATTTGTGTCTGCGCCGCCAAGAAAGTGTAAAATTGCAGAATCGATTTGGTGTGTCTTGGCAAATTCCTCAATAGTGTCGGGTATTTTATCTCCATGTTCTAATCTCAAGATAAAAATTCTACCTAAGTTTGCAGCTGAATACTTCATTATCTTTCCCCTTCTCATTAAATCTAAAACCCCATCAACATGAACACATTTCGATCTTGGCGAGGTCTACTAAATCCATCCTTTCATAATAACATTCTACATGTTGGTATACTATTCCTTCCAATGATATAAACATTTGCAGTATAAAGAAAACTTGACTGGCGCCCGAAGACACTGTCTTCGCACGAATTAGCCTTCTTGCAGCCTCTGCGAAGGCGGCGGCCTAGTTGCCCTTATGCTTAGAAAGTATATAACACAAGTTTATACTTTCTGATAGTACAAAATAGCCAGACCGTTTAAAAAACGATCTGGCGCTCTAATAATTACATTTTATTGAAAGGTCGGCTGTTGATTTGCCCAACCTGGATTTTGGTGACCTTGCTGATTTTGTTCTTGTTGACTCATATTTTGAAGTTGTTGCTGAGCCTGTTCGATAAAATTATTCATCTGATTAAGAACCTGAGTGGATTGAATGTACTGATCAGCTTGGCTCAGGGCCTGGATGCCTTGCTGGATGCTTTGCTGTAATTGATTAAAGGCTTGCTGTTGCTGTTGTTGCGATTGCGCCTTAAATTGTGTCATGTGTTGTACTAATTGATTTAATTGCTGTTCTCCTTGAGCTTGAGCTTGCGTTGGCCGGGATTGATTTTGGAGAGGCTGTTGCGTATTTTGAGGAGGCTGTTGCGTTGGGGTGAACTGCTGAGTTTGAGAGAACTGTTGAGTTTGGTTTTTTAAACCTGAAAAAGCTTGCTCCATCTGATAAAATTTATCTTTTAGATTCACTAATTCCGTTGCTACCTCCATATCAAGCCCAACATCTTGGTCGGCAATTGCTTTTATATCCTTAAGACCCATTTCCATTCTATCTTTATTATTGCTCATTAATATTACCTCCTCGAGTTTTTTTACCACAGTTAGTATCGCCCTAAATATGAGAAATAATGTTTGGATATTTATGGCATAATCGTGAGATTCCATACATCAAAAAACACCGTAATCAGGTTGGACTCTGATTACGGTGTTTTCATTATCTTATTGTAGAGATTTGCACTTCAGGATGATTGGCAGCCTGATCTCTTCTTATTGGAATAAAATAAGTAGCATGTGCAAATAAATGTCCCGGATGTTTAGTAATAAAGTAACACCAATCTTTATCATCTTTTAATATTAAGGTGTATAATTGCATGCCTAAGATGCTGCTTCCATTCGCCCCAGGAAACTGTTCATGAAAATGCTCATGAAATTTGTGCCTTTTACTTAATCGCGTAAGTATGATGTTGATTATTTGCTGCGAATCTATAAAAGGCTTAGACTTATATTTTTGGGAAGCAATCTCATCCTTTAACTCCTTTTCCGTTATAGCTGCGAGAGATGAATTCTCATAAACGAAAAACTCATTCCAATAACTATATAATTTCGAACGGTCAAATGATGAATAGCCTTTACCATTTATCAATTAAAACCCTCCTTTTCTGACAACCAACTTTTAATAATGTAAACGGTGATGCTCAAGAGCCTATTTCTCTCAAAAACACAGGGAGGGTCTTTTACTTCTATATTAAGAATAGCATTGTGTCAATCCCAAATCTACAGCAAATCCATATGACCATAATCATTTTTAACTATAATTGGAGGTTAATGTGGTCAACAGGGATAGACAAAAAGACCCCCGAAGATTCCGGAGATCTTTTCCGACCTGAACATTTTATGATAATAACCATCGGTACTCACGTTTGAGCAAAAATCAGGTAAGTAATTTGCTATTCTTATTCTTTACTTGAATAAAAAACGAATGCAAAATGCAAGCTAATATTGATGAATCTTAAGCTTGCATTTTGCAATTCATGGGAACCACATTATGGAAGGAGCGATTACTTAAATGATTAATAACGAAAATGGAAGGCTAAGATTTGAAAAAGCAAAGAAAGTAGAAGCCTTTAAATGTGCAAGATGCGATCAAGAAATGCTCGCAAAGCACTCCAATGACTGGCTAGATCCGGACCATCCCGATGGGGAAAAGATTAAGTTATGCAATAGTTGTTATGGTCTAATAGCCGTCGTAGATGGTATGTCCTGATCGACAAATCGCCAAGTTCTCTTTAAGTTTTCGCGGTCTAGGAACCTCATAAATTCCTAGGAATTAGACGCAGTAGTTGTAGCGTAAGTTACAGTTGAATATGAGCTCGAACCCACACCGTTCACTGCCTGCACTTTGTAATAATAGGTTGTACCTGCCCACAGACCGGTATTTGTATAACTTGAGGTGGTTACCGTTGCAATCTTATTATACGTCCCGGAAGATGAGGTCGCCCCGTAAACATAATAGGAGGTTGCGCCACTTACAGCATCCCAAGTGAGTTTTATTTGGCTAGAACTTACAGTCGAAGCTGTAATATTTGTGGGTGTAGACGGTGTGTTAGATCCGTTGGAAGGTGCATTAAGACTGTTCAAAATGCTGTCAGGTACAGCGCCTATTCCTCCAAAAACAATTATTTTCGATATACTACCAGTCTTACTGTTAATAAAGTCTTGCGTTGACGGTTCGACGGGATCACTAACTAAGATGATTGGTGAGGAGGTTGATGCAGCCAATGCTGAGCCAGCCAACGCGTCCGGAAAATCTTCACCTGTTGCTATGTAGCAATTTTCAAAATTCAGTTCGCTAGAGAATTCTTTAATAATACTGAGGTTTGTCTCATATCGATCAATCCCACTCAGTCGCATAGGAGACGGAAGTTGATTCAAGACGTAATCACTGACAACTCCAACACCCCCTACAACATAAGTGCTCTGCACAGTTTTACTTAGGTAATCTTTTAATCCTGTAGGCAGGTTGTCTTTAGGGGTAAGAATGATCGGAATCCCCTTCAATGCAGCAATCGGAGCAATTGACAAAGCATCTGGAAAATCTTCGCCGGTTGCAATTACCGCTTGATTAAACTTCCCCATTGCTTGAGCTACTTTAAGAGAAGTTGCGTAACGATCATTACCCGCAAGCCTTGTTACTACTATGCCCATGTTTCTTATCTCTTGCTCAACGTTGGTCGAAATAACACCTACTCCACCGATAATAAACACTTGTTTCACCTTTAAACTAGAAAGCTGTAGCTTAGTTTGTTCGGCTAAGTTATCCTTCGACGATAATAAAATTGGAGCATTATATTTTGTCGCAAGTGGAGCACCGCATAAAGCATCAGGAAAACTATCTCCACTTGCAATAATCGCATAATAAGGGGCCTTCCACCAGGATTTTGAAATTTCCGCCGCAGTCCCATACCTATCTTGTCCAGCTAACCGACTTGACTGAATTTGAGATGAAGAATCTGGTGGCGAAGTAGTACCGTCCGAAGTAGTCGTTGCAAAAACTTCAGGCGAATATGAACTTGTGCCAGCACTATTAACTGCTTGCACTTTGTAATAATAGGTAGAACCCGACGATAGAACAGTATCGATATATCCTGCGGTTGTTACAGTAACAATATTAGCATAAGTCCCAGAAGACGAGGTTGCTCGGTAAAGATAATAGGAGGTTGCTCCACTCATAGAATCCCAGTTGAGATTAATTTGACTGGAACTGGCGGCCGTAGCTGTTAGATTTGTTGGGATGGCCGGAACGCTGTATGTGGTATTGGTATTCGTCGTGGTCGCAGAAGAGATCGCTGAAAAGTCACTTGACCCATAACTGTTGACAGCTTGCACTTTGTAATAATAGGTGCCATTTGTTGACAGACCCATATTAGCATAATTTGGGCTTGTGAGCACGGCAATATTATTATATGTTCCGTAATACGAGGTTGCCATATACAGATAATAGGAGGTTGCCCCATTGATAGCATCCCAGTTGAGATTAATTTGACTAGAACTGGCGGCCGTTGCTGTAAGATTCGTTGGGATGGACGGAACGCTGTACGTGGTATTGGTATTCGTCGTGGTCGCAGAAGCAATCGCTGAAAAGCCACTTGACCCATAACTGTTGACAGCTTGCACTTTGTAATAATAGGTGCCATTCGTTGACAGACCCGTGTTAGCATAATTTGGGCTTGTGAGCACGGCAATATTGTTATAAGTCCCGTAATACGAGGTTGACATATACAAATAATAGGAGGTTGCACCACTCGTCGAATCCCAGTTGAGATTAATTTGGATAGAACTGGCGGCCGTTGCTGTAAGATTTGTCGGGGTTGAAGGAACGCTTGATGCTAAAGTGTTTTTCGGAAATAAGATTGCTGAAATTATTAAACAAAGAAATATGATCATTAAATTACGATTAAGCCTTTTCATATGGTTACCTCCTGCTTTCTTGAAATTAGATTATGGAAAATAAAGTTAAGCTGGTTTTCACTCCAAAAGTTAAACTTTGTCGATCAGCAAACTGCAAAGGTCATGTTTTATTAAATTTCAACATCTTTCATGAAATTCCTTCTAAGATTATGAAATAATCTAAACAAAAAAATCCAGATCGTTGCAAAACGATCTGGCATGTTCATACAAACCCTGTTTGTGTGTTAGACAGCACTTCTTTATCAGGATGTTAAATCAAGGAGGTACTAAAATATCTTTCGACCCTGTCGGGTAAAACAGTCACAATCTTTTTGTCCGCGCCATACTTTTGTGCCATTTTAATTGAAGCCCAGACATTGGCCCCTGAAGAAGTCCCTACTAGAATTCCTTGGACTCTGGCTAGCTTCCTAGCTGTCTCAACTGCGTCATCGTCTGTAACTTCTATGACTTCATGAATAAGCTTTACATCAAGCACTTTGGGGATAAACCCGTCACCGATTCCTTGAATCTTATGTAATCCCGGCTCGTGACCAAGAAGCGCAGAAACATTTTTAGGTTCTACTGCAATTATCACGGCCTTCGGATTTCTTTCCTTTATAAATCTTCCCACCCCCTCCAACGTTCCCCCGCTACCCAACCCAGAAACGAACACATCTACTTTACCGTTCATTTGTTCCCAGATTTCTGTTGCTGTCGTGAGATAATGAATTCGAGGATTATCTGGATTTTCAAACTGCTGGGGAACAAAAATACTAGAATCTTGTGCTCGTTGTCTCTCAACTTCCGACACTGATCCGCCTATACTTTCTTCAGCTTTAGTCAAGATGAGTTCCGCTCCCAATGCCAAAACGATCTTCTTACGCTCCTCACTCATATTTTCCGGCATAACAATTACAACCCTATATCCTTTTTGGACACCAACCAAAGCAATGCCTATCCCCGTATTACCCGAAGTAGGCTCCATTATAGTCATGCCGGATTTCAATAATCCTTTAGCTTCAGCCTGTTCAATCATATGTTTGGCAACTCTGTCTTTGATGCTACCACCTGGGTTCAGATATTCTGCCTTCGCGAAAATATTTAACCCTGTTAATTTTTTCAGACTAACCATTGGCGTATTTCCAATAATATCTAAAATACTTTCAGAAATCATCTTATCTACTCCTTCATTTGATTCATATATGGAGAGGTTAAACATTTGGTTTTAAATCATATAGTTCAGTAGAATTTGTTGCACCGCCAAATCCAGCAAATCTTTGACTTCCCGTTTGGTTTTTTGAAGTTGGAGAGTTCCTCCATTCACTATCCGGAACAACCTTCCCATTTGCTTTTATCCAGCTCATAATAGCATTATTCGAGTTACTTCCTACAGCTCCAGCCAACCCCATTCCTCTACTCGCTCCTCCACTAGCCATAGCATATCGTATAGCTCCCGTATTAACTAATTGTTTAAACTCATCTATAGTTAGAATTGGATCTGATCCGCTAAACCCGCCGAGCGTCAAGACAGGTTCACCAGTTTTAAGGATTAACTCAGAACCGTAAGTCATGGCCGAAGGCACTTCAACCAGATATTTTTCATTTTTTCTGTTGGCTTCTAAAAATTTAATCAGCTTTGAGTTGTCACTTATGATGGGATTTCCTCCCCGTTGGCTTGAAAAAAGCTCCAATCCAGCAGAAGGACTACTGCCATTCATAGGGTGGAACAGCGGGGTAAGTGACCAAACCAGTGGAGCGATTAAAAGCCCTATAAAAGCAATACCAATTAATGTTTTATTCATTTTAGTATTATTACTCTTAATTTGTATAGCTTGATTAGTTTCAGAACGTCCTTGATCCGAAATGCTTTTTCTACTTCTAATAATATTCGCTATAACTAGAATTATTGAAAATCCTATGACTAAAAGTCCTGTTACTAATATTACAAGTTTATAACCATTCGATGTGTTAAAGTTATAGGATAAAATTAGGATCTCAACAAGACCGTTGACAATAAATGCCGTTGGCAAAATCCATGTCTTCCACCCACCTTCTTTGAAAAGCTTCCACATTGCCGTGAATCCAATTCCCACCAAAGCGGCAATAGAGGGTGCCATTGTGGTTAAATAGTAGGTGTGTGTGATATTTTTTGAAAAACTAAAATATATAAACTCAGGCAACAGCCACATGAACCATAATAGTAAGGATAACTTTCTTTTGTTATCAAATGGGAATTTGAATTTCTCCTCTATGGCAGCGACAGCAAATCCTATGAGAGCAAGTGGTAAGAGCCATCCAATTTGATCGGACATATTATTTTTAGAAATCAATCTCAGGATACTTGACTTTGAAGTTGCTCCCATACCATATTGTCCTGATTGGGCTGCAGTAACGCTGAACTTTTCTAATTGGGCACCCGTTGGAACTTGACCTGTTTCCGCCTGCGTCCTGGTTCGGCTTGATTCGTTTCTAGATAATCCTGGCTGACTTTGACCTCTACCAGCACTTTTCCCGCCTAAACCAATTCTGTCTAATCCATTGTGACCTATAATAAGTTCCATCACGGTATTATTAGTACTACTGCCTATATAAGGTCTATCACCGGCAGGTACTAGATCTGTAATTAGAGCCCAAGATAGTGATACACCCAAAAGAACAACTGTGCCTATAACAAGATGCTTGATTCTCTTATTAAAAGGGAGAGTCGCCGAAAGAAGGTAGGTAATATATAGAGCAGGCGCCACCATATAGGCTTCTACCATTTTAATATTAAAACCTATACCCACCAAGACTAAACTTAAGATCAGGTATTTAAACTTTCCTTTTTCGGCTGCAATAAAAAGAGTCCAACAGGCAAGTAATAAGGCTAAAACGAGTAAATTATCGATTGTATTATTTCTGCTTGATGCTACAAATATGGGAGTTACCGCAAGACATAGGGCTGCAACGAGTCCTGCGAAGCTTCCAAAAGTCCTTTTAACAAGATAATAGATAATCCAAACTGAAATTACTCCCGCGAGAGCTTGAGGAAGAATTATACTCCATCCGCTAAAACCAAATAATTTTGCAGATATAGTTTGTATCCATAAACCTAAAGGCGGTTTATCGACAGTTACAAATCCAGCTGGGTCAAAGGATGCAAAGAAGAAGTTCTTAAGGTTCATCATCATGCTTTTTACACCAGCAGCATAAAAAGTATTGGCATACCCTTCTATACCTATATTTGCAAAATTCAATAAGGCAGATAGTATTAAAATTAGTGATAGTAAAAAGACTTCCCCTTTAAATTTGATTTCTTCCTTCAATATGGCGACCTCCTACTAGACTATTCCGTTCGATTCTGAAATTGACGTAAAAATCCATAAACGACTACCTGCATAATTAATCCCCAGGCTAGCACCCGTCGCAACCAATTTACAGACGAGCAATGGCCATGCTAAATGATTGTGAAAGTAGACTAACAATCCATAGGTTGTGGCTAAGGTGCCTAGATTCAGGGCTAAGAATCTGATTAACTGTCCGCGGGATTGACCGCGTCCCCGGAAGGTCCACGTCCGGTTCAGAAGAAAACTGTTCAAAACTCCACAGGTGTAGGAGACACATTGTGCCACTAGCAACAGAACTCCCAAGTTAGAGAGAACAGTAAACACTGTTAAATCAACACCCGTATTTACTGCTCCAACCAAACAGAACCGCATAAACTCGAGAGGACGCTTCGCCATATTAGACAACCTTCTTTACATTCCGTTCTTTTTTTATCATCCCGTAGCATTCACTTACAATATATAAGGGGCGATCCCTTGTTTCATCATATATACGTCCGATATATTCTCCAATAATCCCCATCATCGTCAGAAGAATTCCGGTCAATACTAATTGCATCGCCATAACCAGATTCCACCCTGCAATCACGGACGTGGTAGATATTTTCAGGAGTAACAGGACTGCCAAGTAGATCAAGCCGAAAAGGAAAAGTGCGGCTCCTGCATAGTTAGCTATTTTAAGAGGTTTAGAGGAAAAGGAAGTAAGGCCGTCCAAACTAAGCTTGATCATCTTTTTCAGCGGATACTTGGTTTCTCCGGCAAACCGTTCATTCCTTTCATACTCAACCGCCGTTTGCTGGAAGCCAACCCAACTCACTAAACCGCGAACATAGCGGTTTTTTTCGGGCAGACGTTTAATTTCCTCGCATACCTTTCGATCTAGCAAGCGGAAATCGCCGGTGTCCATCGGGATATCGAGATCCGTAGAAATGTTTAAAATGCGGTAAAACAAACGGGCGGTTTGCTTTTTAAAAAAGGTTTCTCCCTTACGCTTCGTTCGTTTGGCGTAAACTACGGAATACCCTTCTTTCCACTTGGCGATCATATCCAAAATCAGCTCGGGTGGGTCTTGCAAATCTGCGTCAATCACTACGACAGCCGCACCTGACGCGTAGTCCATCCCGGCTGTAATGGCAATTTGATGGCCGAAATTACGGGAAAAAGTTATGAGTTTCACTGCATCATCCTGATATCCGAAACCTGTGATCAAAGCAGTCGTATGATCACAGCTACCATCGTTCACGAAAATGAGTTCATAAGGCTCCTTTGTTGAATCCATTACTTGCTTCAAACGTCGGTAAGTTTGGTCAATGACAGCTTCTTCATTGTAGACGGGAACGATTATGGAATAACTAATATCTCCGTTCATGCTCTTGCCTCCTACTTGTGATCGTTAGATTTCGTATAATATGCTTGCAGGTAATTTACATCATGTGTTCTAATAATAGCCCGAATTTGTTACCACTTCGTGACCTTTGTATGGAGAATTTGTTAAGATATGAGATTTAACAATGACGAGACGCCCACTTATTGAAGTGGGCGTCTCCCTGGTTCTCCACTTTAGCTGATGGAGTCCCTTTTCTTACTGTAGCCTTAACTTATCACTCGATGATCACAGGACGCATCTCCCCTATGTCAACATGTTTCTGTTTCTTGCCGATCGCCAGAACCATCATAAGGGCTAGGGCTGTGATGATTACGGTTATTTTCATGGCGTACTGAGTCCCGCTTGTAAAAGCCAACTGTTTGAGCATACTAAAAATGCGTGGCATATCAGTATGATTAGTCGGTCCAAACACGGTAGGCTTTAAGCCGTAACTAGAAACTAGTAGCAAAGAATGCACACTAATATTTTGCACATATGAATTAAAAGTAAAATTAGCATGCGTCTGCATTACTGTACTCAGAATCGCTGTGCCGAGGGAACCAGCCACGTTACGAATAGTACTCTGCAAAGCTGTCGCCTGGCTAATTAAAGGGCGAGGCACTGCATTCATCCCTGCTGTAACAATTGGCATATTACTCAAACCCATACCGACTGATCGGAACATATAGACTAGCATAATACTAACAAAGGTCCATTCCAGATTGATATTAATTAAGAGAACAGAACAGAACAGCATCATCGTCATCCCGAAAGCCACAACTGGCCTCGCTCCAATTTTATCGAACAAAGCCCCACCGATCGGCATAAGAATTCCCGTGACTAGAGCCCCTGGCATGGTCAAAAGCCCGGCTTGTACAGGTGACAGTCCCAATCCATTTTGCAAAAAAACGGGTAGGATAAACAGAATTCCCAACATCGCCATGCTCATTAAGCCAATAGCAACGGTAGATACCGCAAATATTCGGTTTTTAAACAATCGCAAATCCAGCATGGGATTCGTTGCCGTCAATTCTAACACAACAAAAAGGGATAGTAAGATGACGGAGGCCGTTAAGAAGGATATTATTTTCAAAGACATCCAACCGCTACTTGGCGCATCAGATAGCGCATAGAGCAAACAAAAAAAGCCCGTAGATGATGTGGCAAGACCCGGTATATCAAACTTGACTGTTTTCTTACCAGGAAATTCGGGCATAAAAACTTTAGTCAGAATCAAACCAATAATGCCCACTGGTAAGTTAATGAAAAAAATCAAACGCCAAGTCATATATTCAACAAGATAACCACCGACTGTCGGTCCTAGAGCCGGCGCAAATATTATGGCGATTCCCCAGAAGCCCATAATCACGCCCCGTTTTTCCGGTTTTGATAGGCTAAACATGATGGCCATGCTGATGGGTATGAGCATCGCCCCGCCCATTGCCTGAATCACACGAAAAAAAATTAAGGAACCTACGCTCCAAGATGCGCCGCACAGGACAGAACCTATAGTAAATACTGATAGTGCCAAAAGAAAAACTTTTTTATATCCATACCGTTCCCCGATAAAACCGCTGGCTGGAGTCAGCGTACCCGTGGCCAACAAATAGATTGTCACCACCCAGGATATAATGTCTTGCGTAGTAGCAAATACGGACGTCATTTTGGGAATGGCTACATTGACCACTTCAGAATCCAGAACCGCCATAAAAACACCTAATACGGTCGTGAATACGATCAGAGGGCTAATTCCGTATTTTTCTTTAAAGGTCACATCTTTTTCTTCCCCTCTTCAACATAAGAATTTTAGGCAAACAATCATCCTCAATTGCTGTTGTATAAATTTGTGTTTAGTTCTTCCCATAGAGTTTTGCCCTTATGGTTTTCTATAGATATTCAGACCGATTTTAATATCCTCTTTCTCTGGAATAGACACATTTCCTTCAGTTGAACTAATAATAATACTTTTTCCCGAAGATGATTTGCCAAATTCCTTTGAAATATCGACAGTTATAGTCAATATATTGCCATCCAACTTCATTTCACAATTCTTCATAGAATGTTCCTCCTTTTTTCATAGCAAGAGATCGCACTCAGAATCAAATTGATTATCACCAAATATTCCATATCTTAAAATATTCCACATCCTACCTTCAATTCCTCCTGAGATAGCGGAAATAATCCAATACAAAACTTCATAATGTAATTGTAATCATATAGAGGAATAAGGCTGATATACAACTGAGTGGCGGAGCGGATATCATTTTTATAACCGATAGGCTCAGCAGTAATATTACTGCTGAGCCTATCGGTTAATTTCCGGATTCATTTTCTAAACAAATTCATCTATCTATGACCTAACCAGGCAAATATATTACAAAGAGATCAATCCTCATCTACCCTAAAACCTAAACCTAAATCTTCAAGTTTCAATTTCACTTCTTCTAACGACTTGCTACCCAGGTTACGCATTTTAATCATTTCATCTTCCGTCTTTTGAATCAACTCTTGTACAGAGTTGATTCCTACCCGCTTAAGACAATTAAACGAACGAACGGAAAGATTAAGATCGTCAACTGGCATGTTAAGCAATTTATCGTTGGGGTTTTCCTCTTCCATTACAGTCTCAATATCCTTAGGTTTTTCAGTAAGTCCCATGAAAAGGCTCAGATGATCACTCAAAATTTTGGCTGCCGCACTGGTAGCGGCCTCTGGCGAAATACTGCCATTTGACCATGCTTCAATGGTAAGCTTGTCATAGTCCGTGATTTGACCGATCCTTGTAGCCTCTACAGTGTAATTAACCTTATAAATCGGGGCAAATATGGAGTCAATAGGAATAACTCCGATAACATCATCTGGCATTTTATTTTTGTCCGCAGAAATGTACCCTTTGCCACGTCTTACTGTCATTTCCATAAACAGTCTGGCATCCTTATCTAAAGTGGCTATCTTCAGGTCCGGATTCAAAACCTCAATGTCCGGATCACATAGGATATCTCCCGCTGTAACAACCCCTTCACCCTGAAACTCTATGCGAATGGTTCGGGGTTCATCCGTATAGCCTTTTAGAGCCAGGGACTTAAGATTGATAACAATGTCCGTAACGTCTTCCAAAACGCCCGGTATCGTTGAGAACTCATGGAGTATCCCTTCGATTTTGACTGAAGTTACTGCCGATCCCGGCAGAGAAGATAACAAGATACGCCTTAGAGAATTCCCCAAGGTGATACCATATCCCCTTTCAAGAGGTTCAACGACACATTTCGCATAGGAGTCGTCTTCAGAACGCTCGATCCACTCAATTCTGGGTTTTTCGATTTCTAACATTGGTAGGCACCTTCTTACTACTCTGATTTTATGTCAATAAATTAATAGGGTTAATCATAGTTCATACCGCCAAAATACATTTTTCACCACTTAGTCTGAATAATTAAAATACTTTCCGAGGTCACCCACAGCGATTTAACTCGCTTTACTCATCACTCTTAAATTATCCGCTAGAAGTGCAATAAATTCAGAGTTAGTGGGTTTTTGACGCTCAATATTCATAGAATATCCGAAAATTCGTTTCAGTGTATCAGTTTGTCCACGCGCCCACGCTAATTCAATCGCATGACGAATTCCGCGTTCTACCCTGCTGGAGGCAGTATTATACTTTTTCGCAATGCCAGGGTAGAGTTCCTTGGTTACTGCTCCTAACAAGGAGACATCCTCCACCACCATCAAAATTGCATCTCTAATATATTGGTAACCCTTAACATGGGCAGGTACCCCTATTTGATGCATCATCGTGGTTACTTCGGCGGTTAGATCGCGCCTGTTTCCCACCGTTGTCGTGCTTGGTGAAGCTGAAGAAGAAAACTGAGACGATACGGACGGTATATCCTGAGTTAAAGAGAGAATACGTTGACTAAGAATATCCAGATCAAATGGTTTTAAGATAAAGTAGTCAACACCGAGCATCATCGCCTGATGAGTGAGCGTTTCTTGTCCAAAGGCTGTAAGCATGATAATTTTGGGGCGTTTCATCGTTGTCCGAGCATTAATTCGTTCCAAAACGCCTAAACCATCCAAATTAGGCATGACCAAGTCAAGGATGATAAGATCAGGTTCCTGGGTTTGAATGAGTTCCCAAGCTTCTAAACCATTATAAGCCACGGTAACTATACTTTGATATTCTTTGGTTTGAAGATAATTCTGTAACATTTGACAAAAATTCCGGTTATCATCCGCGACAATAATCTTTATTCCTTTACCCATTCGCCAACATCCCGTCTTAATAGTATTCCGGTTCATATTTTCCCTTTTGAGTGATCTCCTTGCCGGTGTCGTAATTATACGTTATAGGCCATGTCGAAATCGTAATAAATAAGGTGAATTCTAAAAGTTGTTAATGTTTAAAAAAAGCTTATCCGCAAAGGGTTTACGGTAATTATTCTGAATAATACTTATCGCAAATTCTACACTTATTTTTCTCGGGTAGTAGAAAAATAAAGAATTTCAGTGAATAGTCAAGAACATATTTTGAAGGAGTCGACACCTGTTTGTTGTATTTCCTTTAAAGTTAATATTCTCCTATTTTAAGCAAGTTCTGTAAAACATTTTGCATAGATTTAGTCCGAATTATTTACGTATAATGAAGTTGCCAAAGAGAAGACAATCTATTTCGATTGAAAGAGAGGAGATGTTCTATGACAAAAAAATACACCATCCTATTTGTTCTTGCAACCTTTTTCATTCTTAGCTTAGCTCAAACGGCCCAAGCATCCTCCTTAGGTACTACCATACTAAAAATAGGTTCAGCAGGTGCCGATGTAGTGCAATTGCAAACTGAGTTGAATTATCTAGGGTATAATGTTGGTTCGATCGACGGATACTTCGGAGTCAAAACGCAATCGGAAGTAGTTGCTTTTCAAACGGCTAAATGTTTGAGTGTCGATGGCAAAGTTGGCTCAATCACAGCTAATACTTTAAACAGTTCATACTCAGCAAAGCTACATACCGATAAGGCGAATGCCATTATTGCCACAGCAGAAAAATATATTGGAGTACCCTATAAATGGGGTGGAGAATCTACCACAGGATTTGATTGTTCAGGTTTTGTTCAGTATGTCTTTACCAAAAACGGGGTTACACTCCCCAGAGTGTCACTTGATCAATCCACTGTTGGAACATCTGTAAACTTTAGCAGTTTACAAGCGGGTGATCTGATCTTCTTCTCCATGGAAAACAACGGAACAGTCGACCATGTCGGTATTTACATTGGAAACGGTCAGTTCATCAATGCTTCAAGTTCTTTGGGCGTTACAATTTACCCTATTGGCCCCTACTGGGAATCAGTCGAATTCAGCGCTAGAAGGGTTTTTTAGCAACCCACGGCCATATGGATAGTGCATTACTCCATTAGGAAAGGAAAATTATATTTTTCCTCATGGTCAATGTAACAGCGCTTTTCCTATATCCCATAAACTGATATATTGCACGTCTAATAGCTTTTTCTGTAACTTCTGAGGACGTATTCCGTAAGTAGCATAAAGCATCGCTTTATGCTACTTACGGTTGCCTGGCCTGAATCACTAGTGAAAATCACTGATTTATTAACATTAGATCGAGGAAAACGCTCACTAGGTCAGGATCAAATTGAATACCTGCATTTAGCTGCAATTCCGCTAATGCAGCCTCCTCAGGTAGTGCACTTCGATAACTTCTCTCACTAGTCATCGCATCATAAGCATCAGCTATAGTTAATATTCTCGATACAAAGGGAATCGCCTCCCCTTTTAAGCCTTTTGGATATCCCTTTCCATTCCAACTTTCATGATGATACAACACGTAGTTGGCAACGTCAGACATATCGTCGACAGCATTAAGTATTCTATAGCCTATTTCTGGATGACGCTTAATTTTTGCCCATTCATCAACTGTCAGTCGACCTGGGTTATTAAGAATATCTTCTTCGATAGCTATTTTCCCTATATCATGAAGCAACCCAACTGACTTAAGTTCCTGAATCTCAAGTTCAGGTAACTTTAGGGCTTCTCCTATGCTTTTGCAAATTGCTGAAACCCTATGGGAGTGTGGCTCTTCCCTTTTGTCTTTTTCTTGAAGGGCATTAATAATACCATTAATCATTTTCCCTCTCATACTTGCACCTTCAAATAGTTTTTGCTTATACATATGATCTTCAGCATTTTTGAATATTTCTTGAAGTGATACCTTCATACTATTCTTGACTTCATAACCGAAGGATATTGAAATATCAATGGCCTGGATTTTTTCTTTTAGAATAAGAGCTTTAATACGTTTAATAATTAGTTCTGTTTCCTGAGCATTAGTTTTTGGTAACAACATTACAAATTCATCCCCACCCAGTCGGGCAATAATATCATCGGTCCGACATCCCATCGTTATCACTTCTGCTACTTTCTTAAGAAGCTCATCACCCCTAATATGTCCAAAGGAATCATTAATAAGTTTTAACCCATTCACATCACCCATAACAATAGTTAAAGGAAGGTTCCTTTTTGCATCAAGTCGCTTCAACTCTTCTTCGTAAAATCTACGGTTGAATAAACCCGTTAGTTGATCGTGATAGCTTAGATGGAAAATTTCCGTTTCCCTTTTTTTCCGATCTGTAATGTCGTTCAGTGCGATACGGAACACCTGCGTGCCATCGGTGCCTAGAGAGACGGTCGCCGTCAGGTGTACCCAGAACACCGTTTTGTCCATTTTTATCATTCGTAGTTCGCACTCCTGCTGTTTACCGGTCTCAATGAGCTTTATTCTAAGCAGATTATAGATTTTCTGGTCCTCTTTGAGGATTATCCGGGAGAACGGCTGCTTGGTCAGCGCGCCATGGACCAATCTCAGCATGTTGGCGGCAGTGAGGTTGGTCTCCATGATCAGCCCATTTTCAGCGATAGTGCAGTAGCCCACAGGGGCCCGATCGTACAGGTCGAAATAACGCTCCCGCTCGGAATCAAGTTCCTCATGTAACCGGAGCAACTCTTCGTTCTGAATCTCTAACTCAATTTGATGCAAGCGAAGTTCTTGGAGCGTCCGCTGCGTTTCTTCTGACGACATCACCTTTAGGTCTTCGGGCGGTTGGGCTGCATTATGGCAAATCATCACTTCGATCTGCTGTCGCAGAGCCTGCCTTAAGTTTGCAGAAGGGTCGGCTTGTTCGAGTCTGGTATCTTTTTTTTTCATTATGCACATCCTTTATTTGTGACGGTTGTGTACATCAAGGAGAAATGAACGAAGTTAGGTAAATTACAGGGAAACAAGTGTCTGAGCACCTTGATAGTTTCCTTTAAGAACGGTTATACCGATTTCTGTAAGCGACTGTGTTGTCCTTTTGGACGGAAGTTGGTTCGGGCGTCTCATTAGTTATCAATTGCCAATATCTAGACAACTAGTATAGTTTTTCCTGTACTTAGGATAATATCAAAAAACTATGCTATTCTTATGACATTTTTCATAAAGAGCTATTCTATTCTTTGGCTTTAAACTAGAAAAGCCTAAACCACATAAGACCTTGGCCAGCAACCAAGGTCTTATGTGGTTATTCATTGATGATGATAACCCAGATCATTAATGACTCACCTTTTGGGGTTTGAGCCCTCTACCGACTCGCGGTAGAGGATTTCGTACTATCTCAATGCTTGTTCAAGTAAGTATTGCATTTCAAAAATGTTATTTGAACTACGCAGTAAGACCCCTTCTTCAATGTTCTCCTTCTTCGTTATTAAAATCAGGTAGAGGGCAATAGTCGGTATCGCCTTGGCAAAAACAACACCCATAACCATGTGGCGATTCGTCATAAGGTTGTTTATAACACACTTCATAGCCGTCGTGTCGGTATTGATAGGAACAACATGACATAAAGCACACCTCCTTTTTAATAAGCCTTCGTGCATCATATTCGCCGAAATTCCTTCTGTATTAGAAATGCCGATATATAATCCCTATCGCGCTATTCCAGAATCTGATCTAGTAATTCCACATACCCTTCCGTTCCATTAACTCGAATATAGGTACCATCCTTGATAAGTTCCGTCGCTTTCTCGATACCCACAACCGCTGGTATTCCATATTCACGCGCGATTACAGAGCCGTGGGTCATCATCCCACCGACTTCGGTGATTAGACCGGCCGCCATGGAAAATAAAGGCGTCCAAGCCGGGTCAGTGTAGGGGGCCACCAAAATATCACCTTTCTCCATATCGGCGTCTTCGAGTCTTAGAATAACTCGGGCCCGACCCTCAACCGTTCCCGCCGATACTGGACTTCCGGCCAGGGCACCTGGTGGCACCTGAGCTCCCGGTTTGGCGGTAATAATTTCTCCCTCACTGGTAATGGCACGGGGAGGAGTGAGTTTGGCATAATGCAGGAAGTTTTCTTTGCGACGGGCGATTATTGTCCGGTCTAACTGTTGGTTAACCAACAGTTCTTTGATTTCCGGCAGGGACAACCAAAAGATTTCTTCAGGAACAGTCAGAATTCCTGTGACAACCAGTTGATAGGCCTCTTGCAAAAGCGCCAGCTTAATCAGGTCAAGAGTTTGCACAATTAGATATTTAGGATGCTCCCGAATCCCGATAACTGAACGATGAACTTTAATCAGCCGTTGCATGATCTTAGCCTTAAGCTGACCCCAGGGCGTTTGACGCAGGCGATGGAGCAACTTGGCCGCGGCCAGTTCAGCTTCTTTTTGACCTTTCAAAAAATCCAAACGATGTTGCCCGGGCTTGAGGCCTTTGAGGTGATTTAAAATAGTGGGCAGCAACTGGTTTGGTGTCTCCCGCCAACGCGGTCTGGTCACATCAATTTCCCCTGTTCCCCGCATACCGTAGCGGGCAAAGAAACCTGAGAAAATCGGCAATACAGCTTCTCCGCCGGGTACAGCCCTTAAATCCTCCCAAAAGGTGGCGTCGGTTGCATGCTGCAAATATTCAATAACTGCTGGATGTTCTCTCACAGCATCGGCTAAATCCCCTAGGACTAAACCCATTTCCGTTGTGACGTTTCCAGGCGGGGATTTGCTGATATTGCCCAACTCGGCGGCATCACCGAGCCATTTTTTAGAGTAGCTCTCAATCAGACGGTAAGTGCCAATCCCAGCTCCTATATAGGGCGCTACCCTAGCGAGAGCTGTGGATAGTAAAGTGGGCAGCATTTCCTGAATCAGGTTAATTCTAGCCGGACCGGATACTGTTTGCAGCCTATTGCTGCTTTCCTGAACACTATTAGCTATAAAACGATTAAGATCCGCAAGTGCTCGCTCGTTGTGACGATATAAGATATTGCGCAGAACCGCCAAGACTGTCGGAGAAACTCTTTTCACTGCAGCGAGGGATAGCCTTTTACCGTTCTGCGCCGCAGTCTTGAATTCTGTGCGCTCGCAAAACTCCTGCACTGCTCGGCCAAACAACTCATCAACGTTGCCTAGTAATGATGGTAGCCTTTTTCGGAGCACGGGATATTCCAATAAGTTAGTAATATCAAAAAACAATCTGCCCCCGGCTTCCTGCATTAGCTCACTCTCGGCTTGTAGAGAACTTTTACCAACTGGTACTAAGGTTCTCAGCACGGATAACCCCATGGGTTTCATGGCTTCTGTCATCATTTGCATATGCCCGAAGGATAAGAAAAGATGCAGTTTGTGATCGGAAGTACGCGGTACTGGATACAACGACGTAATCGGGCGGCTTTGCACAATATAGAATTTTCCTTCAACCCAACACCATTCAATATCCTGTTCTGCACCGTAATGAGCCTCAATTGCCTGGCCCATGCTCGCCAATTCTAAGATCAGGTCATCTTGCAGGGCCTGCCTAGTTTGTTGGTCAAGTGGAAGATCCGTGGTAACCGTACCGCCAGCAGGTACCGAGTAAATTGCTACCTGCTTCGACGAAATCTGTTTTTTGATAATTTGGCCTGAGCGCACCTGGTACAAATCCGCTGACACAAGTCCGGATACTAGAGCTTCACCAAGACCAAAACTGGCATCAATGGTAATTGTTTTACGGTGACCGGTGATCGGATCGGACGTAAACATAATGCCGGCTACTTCCGGAAAGACCATTTGTTGAACCACTACCGAAAGCAACACTAAACGGTGTTTGAAGCCGTTTTTAGCCCGATATGAAATGGCACGGTCAGTAAACAGTGAAGCCCAGCAATTTTGCACTGCTTTAAGAAGCTGCTCTTGCCCAAGCACATTCAAATAAGTATCTTGTTGACCAGCAAATGAAACAGTGGGGAGGTCCTCAGCGGTTGCACTGGATCGTACGGCATAAGCTTTTTCTTCGCCAGTGACTCTCCACGCCTCAAGAATATTTAATTTAATATCCTCAGGCATGAGGAGGGAATCTATGTGTTCCCTGATACGAGTACCCAAGATGTTGATTTGATCTAAGTCATTATGACTTACTCCTTCAAGCAGATCGAATAGTTTATTCATTTCTTTACTTGTACGGATAACTGCTTGATAAGCAGCAGTTGTGACACAAAAACCTTGGGGAACAGGAAAATCCGCTTTAGTCAGCTCACCAAGGTTAGCCCCTTTTCCACCAACATAGGGTAAAAATGATTTGTCAATTTCATTAAAGCGCAGAATATATTTTTCCATAGTAATTACTACCTCATGAGCACATCAAATTTTTATTGGGCATTTTGAGTTTAATCCAATTCGGAATCGATTATCCGCCAAAAGGGTTATGTCAACAACCAGGGATTGGCTTTTATCCAGAATAAACTGATTATATAAATCTCTCAAAACTGGGGTTCACTCCTGTTAAACCCTTGGCCCTTAGTTTTACAACAATATCATTGACGGTAACCACATTTGCAAAATCGTCTTCAGTAATGGTTATATTAAATTCATCCTCTAGGTCCGAAAGAATCATCAATAAGTCTAAAGAATCCAGCTTTAAATCGTCAATCAAACGGCTCTCCAAGGTTATCTTAGATCCTCTTTTCAAAAGATGCCTTATTGTAAACATTATCCTGTCTTCCATTTCAGCCCCACCTTCTCAATAAAATTTTAATCATCTTCTTTTTATCCTGAGTATAGCCACTTTTTCCTCATTGTAAAGTATAACGCTCACAATTAACAAAGAGTGACAGGAATCTTACGATTCCTGTCACTCTTTGTTGGCATGTAAACCATTAATCCTAGTCTTACATATAATACAATATCATCAATGATTAATAATTGTGAGGGGATGTCAACATGCAGGATATCTTTAGTATTCTCACTGAACGGAGAATTCAGGAAGCTATAGCTAGGGGTGATTTCAAAAACCTACTCGGCGCAGGAAAACCTTTAAAGATTGGAGGTCTCTACTTTTTACCCCCCAAACTTAGAGCAGCCTACATAGTCCTGAAAAACTCCGGTTATCTCGATCAAACCACCCAAGAAAACGAACGATTCCCACCTGCCACGACCGACGCTACAAACTTACCGGATGTGGACTCTTCTATTTCTAAACAAGAACTTTCTGAAAAGGTTTTTAATCACAACGTCATGATGGATTGCTTACGCAGAAGATAACAGGCAATTTCTATTACATATATACTAGACCGTTGATAGAGGAGTATGCCGCTTCTTAAGCACAGTATTGATAACAATTAAAATTATCAACAATGCTGATACTGCTCCGCACATTAAGAAGCCCATACCCGCACCCAACTTTTCTGTAATAATCCCGGCAAAAAGGTTCCCGATTGGGGTCGTTCCGGCAAAGGCAAATGAATAAACGCTCATCACCCGCCCCCTATATCTTTCCTCGGAATTGAGTTGAATCATTGAATTCGTGGTCGTGATAAAGATAATATTTACGAATCCTATGATCGCAAACATTACCACTGCCAGGGGCAAGGTGTAAATAAAGTTGAGTACAATAAGCAAAGCTGAAACTAAAAAGGCACTGCCAAAAAGCATTCTAAAACGTGGAATTCCCTTAGCTTGAGATGCGACAAGAAGTGCTCCGACCAGAGAACCTGCTCCCGAGGCAGATAAAATAAGCCCAAATCCGTCCACGCCTTGCTTAAGCACATCTGCCGCAAAAAGGGGGATAACTACATTAAAATTCATGACGAATGTGCCCACAGCTAACATCGAAAGTATGCCGCCCGCCAAGGCTGGAGAACGTCGAATATATTGTAACCCCTCCAGTATTTCAGATAGCACTTTTTTCTCTACTCTCTTGATTCCGGTAGGTTTCGCATCAATTAGGTATAAACCAAAAAGGACAGGTAGGAAACTCATTCCGTTGATAAAGAATAAAAGGCCTGCTCCAAACCGAACCATTAAAAGCGCCGCGATAGCAGGTCCGATTATCCTAGCAACATTGACAATAGCCGAGTTTAGTCCTATAGCACTTCTAAGGTCTTTTCTATCGACCAAATCAGGCATATACGATTGACGAGTGGGAAGATCTAGGGTATTGATTAAACCCATAAACACAGCTAACACAAAAACTTCTCCATAAACAATATGCCCTGACCAAACTAAGAAAGCCAAAATAAAGGCTTGAATCATTAGAGAAATCTGCGTGAAAATGAGCATCTTCTTTTTAGGGTATCTGTCCACAAATACTCCTGCAAATAATGATAAAAGCATGACAGGCCCAAATTGAGCAACCCCCAGCAAACCTAATAAAAATGCAGACTTAGTCAAGGTATAAACCAGCCATTGTTGAGCTGTCATCTGCGTCCAGGTGCCTATTAAAGAAATACATTGACCAAACCAAAAATATCGAAAATTACGATAGGTTAAGGCAGGATAAGTTTTCTTGAGGCCTGCGGTCAATGTTGTATTACTCCTCATTTCCATCAGCCTCCTTCAAGATTCTCTCTAAAAAACTTTGTTCAAGTTGATAGTGAGATAGTAGATATTCCTTAACCAGCAGTCTTTTATTAGGATATAATTCCTTGACCTTTTCGAATTTCTCATTGAAATGGTCAACGAAATCATTAAGATTAATTAACCGTTCTTGAATGGTTTGTTTAAACATTGCTGCGTCCATAAAATGACGACAGGATAAACCAATCGTTAAATCAAAATAATAGTGTTCACTATTTCTAAGTATCTTTATAGTGGCTTTATCAAAAGCCCTATTGCCTTGATCTGTCACATAGTAGCGCTTTCTTTGGGGCATGTTGCCTTCTTTTTCAATTTTAAACTCTAAAAGGCCTTTATGACATAACCTGTCTAAAACTTGATAGACGGTTGTACCTCCAATCTTAACCCATACTCTTATTTCGCGGTCCTCAATCATCCTCTCAATTTCATAAGCGTACGACGGTTTAGTCTTAACAAATTTTATTAAGATAAGTTCGACATTTGACAATATCAAATTCAACCATACCCCCTTAGCAATACTGCTATTAATAATAGTAGTATTGCTAAGGGGGTATGTCAAGAAATTTTTGGTTTAAGGCACATTCAAGAAAATAACCAGTCAGTATGCCAGTCTATTTCGTGTCATACTGCGTCGGTATGTTTACCTAATAGCCCCACTATGAGGTAAACATACCTCCTTGCCTGACGCAAAATATCCTTGGCATCTTTGACTGGTTATTTTCTTTCATATGCCTAATATTAGTTTATAATGATTTTAACTCTAACCCTTTTACCGCTGTTTTAATCCTTTGCAACCCCTCTTCAAGCACTGAACGTGGGCAACCTAAATTGAGCCGTTCAAAGCCTTCTCCGCCTGATCCAAAAAGGTAGC
>JARLHU010000092.1 GCA_031292095.1 Desulfosporosinus sp.
AGTCAGTATGCCAGTCTATTTCGTGTCATACTGCGTCGGTATGATTACCTAATAGCCCCACTATGAGGTAATCATACCTCCTTGTCTGACGCAAAATATCCAAGGCATCTTTGACTTGTTATTTTCTTTCATATGCCTTATCCTCACCAAACTGTTTACAATCGTTAATATTAACATTTCTATTTTACTCTACCTTAGCATATTGCGCCATAAGATATTCCGCCATTCTTAACCCATCGACCGCAGCACTCGTAATTCCCCCGGCATAGCCGGCCCCTTCACCCGCTGGATAAAGCCCTGTTAAACTTAAGGATTCCCCCTGATTATTGCGCACAATGCGGATGGGAGAACTTGTCCGTGTTTCTATTCCGGTCAAAGTTGCCTGATCCCCGGCAAACCCTTTAATTTTCCCATTAAAAACCCGAAGTGCTCGGTCCAGCACATCCCCTACCGGAGCCGGGAGCACGGAATGCAACTCACAAGGTACAATACCGGGTGT
The DNA here is from genome assembly GCA_031292095.1 of Desulfosporosinus sp. GTDB lineage: Bacteria > Bacillota > Desulfitobacteriia > Desulfitobacteriales > Desulfitobacteriaceae > Desulfosporosinus. The sequence goes on from JARLHU010000092.1 coordinate 500, forward strand.
ATAACTCGGTAACAGGTCAAAGTGATCTGATTCACGTCCTGCCAAGAAATCTGTGACCCGCTGGGCTGGAGCGTGGTAATTTTCCCCACCTGCCAAAAACGCTTTATGTTCCCATTCCCTTTGAAATTTGAGACCGGCCAGTGGGTGCTCTGTCGAAAAGTCAGCCGCGCCGACAGTTACGACAATCGCACTGTTGGCAATCTTTGTATCCCGTTCATAGCCGCTCATGCCATTCGTGACAACCCCACCTTCTTCGGAAGCGGCTGCCACCACCTTTCCTCCGGGGCACATACAAAAAGCGTACGCACCTCGACCCGTCCTCACATCCTGATAAGTCAACTGATAATCTGCCGGGCCAACATGAGGGTGTTGCTCGACTCCATACTGGGACAGATTGATCAGTGACTGGGGATGTTCCACACGCAGACCGATGGCAAACGCCTTTCTCTCAAAGGTCACGTTCATAGCATATAAGAAGGCATAAACATCCCGGGCGCTGTGCCCAATGGCAAGAATCACTGCTTCGGCAGGAATTTCCTCCTGACCATTGACGATCACTCTTTGCATTACACCCGACGACTCAATAAATCCGGTTACTTTAGCCCGAAAACGGATTTCACCGCCCAAGGACTTGATTTCTTCTCGAATCCCTTTAACCACATCTTTAAGAATATCTGTCCCGATGTGCGGCTTAGCTAAGAATTGAATCTCTGCCGGAGCACCGTGCTTGACGAACGTCTCTAAAACATCCGAAATCCGTCGATCCTGAATCCGGGTCGTAAGTTTACCATCCGAAAAGGTCCCTGCCCCGCCTTCACCAAACTGGACATTGCTCTCAGTATCTAACTTCCCCGTATCCCAGAATCCCTGCACTTTACGGGTGCGTTCCTCAACTGAATCTCCTCGTTCAAGCACAAGTGGAGCGTACCCTCTTCTCGCTAAGGCTAAGGCCGCAAAATATCCTGCCGGTCCAGATCCGATCACCACAGGGCGAGATCTAAGCGTCTTACTAGGTCTTGGCCATATCACAGGAACCTCAGGCGGAGCTTCCTTCAACCCAGCAACCCGTGCTAAAACACGACTCACCTCCGTGCTGGGAGCGTCAAGAGAAAACTGAATCGTATAGACGAAAACAAGAAAGGGTTTTTTACGTGCATCCAAAGAACGACGCAAAAAACGCAGATTGCTAAGACATTGCTCCGGTACTTTTAACTTGCGCGCCATCGTAACGATTAACAAGGGATCTTCTTCGACAGGAATTCTCAAATTTGTCCATACTAAATCCACTTAAACTATTCTCCTTTTACACGTGAGCTTTAAGACTATACCCTACTTGCGGTGTTGTCGGCATTGTTACACCCGGAGGAAGCTGCCAGTAAAGTTTAGCATCGGTATAACTTCCAGCTGCCTGGCCGGAGGCGTCAACCCAGAGCTGAATCTGATCAGTCGTTAAATTCTTCAAGGTATCGGAAAGACCCTCAACAACAATATCCAGGGGGGCAACAGGTTGATCTATTTCTAAACCTGTGCCAATATTTCGGATTTGAACCGCTACGCCGGAGATTCCCTTTTGAATAGTTCCCGGCCCAATTTGCGCAATAATACTCAAAGTAGTCCCATCAAGGAACGAAATCCCTGGTGGCAGCGTTACTTTTTCGTTCGGGATCTGAAACGTTTTATCTTCCGCAAGATTACCAATATCCACCGGACCAAGGTTCAAGGAATCAAATCCCTTCAAAGCCTGAGTGGTCCCGATAACCTGCACGCCGGCTGGAGAGGCGACCAGGGATTGTAAAATCTTACCCTGGGCTGGTGTTCCGGTACTCGTTACTTTGATGGGAATCATCTTCGACGATAGTCCCTTCGTCATAACCGGGGCAATCACATCCACGCTGCTTGGATAAGCACTTAAAATATCTGCGCTCGGATCCGGTCCCAAAATGGGATTGCCCTGTTTATCTCGAAAACTGACCGGTCGGGAAACTTGAATTGTATCATTGGCGGCGGTTGCGCTAATTTCCACGGTCACTTTGTCTAGCAGACCGAGAATAGAACTAGGACCACGCACATTGACCGCTGAAGGTTTAGCATAGGGAGTACCCAGCTGAAATCCGTCGGCAGGATTACCGGTAACGACAACCCCGACGGGAACCGTCTTCTCTTGAACAGTATCCAAAGTTAATTGAAGGTTGGCCGGTTGTACGTCAACCACATTGGTACCTGTTGGGGCGTGGGGTCTAATGACATAAGTGTGTTCCCCTGGGGCTCCACTCGAAAGATCAATCTGTGCATATAGATCTTTAATATTAGCACTGGGGTTAATCCCTTGCACTCGGACACGAACTGAAGGCAGCCGGGTCATAAGGACCATATTTTGAGGCACTCCACTGGCCACAAGTGGAATCGTGAGGGTCTGATCACCAATCAGTGCATCGGTTGACGCTTGATTCATCACAAAAAGCCAAAAGAGAATCGCAAAAAGGAAGGAAATTACCTTGACTCCGAGGTTGCGCCGAAACATCTTATGCATGGGCTACCACCTCCAAAATGGAATCATCGATAGGGAAGTGATGCTCTTGATTTCAAGCTCCCTTAGCAATAATTCTCGCAACATTTTTTCATCCATAAAGCGAGTAAGCGTTCCATCAATTCCAACAGAAATAGCCCCTGTCTCTTCCGAGACAACAATAGCCAAAGCATCAGTAATTTCCGTCAACCCTAAAGCCGCCCGGTGGCGTGTCCCCAAGTCCTTTTGGATATTGGGGTTTATGGATAACGGCAGAAAGCACCCAGCCGCAGCCACACGATCCTGCCGAATAATTACGGCACCATCATGCAGTGGTGTATTGGGAATAAATATATTGACCAGGAATTCAGACGAAACCATCCCATCGATCTTAATCCCCGTTTCCACAAAATCTTGAACACCGGTTTTCCGTTCGAGCACAATTAAAGCACCGATGCGATTCTTGGAAAGAACTTGTGTGCAACGCACTAATTCCTCCACGACTTGCTCCAGATTATCCTCTCCGGGGGTTAAGGGATGACGAGTAAAAAAGCTTCCTCGCCCTAGTTGCTCCAACGCTTTTCTGAGCTCGGGCTGGAAAACGACAGGGATTGCTATCACAAACATCTGTAATAGTTTATCCAACAACCAACTCAGGGCTTTAAGCTGAAAATATTTGGCAACCAAAGAGACGATCAGAAGGACCATCACTCCTTTAACCAATTGCACAGCACGCGTCCGTTTAATGAGCATGTAGAATTGGTAGAAGACCACAGTCACTACAATAATATCGATCGCGCTCAGCGATCCAAAATTGCGAAATTGCGATAAGAATTCTGCCACGGTCTCCCCCCTTTCTTGTCCACATAAACTTGCGCCAAAAACTTTTCGTATCTATATTTAATTCTCCATTTATCCAAAAATTCCTTGAAGCTCCAAATATTTTTTATAGTGACCTAAATAATCCCCATCCCGGAAAGAAGCCCAAAACACCCCGTTAGCATCATATCTCCATAGGGGGCTGCTTCATACCAACCAAGGGGTTTGGCAAGGCTTCTTCGAGGACCGGTTACCGCGATAAAATCCCAACCTGGTTGCATTTCCGGATGAAGCGTTGCGCCATGCCCTCCTTGTCCAAAAACTTCGGCGTTAGTTAATTCAAGCGTCTGAAAACGTTGAATGAATTTGGAGAGACTCTCTAAATCAAACATACTCGTGTGTTGCTCAAAGATTCCATAGACCCGATCCCCACAAATAGCTGCAGCCAGGGTATGAGAATTTCCAATATTGACAGCCAAAATCCCTTTATTCAGGTGAGGTTTTACCAAAGGGTCAGACATTATCCCTAAGAGCGCACAGGTCCCGGTATCTGTCAGGATTGCCTCAGGCACAATCTCCCGAGTTGCCTGCATTCGCGTGAACACCTCCGGAATAGCCTGAGTAAATATTAATTTATGTAGGTCTCCACCCTGCATCACAAACTCTTCCCAGAGTCGGAAGCGTAGGGTTCGGTTACTTTCTGAAACACAATAACCGTGATCCTGCACGGCAACCGCCAACTTCTGAGGATACTCCAGGCCAAATGCTTCAATAGCCTGTCTCAGCGCAGACGGATCAATGTCGCCCATCCAAATGGGAGTTGCCAATTCTGGTACTTCTTCACATAGTACGATTCCCATCCCCTCTACATGAGCCAGGTTATCGTTAAACGTTAAGGCTACCTGAGCGGTTGCGTAAGCTTTGAGACCCTCAGCTATATGCTTTTTCAAGGCTAGAGCACACGCTCCCCCGCCCATCAAGTGTCCATGCAAAAAGATTCCCTGCCTCTGAGCAGTGGCTGTTCGAATCTGAGCCGCAACAATCTGGGTTTGGCTAGGAACAATAAACTTCGGACAATTTTCGATGCTTTTCCCTGGCTGATAGAGAAGGATATCCTGGGTGCCGGATCCTACATCAATAACTAGCACACTTTCTGTCATTTACAAAACAACCTCCAGTCAAAAGACAATTACTAGCTAACCCGCCTATGTGTAGGGGTAATTCATGAATTGCCTCTACTTAAGTAGTTTTCTTCCCAGCCAAGGCTTAAAGAGCTTTACAGCTTGATGAGGACAAAGCTCCTGACAGCAAAAGCAGCGAATACAAGCCTCCAGATCTACAATTGGACGCTGGTTTTCATTCATGGTCAAAGCCTTAGGAGGACAATTATTGACACAATCACTACAACCTACACAGGTCTCATGCACGAAAATCGGACGAGGACGTACACGGTTGAGCACGAACCTCTTGACGTTCCTCGGAAGTGGAATCATATCGAAAAAGTTGGTGGATATTGCTTTAGGAATTATAAAATTTTGAATTCGCCAAAGCGAGCGCGAATCCCCTTTTATTTGAATTTCATTCAGGCGACTAGTTAGACCTCGAGCACGTGCAGCCATCAGCGTTGGCACTTTTTCTGGTTTTAAGCCGATAAGATCTGCAGCTACGACATCCAAGGCGAAGGGGTCTGTACTCAAAATAAGTGCGCCGATGTCTCGGGGTTTACCTGCCGAAGGCCCATCCCCCTCCATCCCCACAACCCCATCCATGATACTTAACGCGGGTTGTACCCAAGTAGCAATATCCACCAATAGGTCAGCGAAATCTGTAATTTTGAACATTTTCAAGTGATATTCAGCCTTTAGAAGCCCGGGAATGACTCCAAACAGGATCTTAACTGCACCAGTAAAGGTCATCATACCATGTGTTTTTAACTTAGAAAGTGGGATTACTACATCAGCCTCCAGAACGCAGTTGGTAACGGTTAAACTTTTAGCGAGTTTCCCTTCCGGGTACTGAACGATCGTTTGCCCCACATCTTCATTAAGAATTGCTCCGGTCCGCTCTGCCACCTCACGTAAGCCCGAACGGGTATAAATCGCTTGAAGTGCACTCACCGTGTACGGTCCACCCGGACTGTCGCCAATGATCGGAACTCCACCGGCTTCCTGAACAAGATGAACCACTGCTTCAACGACGCTCGGATGGGTCGTGACCGCCTCTTCCGGCCGTTTCTTCATGAGCAGATTGACTTTCAGCAAAACCCTTTGACCAGGCTTTACAAACTCAGTCATACCTCCCAATTCAGCAAGCCCTTCCCTTAAACGCAGTTCCACATCCGCTGTGTAGTCCGGACAATATTTCAGTACTACTTTCGCCTGCACTTAAGATCCCCCTTACAAGTCCCCCAAAATATCCGTACCCCGTCCAGGAAAAGCACTGAACGCAGGGTCACACTGCAAAGATATTAGCCTTTATTATACCTCTTTTTATTCATTGAGGGAAATTTCCAAACTCAACCTTCCTCAATATTACTGTGTTTCCTTTATCTTATCAAACGTAGTTATCATGCTCATCGCCATCTTACTTTTCGGCTGTAAGAATCTACCGTTTATTCCGACAACCCGCCATGTTATACTACAATTATCGACAAGTTCTCCCTAAAATTACCTTGAGGAGGATTATTTATGCAAAAAAAGTTCAAGTTTCTACTCGGAATTCAAATCGGTGTTCTAATGACCGCAGTCGCCTTACCAGTACAAGCCGCCATTAACATAGGCGCCCCTCAGCCTTTATCCGGTTCGGTTGCGACCCTCCGATCTTCCGCTTACGGGACAACTCAGGTAACACCCGCAGCAAGTCAGGGAACCCAAACCACAGTTTCAACGCCAACCACTACGAACATTCAAAACCCAGCGCCCACCCAAGCTCAATCTCCATCGGTCAGTATTGGACAACCTAACAGCAGTGGCAATGTTGTCTCCTTGAAAAATGTCCAGTCTACCTCCATCCCTGTTACAGTTACTTATCCCACCCAAGGAACTCAAACCACAGTTTCAACACCAACCACTACGACTATTGCGAACCCAACAACCACCCAAGCTCAATCTCCCTCAGTCAGTACTGGGCAACCTAGCAGCAGTGGCAATGTTGTCTCCTTGAAAAATATCCCTACCCAACCCACTTCTATCCCAGTAACGGTTACCTCACCCGCCCCATCTTCGACTACTACCGCTCCATCTACTACTACTCCATCGCTCCCAGTCATTCCTACTGTTACAGCCTTAACAGCAGATGAGCAACTCATGGTCGATATGATCAATCAGGAACGTGTCGCTGCTGGGGTTAGCCCAGTAACCTTAGACCTTCGCCTAGCCTCAGTCGGGCGTGCGAAAGCCAACGACCTAAAAGTAAATAATTACTTTGATCATACCTCTCCGACCTACGGTAGCCCATGGGCCATGATGCAGCAAGTTGGCCTTACAGTTGGCTGGGCCGGAGAAAATATTGCCGGCAATAACTCTGTTAGTGGGGCAATGGCGGCCCTTATGCTTGACCCTGGCCACCGAGCCAATATTCTGGATCCTCGTTTCACGAACGTCGGCGTAGGGATCGCTTACGGAAGTGCCTATGGAAATCTTTACGTTCAAGAATTCTTGCAAGAATAGTTATTTCTTTTAAAGGACCTCCATCGGAGGTCCTTTTTGTTTTGTCTACCAGCGACCATTTATCATCTTTTGGTCCCTTAGTTACGACGCTAATAAACTTTAAAAGTCACACTCCCGGCGTTGTAAGAAGTATTCGATTGTACTTTGAACCGCATATCTAATGAATACGGTTATTAAAATGTGACTATTAATTAATAATTGATTTACAAAATGTGATATAAATGATATTGTAAGGTTATCGAAATGCGAGAGTAGGTTGTTTATGCACAGAAAATTGCTTGATGATTTGAAAACATGGAAAGAAAAAAAAGGTAGGCTACCGTTAATATTAAAGGGAGCGAGGCAGGTCGGAAAGACCTGGCTTTTAAATAAGTTTGGACAAACCTGCTTTGATGATGTTCTGTATATTAACTTTGAGAATGCAGGCAATTTAGCGGAGCTATTTGACGGAGTAATTGAACCCGGACGTATCATCGATATGCTGGGAGCTTTACATGGTAAAAAGATTATCCCTGAAAAGACATTATTGATATTTGATGAGGTTCAGGAGATCCCCCGAGCTTTAACTGCTCTGAAGTATTTTGCTGAAAACGCCCCGGAGTACCCCATCTGCTGCGCTGGTTCTCTACTCGGTGTTACCTTGCATAAGGGAACCTCTTTTCCTGTGGGAAAGGTGGATTTCTTGACCTTGCAGCCTTTAACCTTTGAGGAGTTTTTGATCGCAAGCGGTGAAGAAATGCTTTGTGAATTTATAAGGAAATCGATTCTTGAGCCGCTACCAAAGGCTTTTGTAGATAAGCTCTCCGACAATTTGAAGCTGTATTTTATTATCGGGGGTATGCCTGCTCCGGTACAGGCATGGCTGGATGATCGTGATTTTGCAAGGGTTGAAGAAAAACAGCTTGCCATTCTGGATACCTATACACAGGATTTTTCTAAACACGCCCCGTCCTCACTTGTACCAAAGCTTAGATATCTGTGGAATAGTATTCCTTCGCAGCTTGCAAAGGAGAATAAAAAGTTTATTTACGGCTTGGTGAAGGAGGGTGCAAGAGCAAGAGAGTATGAGGATGCACTCCTTTGGCTTATTGATAGCGGCCTAATTAGACGAGTAGGGCGAATCACCAAAGGCGCTTTGCCCTTAAAGGCCTACGAGGATTTAAAGTCCTTCAAACTATACCATCTTGATATTGGGCTTCTGCGTGTCATGAGTGAGTTATCTCCTCAGACCATTACTGAAAGCATTCGAGTTTTTGAAGAGTTCAAAGGTGCGCTTACGGAGCAATTTGTTCTGCAGGAATTATCCTCATTTTTGGGTATCCGGAGCATTTATTATTGGACCTCCGATGCTACTGCAGAAGTTGACTTTATTTTTTCTGATGGGCGCAGAGTCATTCCGGTTGAGGCTAAAGCAAGCGAAAATATTCAGGCTCAGAGTCTAAAAGTTTATAGGGCAAAATATGAGACGATACTTGCTATTCGTACATCGCTTTCTAATCTCCGTTTCGATAATGGACTATTAAACCTCCCGTTATATGTACTGTGGAATTTTGAAAATTATAAAGCTCAATTAAATTTACACTAAAAGACAATAAATGAGGCTCGCGACGATGTTCCGCCTAGGAGCTACTAGCCTAAGTGTAGAAGCTTGCTTATTTTTATGGTATAATTAAATAGAAAATATTGGAATAAAAAAGATTGGAGCCCCAGCGTAAATGCAGGGAGGGAAATAAGTTGAATATCACCGATAACACGTTAAATAAAGTTAAAGAGTATCTTATTAAAGAATTAAGGCCTCAAACTTTAATTCTTTTTGGTTCATCCGTAAAAGGTTATTTTCGGGAAGATAGCGATATTGACATTGCTTTTATTAGTGCTAAAGAAATTACGTCCTATGATCTTTATATCTTAGCTCAGGCACTCGTTTCAGAGGTAGGTCGAGAAGTTGATTTAGTTGATTTCAGGCAAGCCTCTACTGTCTTCAAAGCACAAATTCTTGGTTTAGGTCAAGTAATTTATTCCGATGACCCCAAGAAACTAGCCGAATTTAAAATACGAACTCTCAAAGAGTATGCCTTACTAAATGAAGAAAGAGCAGAAATCCTCAGACATATTTCAGCCAGGGAGAGTGTATATGGTGGATGATGTTGTCTTCAATAAAGTTGCAATTATTGAACGTTGTCTTCGTCGCATTCAGGAAGAGTACCAGCAGTGCCGCGCAATATTCACCAGACGCCCTATCTATGTGCTTGCATTTAATATAAAAAGAGTAGGGAATCTCTTGCCCCTACTCTAGCTAATTTCACTAGCGTTGCGTTGAATTGAAAATCATTAGTCACGTTTCTCTTTACCTGACCAATTATAGCAGCTCGATGATCTCATCTACAGTCAGTTTAGTTGTCTGAAGAATCGTTGACAAGACCTGTAAGGATAAAGTTTCCTTGCCATGATAGGCCACTGTTGCCCATCGTGTGGGATCATCCTTGTGGCTTAGAAACCGATGGCTACCAACAGTTCGAACTTCAACGAAGTCGGCTCTCTTTAAAGCAGCTATGATATCCTTCCCGGCCACCCTTGGCAGGCGTGTCATGCAGATACCACAACCTCGCTGATAAAAGCCTCACCGGACCCTTGAGGTAATGGCTGCCCTGTGGCGCTCAAACCCTTTAATGTAACCTGTATTGCCTCCGCAACCCGTTCTAACGCTTCTTCCCTATTTTTACCTTGTGTAACACATCCAGGCAGGGCAGGAACTGTCACCACATAAACCCTAGTTTCTTCATCCCAACTAAGGATAACCTTAAACTTACGTTCCATGGAAATACTCCTTCCCACATAAAAACATTTTCATACTCTCATATTATACCAAATATTTGTATGAACTTCATCTCAATACTTTCACTAGCGTTGCGTTAAATTACATCGGACATTTTCAAAATACAATTCACCTTCGGCGTATGGTTGAGTGGTAAAATCAAAAATTAAGGTGGAAGCAACCAAAGCTGTTTCTTTAAAACCTGACCTGTTATCTCCACTTACCGACCATGTTGGATCATTGATATCGATATAACTACTTTCTGAACCGATACGCACCAATAACGGATCAACTCCAATAACTATTACATTAGCTTTCAAGCTAAAGCTCTCAATATAGTTTCCTGGGCCCACCATAATAGAGTATCGTTTAGTCGGAGTAGCATCGACAATAGAAGTCATAGCTCTAGGTATTGTTGCAAAAGGGTTGTTAATTGTTCCATTTCCAGTAATGTCATTACCGCCTTTACTAACATAAACCATTTGAGAACTACTTGGAGCTATTAATGGAAATCCCAGGCCACTGAGACCCGTTGCCCCCTGAGCGCCTGTAGCTCCTTGGGCTCCCTGCTCTCCTGGGACTCCCTGCTCTCCTGGGATTCCCCGCTCTCCTTGGACTCCCTGCTCTCCTGGGACTCCCTGCTCTCCTTGGATTCCCCGCTCTCCTTGGACTCCCTGCTCTCCTTGGATTCCCTGCTCTCCTTGGATTCCCTGCTCTCCTTGGACTCCCTGCTCTCCTTGGACTCCCTGCTCCCCTGGCGCTCCCTGCTCCCCTGGCGCTCCCTGCTCTCCTTGGATTCCCTGCTCTCCTGGCGCTCCCTGCTCCCCTGGCGCTCCCTGCTCTCCTTGGATTCCCTGCTCTCCTGGCGCTCCCTGCTCTCCTTGGATTCCCTGCTCTCCTGGCGCTCCCTGCTCTCCTTGGATTCCCTGCTCTCCTGGCGCTC
>JARLHU010000093.1 GCA_031292095.1 Desulfosporosinus sp.
GCCTCAATTTGTGCAAAGGTAGCGTAAATGATTTCTTCTTGTTTTGTCATAACTTCCTCATCCTCTGGCAATATTGCAAAGAATTCAAACCAAAACAACGCATCTTTCTTGGAAATTTTCATAACATGTCCTCCTATAATTGAGAATTTTATTCTAACATTGAAAAAAACCTTGAGGCTGTACAATTTAATGTACCTCAAGGCTTTCGCTATGTATCTCCACCAAAATTCGAGGGTTTAGATGGTGGAGGCGAGGGGATTTGCACCCCTGTATCGAAGAGCCGCCACAAAAGCGTCTACGCGTGTATCCTTCAATTTAAGTTTCGCCAGTCGTGACTCCTAAAGGCAAGGATTCATTTCAGGCTAGCTCGATAATCTTTTCTAAGCAACTCCGAGCATTGTTGTTAGAGCAACCTACTGTTTTGACACCCTGGCCCTTCACCGTAGGTTCAGAAGGCAGAATGCTAGCGGCACTTAAGCAGCTAGAGCGTATTCGTTGTTTGCAATTATAAAGGTCCACCGTTTAACGAGACCAGGTGGAATCTCGACGCGCAACTCTTGCCACCACTTCTCCGAGCGAGTCTAGAACGCCCCCATATAAAAAGTGTACATTCATAGTATAACATATTTAAGTTAAAAGCAAAGCTGAAGATCTATGGAATATTTACTTTTTTATGGCAGACCATATTTTTGCTCATAATTCTAAGAACTTTTATTTCGATCCCTAAGAGCCCGTTCAATATCACGTTTGCCTTCTCGTTCGGCAAGAACTTGACGCTTATCGTAATTTTTCTTTCCTTGCCCGACTGCCAATTCCACTTTAGCCATACCCTGCTTTAAATAAATTTTAATTGGGATGAGGGTCAATCCTTGTAGCTGAATTTTTCCGACTAATTTATTGATTTCAGCACGGTGCAGTAACAATTTACGTGGCCGCAATGGATCATGATTATATCGGTTTCCCTGTTCGTAAGGGCTGATATGCATTTGATAGACCCAAACTTCGCCATCATTCAAGCGGGCATAACTGTCTTTCAAATTCACTTTCCCGTTACGGATGGATTTTATTTCTGTCCCGGTAAGGATGATCCCTGCCTCGACTCTATCCTGAATAAAATAATCGTGGAAGGCTTTGCGATTTTCAGAGACGATTTTAATCCCCTCGTTAGGCATACTATTCCTCCTCTCGCTAAGTATTTTAGTATAACATGAATTTCCTGTTTTTGCCTAATGCCTAATGCCTTTAATATAGCACGAAAGGGGCACCTCAAATGAAGTGTCCCTCGTTAATTTGGCTTTATTGGGTAAAAATTGAGCACCAATCAGGTTCTACTACTTAAGCAACATACCTAAACCCAGAGAGCTCAGCAGAAATACACCCGCTAAAATAGCGGTGAGTTTCGCGAACAATTCATCCAGACCTTTCTTTTTCCCGAACATGGTCTCTCCTGCACCAGTAATAGCTCCCGACAATCCGGCACTCCTTCCGGACTGGAGTAATACGGCCGCGATGAGTCCTAAAGAGCTAAGGATCAAAAGAATAACTAAAGCAATTACCAATTAACTCACCCCTCCATAGGCAACCCTTTGTCACCTATAACTAAACGTATTTATCACGAATAACTTCATCTTAGCACAAGCCCCATCAAAACTCAAGAAGCTTTGGAGCGCAACAATTCAAATCCATTCCCCCGTCGTTCCCAGACCCGGATGGTGTGAACTTGCAAAGCCAAACCATCCAGCAGAATCGCGTCAATCACGCTTATATTACGAAGCGCGTAGCGTGGCAACGGGACTTGTCCATGACTCGAACAAGGATGTTCGAGGTTAGAACACCGCCATGACTCGGTCAGGACGACCGAGGTTAGAACACCGCCATTGATGGCTAGGTGTCGTGATGGACTGATGTCGCGGTGCCAAGGATGGCAAGGAGCGACGCACATCAGGTATTACCCCGAGGTTTTGCCACGCTCGCTTCGTAATCAAGCGTGATAGCGATGGCGCCACCTACCTAGCTAATGCTTTCCTGCCGCGATAAACTGCACTCTCCCCAAGTTCCTCCTCAATTCGAAGGAGTTCGTTATACTTGGCCACACGTTCTGTCCGTGCCGGAGCCCCCGTTTTGATCATGCCTGCATTGACGGCAACAGCAACATGGGCCATAGTGACGTCTTCCGTCTCACCTGAACGGTGAGAAATGACTGACGTATATCCTGCCCGCTTGGCCATTTCAATGCAATCTAAGGTTTCGGTTAAGGTTCCGATTTGGTTGAGCTTAATCAGAATTGAGTTGGCGCATTTCTCTTTAATTCCACGGGCCAAGCGCTCCGGGTTGGTCACAAATATATCGTCTCCAACGAGCTGAATGCGATCTCCCAGACGCTCGGTCAATTTGCCCCAGCCTTCCCAATCGTCTTCATGCAGTCCATCTTCTATGGAAACAATCGGATACCGTTTGATCAGACCCTCATAGAAATCAATCATCTCGTCCGAGGTTTTCTTGACCCCTTCACCCGCTAAGTTATAGATGCCATTTTCATAAATTTCTGAGGCTGCCACATCAAGAGCTAAAGCCACATCTTCTCCAGGAACATATCCTGCCCTTTGAATAGCGTCTACAATGCAGAGTAACGCATCTTCGTTGGAGGCAAGGTTGGGCGCAAAACCGCCTTCATCCCCCACTGAGGTCGAAAGGTTTTTTTCTTTTAAAACAGCTTTCAGATTGTGATACACTTCTGTCCCCATGCGCAAGGCCTCAGCGAAGCTCGACGCTCCGACTGGCATAACCATAAATTCCTGAATGTCCACATTGTTATCAGCATGACTACCGCCATTTAAAATATTCATCATGGGTACTGGAAGTTCTTTAGCATTAACTCCCCCCAAATATTGATAAAGGGGTAACCCAAGCGATTCGGCGGCCGCTTTAGCGGTAGCCAAGGATACCCCTAGGATCGCATTCGCTCCCAGTTTACCTTTATTTTCAGTACCATCGAGTTCAATCAACATCCGGTCTAAGCCAGGTTGGTCGAAAGGATTCAGTCCCTCTACTTCAGGGGCAATTAACAGGTTGACATTTTCAACTGCTTGCAGTACCCCTTTCCCCATATAACGGGTAGCATCTCCGTCCCTGAGTTCCACTGCTTCGAAAGCCCCTGTAGAAGCACCTGACGGGACAGCCGCACGACCAATGACACCATCTGTGAGAACAACATCTACTTCTACCGTCGGATTTCCTCGAGAATCCAAAATCTCACGCGCATAGACATCCGTAATAAAACTCATTAAAATATCCTCCTTTATTTTATAACAATTAGTGATTTTCCGGTCATTTCCTCGGGTTTCGGAATATTGAGTAATTCCAAGATGGTGGGTGCAACATCGCACAAAGCGCCACCTTCATGTAGGACCCGCCCTTTGAACTTAGCATCGATCAGAATGAACGGCACCAAATTTGTGGAGTGGGCAGTCAGAGGAAGCTTCGTAGTTAGATCCAGCTTGGCTTCGGCATTGCCATGATCAGCGGTCACGAGGAGGGTCCCCCCCATTTTTTGCAGCTCATCATAAATCTCGCCCAGACATTTGTCAACCGTTTCCACCGCTTTGATGGTTGCGTCAAACATACCAGTATGTCCGACCATATCCGGGTTGGCAAAGTTAAGAATGATCACATCATGAGTGTTTTTCTTTAATTGTTCAAGGAGGGTTTTGGTTAATTCCGGCGCACTCATTTCAGGTTGAAGGTTATAGGTAGCAACTTTAGGAGAAGGAATAAGGATTCGTTCCTCACCGGGATCAGGTTCTTCGATTCCACCGTTAAAAAAGAAAGTTACATGGGCATATTTTTCAGTTTCTGCAATCCGCAACTGTTTTAACCCATGCTGCGAAAGAACTTCTCCCAACGTGTTTTTAAGATTTTGTTGTGGGAACGCGATCGGTGCGCAGATCGTGTCCTCATACTGAGTCATACACACAAAGTGGACTCGCGGGTGAATGGGGCAGGCAAACTCCGTGACCTCTTCGTCTGCGAAGGCATGGGCCATTTCCCTAGCCCGATCGGAACGAAAGTTAAAGAAAAGTACACTGTCCCCCTCTTGAATAGTGCCCACCGGTTTTCCATCCTCATCAACAATCACGGTCGGAAGCACGAATTCATCCGTCACACGTACATCATAGGAACTCTCCAAGGCCGCTAAAGCACTAGCCGCGTATTTTCCTTCGCCCATAGCTAAAGCCTGGTAGCCCTTTTCTAAGCGTTCCCAGCGATGATCTCTGTCCATCACGTAGTAGCGGCCGCTCACCGAGGCGATTTTACCAATCCCTAGCTCCTTGAGTTTCTGTTCCAGTTGGGTGATATAAAGTTTGGCACTCTGAGGCAAGACGTCGCGGCCATCGAGAATGACGTGGACATACACCTCTTCTAAGCCATGTTTCTTTGCCATCTCCAAAAGGGCAAACAAGTGCGCTATATGGGAATGAACTCCTCCGTCAGAGAGTAGGCCCAAAAAGTGGAAGCCCTTGTTATGCTTGTGGGCACTTTCCATCGCTTCGATCAAGACAGGATTCTGATATAACGTTCCATCCTTAATCGCTTTATAGATTCGAGTCAATTCCTGATAGACCACCCGTCCAGCACCCATGTTCAGATGCCCAACTTCAGAATTCCCCATTTGGCCGTCTGGTAAGCCTACTGCTTCTCCCGAGGCCTGAAGGAAGGTGTGGGGGTAGGTTTTTTCCAAGCGCCGAAAGTTTGGTAAATTGGCTTGAGCAATGGCATTTCCTTCGAGAGCGTCACGATGACCCCAGCCATCTAAAATCATGAGGAGCAGTGGCTTAATCTCCATCTCTATATCCCTTCCACACGTGCAACGACGGCAGCAGCGTTCTGGACAAGTTTCGCAAAACTTAGGGGATCTAAGCTTGCTCCTCCAACCAGCGCGCCGTCGACATCTGGCTCATTTAAAAGCTCCGCAATGTTTTCCGCCTTGACACTTCCGCCATAGAGAATGGGCACGTTCTCTGCGGCAGGCCCCATGAGACCAGTCAGGGTGGTACGGATTGCGGCGCACATTTCTTGGGCATCTTTGCTCGAGGCAGTTTTCCCAGTTCCAATCGCCCAGATCGGTTCGTAAGCAATAACTATTGGGTTCAATTCCTCTGCCGATAGGCTGGAAAGAGCGAGAGAGACCTGACCTTTGACCCGCTCTGCGGCCTTTCCTTCTTCGCGGACGTTCAGATTTTCCCCTACACAAAGGATCGGTTTCAATCCCGCAGCTAACGCTTTCTGCACCTTCTTAGCGATCTCTTGATCCGTTTCTCCAAACAGTTCTCGCCGTTCAGAGTGGCCGAGAATGACATACGTACAGGCGACATCGAGTAGCATCTGAGCAGATATTTCCCCTGTATAGGCACCTTGGTCCGCCCAAGACATGTTTTGAGCACCTAAGTGCACAACACTTTCTTCCAGTTCGTTTTTCAGAGGATGAAGTGCTGTAAATGGAGCACACAGGATAATGTCGAGTTCTGTAACCTCCTTAACCTCTTCTAAGAACCTCACCGCATAATCCTCTGCCTCGTTGACGGTTTTAAACATTTTCCAGTTGCCAGCGATAACCGGCCGTCGGTTTGCCATATATTACCCTCCACTTCTCTCGTTTAGCGCGGCAACACCGGGCAACACTTTTCCTTCCAGAAACTCCAGTGAAGCGCCGCCCCCTGTTGAAATATGGGTCATGCGATCCGCAACCCCCATTTTTTCCACAGCTGCCACAGAATCCCCGCCACCAACAATCGTGATCCCCCCACAGGAGGCAACCGCTTGGGCAATTCGCTCGGTTCCTTTAGCGAAGGCGTCCATTTCAAAGACACCCATTGGACCGTTCCAGATCACCGTCCGAGCCGTTGAAATTAAAGCCTCAAACTTTTCTGCACTGGCCGAACCTATATCTAAAGCCATTTCGTCCTCTTGAATTTCAGCCACACTCACCGTACGGTGAGGAGCATCGGCTGCGAAGGCTTTGGCCACCACCACATCGATCGGTAATTCTAAGGATACACCTTTTGCTTTGGCTTTCTCGATAATTTGCTTTGCTAGTTCCACTTTTTCCTCTTCGAGAAGGGATTTTCCCACCATAAAACCTTGCGCTTTTAGGAAAGTATTCGCCATCCCTCCGCCGATAATCAAGGCGTCGACCTTATCTAGGAGGTTGTCAATCACGCCAATCTTATCGCTCACCTTGGCACCGCCGATAATGGCTACAAAGGGTCGTTCCGGCCTTTCTAAGGCATTGCCCATGAATTCAACTTCTTTTTGCATCAATAAACCTGCCACGGCAGGTATATAGTGGGTTACCCCTTCAGTGGACGCATGAGCACGGTGCGCAGTTCCGAACGCATCATTGACATATAGTTCAGCAAGCGTTGCCAGGTCTCGGGCAAACGTCGGATCGTTTTTCTCCTCTTCGGCATGGAAGCGAAGATTTTCCAACAATAGCACCTGCCCATCTTGAAGCTTGTTTACCGCTTCCCTGACTACATCTCCGACACAGTCCCCAGCAAGTTGCACTGTTTGCCCCAACAACTCACTTAAACGCTTGACAACGGGTGCTAAGGAATATTTCGGATTGACTTTCCCTTTTGGGCGCCCAAGATGGGAAGCAAGAATGACGCGAGCTCCCTCTTTGACGAGATATTCAATCGTGGGGAGGGAGGCTCGTATGCGAGTATCATCTGTAATCTGTCCTTGCTCATCCAAGGGAACATTAAAATCCACCCGGACAAGCACTCGTTTTCCTCGTACCTCCACATCTTTTACGCTTTTTTTGTTCATACAAAAATCCCCTTTCACTTTGACCCAAGGGTTCGGGGTCCCGATTATCGGTATTATCATACCAAAGAGATACCTTAGTATGCCGAAAAAAGAAACTTCCTACTCTCCAAACTTGCATTAGTCCAACATTAGAATTGCCACATTAAAATACTCCAGCAAATAATGTCAGTATTCACTACTTCTTCATTAAGTTGAATTTTCCTGCCAGACAAGACACTTTCCGGCCCATATTACAAAATACTAACTGCGCCTTCATAAATAACTCCTGCAAGGGCATCTACTGTAATCCTTTGTCCCTCGGCAATTATAGTCATAATATCGGGTAAACCTATAATAGCCGGGATACCGTATTCTAAAGCCGCAATGGCAGCATGAGACGTTACGCCAGCTTCCTGTATGATTAACGCCCCTGCCAGCGCAATCAGCGGAACATACCGAGCATCAGTAAAGCTGGAAACAAGAATGTCACCCTTCTTAAACGTATCCTGCTCAGGCAGATAGACGATCCGGGCAGTACCCATAAACGATTTTCTCCCAATACCCGTCCCCTTAGCCAGTATCCCACCTACCACTTGGACTTTAATCATATTGGTTGTGCCGACCTTACCAACGGGAACCCCAGCCGAAATCACGACAATATCCCCAGTTTGAATGTAATTTTTATCAAGGGCAGCCGTTACCGCGACTGACAATAATTGATCAGTCCCAGGGCTTTCCTGAACCACAAGAGGTTCAATCCCCCACTGTAAAGCGAGTTTTCGAGCAACCTCCGGAAAGGGCGTAGCCGCCACGATAAGTGCTTTGGGCCGATATTTAGAAATCATCCGCGCCGTTAAGCCAGATTGTGTGGGAGTTAAAATGGCCGTCGCGTTGAGATCACCGGCGATGCTATTGCCGTCAATAGCTGTTGAATTTTTCCCCTGGATTCGCTCGCTGGGCCAATCGTACAAATAATTTTTGTCCTTCTCATTTCAGTAACCTTCCTTATCCCGTCCATAATATCCTCAGTTTTGGTTTCTACCGTAAATTCAGAGATGAGCGCATCATTGCTTAAAAGTTCATATTCCACAAATGACGCAAGCTTGTCGATACAGCATCTATCCCCTTTGATATAGCAAGCCTTACGTCCTCTTCAGTTCTCAACAAACCGCCTCCGAGGACCGGTATACCCAAAGCATCCTTCATTTCCTGAATCACAAATTGAGGTACGGTCGCTGGTAAGATTTCAACCGCATCTGGTTTGACAGCGGACGCCATCTTAATGCCTGTTTTAACTGACTCTGAATCCAATACAAACAAGCGCTGAACAACCACCATCCCTTCTCCACTAGCAAATTTGACCAGGTTAGGTTTGGTTGTCACAAGACCACGCAGACCCATTCTCGCCAAGAGGTGGATCCCCGCTTTATCCTTACCTGCACCTTCCAGCATATCGAGGTGTACTAATAAAACCTTATTATCGGCGTGAATCTTTTTAATTATGGAGGGTAGTACATTAATGTCTGCCCCTAATAGAAAGATAGTCCCAATATTGGGATGGTGGATTGCTTCATTCAGATCTTCTACCCTACGAATCGTTGCCCCAATTTTCTTCTCTAACATAACAGTCTTCAAAAAATCCAATTCGCCATCCCCCTAGTATCTGTATAATACGCCTAACGATCCGCGCTTATCAGCATCCTTATTATGCTATAAACCGTTCAGAACTATAACCCACTACTCCTTCAAATAGCTCCTCTATATAATCCCGATTTAGAGAAAAATACAACCTCTAATTAAGCATTCCCTATTGGAACTGCCTATCAGAGGTCATCCCTTACTCCTAACCCTTTTCATTTAATAAAGACGATAGGCTTTAGCCAAAATGAGCACAGGATGCTCCGTAGGAAGGCCCGTACCATGCTGAATTTGCACTTTACACACGCCACACTCCGTAGTCATTGCTTGGAAATCCCCGCGACCTGCCCCCACATTGATCGCTTCAAAGAGTGTACTTCCAATTTTCATCGCTTTGTCGTATTTTTCAGCCTTAAAGCCGTAACTACCCGATAAGCCACAACAACCCGCATCAAGATTGCGGATTTTCACTCCAGGAATTAAGCCCAAAATTCGCAGCGCTGGTATTCCGATTCCTTGGGCCTTTAAGTGGCAAGGTGGATGGTAACCGTAGGAGGTTTTAACCTCCTGAAAGTCAAGGGGTAATTCCCCTTTTTCATAGAGTTGCCACAGGAATTCGAATAAATCATACGTCTGGGCTCCAACGTGCTGGGCCGAGGTTGTCGGCAACTTTGGATAATCTTCTTTCAGGGTCAAACCGCAGCTTGTACAGGAGGTAATAATCGGTATGCCCGCTTCCAGATAGGGTCGCATTAACTCCAAGTTATACAGGCCGTTCTTCTCTGCCTTCTCAAACTGGCCGTTCGCCTCTAAGGGTAAGCCACAGCAGTGAAAATCAGGTACTATGGTTTTAAATCCAACATGCTCTAAGACCTTGATCATGATCCGTCCTGTATCCGCTTCGTTATATCGTGTATAACAACCCGGAAAATAAACAACCTGTTGGCTAACACTTGCTCTAATTTTTCCGCCTTTATCCACCCGCACCTCCAGAGGTTTTCTATAGGCTGGTAAAGGGCCACTCTTGCTGATCGCCAGTGCTTTATCGAGAGCCAAGCGCACAAGTTTAATCTTTAAGACTTGGTTCGTCATAGTCGGCCATATGACCCCGAGCTTGCCGAGATATTCTGCCCGACCCAAAACGTAACCTCTTAGGCGCAATTTCAAACCCAATGTGTTTTTGTGTGGTGCTTTGCTGACTGCTCTCCGGGCTTCAAGAATCATCTCCGTTATTTTGACACCGGATGGACACGTTAGTTCACAGGTCTTGCAATTAGAGCAATCATCCAAAGTTGTTTCACCTAGAATAATCTGACCTCTACGGAAACGTTCCATATCCGGGCCTAACCCTTTCGGACCCATAAAATTCGGGTTAACTTTAGCCACCGGGCACTGTGCAGTACACACATTACATTTTTGACAAGCATCCAATCGAGCTGCCAATTCACCTCTTGAATCCACAGTCCAGGATCCCCTCCCCTTCCATAAATGCTCCGTCCGCTAAACTAATTCAGCTGCAGCGTAACCCGATGTGACCGATACCCCTCCGCCACATCTTTGGGTCCAAGGATCCCAATGGGCCAGCATTCTTCCCACGACATAGACATTATCCCAAACCACTTGTCCACTTGCAGGGTCAAGGGGACGCATAAATTGATCTGTTTCTACGCCGATCAGAGCAAAAGGCTGAGGAGCAAAGAACTGGGGCTCACTCCACTCTTTTGGAACAAAGAGAGGGAGATCAAAGACGCCTTCACATATCGATTGTCTTGCCATACCTACTTTGATTCCCCCACCTAAGAGCCCACCTGTCGCTAAGATGAAGTTTTTGCCTTTCAAACGCAACGATTTACCCATACTGTTCACTATAAGCTCTTGACACACCTTAGCCTGACTTTCAGACGTTGGCTCTTCGTTTATAGATACCGCACGTGCCCCGATCATCAATTCGCCGCCTAAATCGGTAAAGATATGCTTTAGATATTCCGCGAAATAACGACCATGCGGGCTGGGTACAAAGGAACTCATTTCCAAAACCGGTAGAGAAAATTCAGCCCTAAAAGATTTTGTGCGTGAAGAATCAAAGTACTCCCTTACCAGACTGGGCAGAACCACGAAAA
The DNA here is from genome assembly GCA_031292095.1 of Desulfosporosinus sp. Taxonomy (GTDB): domain Bacteria; phylum Bacillota; class Desulfitobacteriia; order Desulfitobacteriales; family Desulfitobacteriaceae; genus Desulfosporosinus. Next base: position 10,566 of record JARLHU010000093.1, read on the forward strand.
CCTTCCCTTGCAACCTGACCGCTTCCGAATACTGTCTTTTGATCTCTTCAATTTCATGGGCGAGAGCTCTTTGACCCTCTTCCGACCTCCAGATATTGGCACAATCGACGCTCGACACATTCTTACCCAGTCGGGTCCATTCCGCAAGAGCATCGACTTGCATCCGCTTTACACTCACCTGCCAACCGGGAAATTCTCGAGCCATGTTGTCCACCACAATCTCCGGAAAGAAATCTTTCAATCCTTCGGGCACTAAAAGTACGAACTCTCCCTGCTCCTGTTGATCCGGAAGAGCCATGCTACGCGGCATCAGGTCCCCTTGCCGCACCGTACCTAAGACCGTGAAGGCAAACTGTGGTGTGTCATTCAGAACATAGTCCGGACAGATCTCTTGGACAAAGTGTTGGCCCTGAACTATCGCCTGTGCATCAAATAGGGTATAGGGGTGTTTCGGAAAATGACGCAAGCACTCGACATCTCCATAGTCAAAAATCCCCGAGAAATAAAAGAGTGTTCCGACTCCTTCGGTGACTAAAAGCACCTTTTTGCCCCGTTGGGCGGCTCGAATTCCTGCTATCCAACCAGCTAAACCGCCCCCCACCACTACGGCATCCCACATCTCGTTCATCCCTCACTTTCTTCGGCTTTGAAACCCAAAACGTTCAAAAACAAAGCTCGTGCTAATTCACTCTCACGAAGTTGCTCGCCCCAAAGAACTGGGGTTATCCCGCGCCAACGTTCACCTAAGAGGATTTGATATTCTTTTACGGTTCTCTCCCAACCGCCGAACGCATCCTGAAGCATGGGGGTCGCTCGATAGGTACAATAAGCACCTTGACACGTCCCCATTCCCAGACGAGTCTGACGACGAAGATCGTCAAGCGAGTGGACTGCGGGATCTTGCAGGGCATGGAGAACTTCTGCTTGAGTGACCATTTCACATTCACAGACAAATTGCCCCAGTAGTGGTTGACGAGCTATAGCCTCTACGACGGATCCGGCTTGTTCATTTAAACGTTCCATCATCTTGTCCGCAGCCGCTGCTCCTAATAATTGGCGTGCCTTATCCCAAACTTCTGGTGCTAGTTCATTTTGTAAGGGTTCTTCAGCGGTACGGCATACGGTTTGGACCTCTAATTTAACGGCAACCCAATCGGTAACTTTCTCGGCCATCAAGCGATACGTTGTTAACTTACCACCCACAATACTAACGAGCCCGCCAATCCCGTCTTTTTTTTCATGATCTATGAGAGCAAAATTTCGGCTAACCCCTCGTCCTTCGTGGTCGAAGGCGTCAACATTCTCATATAAAGGGCGAATGCCGGCGAAGGCTCGAACAATTCGATGTTGTTCAATCTCCTCCACCAAGTTTTGGCCCAAATCGATCAAATACTTTACATCTTGTTCATCAACCTGATGATCATCCGGCAATTCGACCGTATGTGAAGTCGTCCCAAAAATAGTCACGGTTCCATGCGGCACTAATATATCACCATCGCCGGGTGTCCGCAAACGGTTAATCACTCGCTTAAACATCCGCTTGTTAAACACTAATAGAGTACCCTTATCTTTCAGGATGTGCACGTCATAGCCAGACATCGACGCAATCTCAGACGACCAAGGTCCCGCAGCATTCACTACGATTTTACTACGCACTTGAATCGTTTCTCCAGTGATGAGGTCTTCGGCATAGACTCCCATCACTTGCTTATTTTCTAACCAAAGCGACTGAACTTTACAATAGGTTTGATACTTTCCTCCGTATTTTTCTGCGGATTTCACGTTCGCCCAGAGCAATTTGAAACCATCCACGGTAGCATCCGGCACTTCAAAAACACGTGTTGCTTGTCGAGTTAACAAGGGTTCGAGCCGAAAAGCTTCTTCCAGCGCAACCTCCTTAACAGGGATTCCCACTTGTGCGCACCCCTTGATCCACAACTCTAGATAGTTCGGATCGTCCCCCTTCACGTATACAAACCAGCCCGAAGTATCTTCAATGCAGTGTGCTGCAATCTTTTTCAAAATCTTATTTTCCTTTATACACTCTTGCGCTGCTTTATCATCTTTGACCGCGTAACGCCCACCACTATGCAAAAGACCGTGAAAACGTGAGCTTGTCCCATGTGCCAAATCTCCTTGTTCTAACAAGAGCGCCGGAATTCCACGCAGACTAAGGTCTCTCAATATGCCGACCCCAGTCGCTCCTCCTCCAACTACCACTACGTGGGTCTCGATCTGACGCATCTACCTTACCTCCTTGCCCGAAATAGAGAGCCACCAAAGAAAACCGTTGTTTCGCAATGGCCTCTTTGGTGGCTTCACTTATTCTCTGAGCCGCCTTATATCATTTTTTTCCGTCCATCCATAATAAATGATCACTTAAGCATTTTATGAATACTTTAATAGCGTCTCTTGGACTTAGTCTTCTTCCCAGTCTTTGCTCCGTTCAACAGCTTTCAACCAGCCCTTATAGAGTTTTGTCCTCTTCTCTTCTGCCATCTCGGGCTCAAATCGCCGATCGAGCAACCAACGGCTTGCCAATTCTTCCTTACTCGCCCAGAAACCGACTGCTAAACCAGCTAAATAGGCAGCGCCTAAGGCTGTCGTCTCAATGATTTCAGGCCGGTCAACCCGAGTTCCCAAAATATCCGCTTGGAACTGCATAAGCAAATTATTGGCTACCGCGCCACCGTCAACTTTCAAAGACTTTAACGTAATTCCCGAATCGGCCTCCATCGAACCTAAAACGTCTTTGGTCTGATAGGCTAAGGAATCCAACGCCGCACGAATAATATGAGATTTTGTCGTTCCCCGTGTCAGACCGAAAATCCCACCCCTAGCGCGCATATCCCAATAAGGAGCACCTAAACCAACAAAAGCTGGAACAAAATATACTCCATCGGTATCTTTAACCTTTTTAGCAAAATACTCGGAATCTGGGGCAACATCAATCATTTTTAAACCGTCACGCAACCACTGAATTGCTGCACCCGCTATAAAGATACTGCCTTCTAAGGCGTATTCTACCTTACCATCGATGCCCCACGCAATGGTAGTCAACAAGCCGTGTTTTGAGGTGTGTATTTTACTGCCCGTATTCATGAGCATGAAGCAACCTGTGCCATAGGTATTTTTGGCATCCCCTGGAGCATAACACGCTTGACCAAACAAAGCTGCTTGCTGGTCACCAGCCACACCGGCGATCGGAATCTCAAAACCCAAGAATACCCCTGCCTCTGTGTTACCATAAACCTCACTGGAATTGTGTACCTCGGGCAACATCCCTTGTGGTACGTCAAGCATCTTTAACAGTTCTTCATCCCAACGTAATTCACGGATGTTGAACATCATGGTCCGAGAGGCATTTGAATAGTCGGTGACATGTACTTTTCCGCCAGTAAGCTTCCAGATTAGCCAGGTATCGGTCGTTCCGAACAATAAATCCCCGTTTTCTGCTTTGGCACGAGCCCCTTCAACATTATCTAAAATCCATTTTACTTTCGTTCCGGAAAAATAGGCATCCACCACGAGCCCTGTTTTTTCCCGAACCATATCTTCATATCCTTGAGCCTTTAAGTCATCGCAAATAGCCGTTGTCCTCCGGCACTGCCACACAATCGCATTATACACTGGTTTGCCGGTATTTTTATCCCAAACGACGGTAGTCTCGCGCTGATTGGTAATACCGATTCCCGCGATTTCATCGACTGCAATGCCTGTTTTCGCGATGAGCTCGGCGATCACTCCATACTGTGTACTCCAAATTTCCTCGGCATCATGCTCAACCCAACCTGCCTTGGGGTAAATCTGTGCAAACTCCTTTTGAGTCACTCCCACAATCTTACTTTCTTTGTCGAAAAGGATGGCTCGGCAACTGGTGGTACCTTGATCGAGGGCCAAAACGTATTTTTTCATTATAAATCACTCCATTTTTCTAAGTTTATTCTTAGTTTTCAATAATTTCTAGCCCATGTACACCATTTTGTATAAAACAGCGCCGAGTACCCCGCCAATAATCGGACCGACGACAGGCACCCAGGAATAACCCCAATCAGATGATCCTTTTCCTGGTATTGGCAATAAGAAGTGTGCGATTCTGGGCCCCAAGTCACGGGCTGGATTGATCGCATATCCCGTAGGTCCGCCGAAAGATACACCGAGCCCCCACACTAGGAAACCCCACAAAAGCGGATTAAGGCCAGTAGTCGTTGCCGATTTCGTAATCCCAATGGAAAGTCCTACAAAGACCAGTATAAAGGTACCTATGATTTCAGTCAGCAAGTTCGCTGAATAATTTCGAATAGCCGGACCGGTACTAAAAACCGCCAATTTTAATTCTGGATCTGACGTTGCTGCCCAGTGTGGCAAGTAAGCCAAGTAAACAAGCACGGCACCGATGAACGCTCCCAAGAACTGAGCCACAATATAGAGTGGCACTTCTGCCCAAGGAAACTGTCCGGTGGCCGCTAACCCGATCGTTACCGCAGGATTTAAGTGTGCTCCACTGATTGGCCCTGTGGCATATATTGCCAAGGCAACTCCAAATGCCCAGCCCGCTGTAATCATAAAAAAGCCACCGTTATTTCCCTTTGTCTTACCCAATAAGACGTTAGCGACTACCCCCGAGCCAAACAAAAGTATAATCATCGTGCCCAACATTTCTGCTAAAAACTTTGCTGCCATTTAACGACTCCCCCTCAAATTACGTTATATAAGATCACTCTACTCCTGTTAAACTCCGCATAAACTATTGACGTCCTTATCAATCCGAATTATCAATTTCCAAGCACTCAGATTTAATAGTAACTCCACGACCTCCTTTAGCTTGTGTAGTTAGGCTTTCCAGCATCCTTAGCCTCACCCCCTCTTCGTAAACTTGACCTGCGTAGAATCCTAAACTATCGGTAGATCCAGAGGGAGTGGTTATTACTCCCCTCTGGGCCAGGGTAAAAATCCACATATTCTTGTATTTTACTTTTATTACCAATTAAATAGAAAACGAGAAGCCAAAGTCGCTAAAATTCAAAAATAGAATTTTAGCATACTTCGGCTTCTCTAATACTCTAGCCTATTTTTATTATTTTTTTCAATACTTTTCGAAAGACACTATTTTTTAGTAAGCACTCCTCCTCATCTCACTTTCTTTTAGGTGAGCTTGAGGTTGGAAAGGAGAAAGGCTTAGTTGCAGTATATTGCTTTTATTCTGATATTTCAATACCTTTCATGAATATTTTTTAATTTTCCCCTTTCATTCGACAGAATATCTTTTATTTCTCAAGTACTTGACCCTGAGTTCCCCATGCCTCCCCGTCAATAACCCTTCCTCACAGTCGCAATCCCCAACTCTCGCGGTACTTGAGATTAATTAAGCCGACCAAAGCCACTGGAAGAACCGCAACGTTTTCCACCAGTGGCTTCTATAACATAAGTTTCCATTCTAAGCGCCTCGCGCCTCCATCACCGTTCCCGGCCCCGTGACTTCTCCCGGCCTCTTCTCGCGGCTAGTATCGCTTTCTGAGCGTCGTCGCCCCAATCCCCAACTCGTCACGGTACTTAGCAACCGTACGCCTGGAAATCCCCATATCTTTGGCCTTGAGAAGATCAGCCAGCTTTTGATCAGAATAAGGGCTTTTGGGATTTTCTGATGAAATAATATCGCGCAAGGCCCGTTTGATTTCCTCGGTCGTTATCTCGGAATCGTGATTATGACCTCGCCCCATACTATTAGCAAAAAAAAATTTAAATTCAAAAATACCCCGGGGTGTTTGCACGTATTTATTAGATGTCGCCCGACTGACGGTCGATTCATGAACACCAATTTCGTCTGCAATATCCCTTAACGTAAGCGGTCGCAAATAATGAATCCCATAGCGAAGAAATTCAGTTTGCCACCTCACAATGGCATCTGCTACTTTGTAAAGCGTAAGACGCCGCTGCTCAATACTGCGAATAAGCCAGGCCGCCGCATTTAGTTTTTGTTCTACAAATTTACGAGTGTCTGTACCCTCTTCATGGCTCAAGACCTCACGATAGGCCTTGTTTATCCCTAAGCGGGGTACTGTGAGGTCATTAACCAGGATAATAAACTCCCCTCCGATTTCTTCGATCACTACATCCGGAACAACATAGCGCACCTCTCCCAGACTGGAAAATCTACGACCTGGTTTAGGATCCAGTTTCCGCACCAAGTCAGCCATTTCCTGAACCTTATTGATCGGGATTTTCAGGGCATGGGCAATCCGTTGCAATCGTCCTGCCGCTAAATCTTCAAGATGCTTCAAAAACTCTGGGAATTCCGGAGGATAGTCTGAAAGGAGCGGTAACTGTAAGCTCAGACATTCCTCGAGATTTCGTGCCCCTACCCCCAACGGGTCCAGGGTCTGCACCAGAGCCAACGCTTTTTCAGCCATTTCAAAGGAGACATTCATTTCACAAGCAATATCTTCTAATGACAAGGTAAGACAACCATTGTCATCCAAGTTCCCGACAATGTATTCCGCTACGGTTAAAGAAAAGGAGACCTTTTGGAGATGGAGTTGTTCGAGCAAGTGCTCTAAGAGCGTCGGGGCTGAAGCGATAAAGGGATCAAACCGTTGCTTATCCTCCACAACCACCCGTTCTTGGCGAACGCGATGTTCATCCTGGTCTTGGAAATAATCCTGCCAGTCCACATCCCATTTCTCGTCGGCTAGGCTTCCTTCAGCCTCGGGAACCTCTGTTTCCCCCTTACTATCCATAATTTCCTCTTGAGTTTCCAGCAAGGGATTATCCATAAGCTGGTCCTCAACATACGTGGAAAGGTCAAGTGCGGATAACTGTAAAATTGTAATTGCTTGGCGCAATTCTGGTGTCATAATAAGTTTTTGAGTTTGCTCTATATTCAATCCATACCCTAACCGCACCTTATTTCCCTCCAAACCTCGGTTTTTGGATCTGTATTCAGGGGGAATTGCCCCTCCTATTTCCTGCCTTTTTGGTTCCTGATTCGATCCGCCAATTCATCGATTTTTCTCATCCGGTGATTGACTCCGGATTTACCGACTTTTGGCCGCAACATTTCTCCTAGCTCTTTTAAACTAGCATCTGAATATTCCAATCGGAGCTCAGCCATATCCCTAAGTGTGGAGGGTAAAGCCTCTAACCCAATCGTATCCGCGATAAATTGAATGTTCTCGAGCTGACGCACTGCAGCATCGACAATTTTATCCAGATTCGCGGTTTCACAATTGACCAAACGATTCACCTGATTCCGAACATCTTTGAGCACCCGTACGTTTTCAAATTCCAAAAGGGCATGATGGGCTCCTATGAAGCCGATAAACTCGACAATGTGTTCACTCTCTTTGATATATACTACATACCAATGCTTGCGCATGCTAACTTTGGCCCCTAATTTAAAACGGTTAACCAACTGACATAAGGCTTTGGCATGTTGCGGATCATTACTAACGATTTCAAGGTGATATTCTCCTTCAGGATTATTGATCGAGCCTCCAGCCAAGAAGGCCCCTCGCAAATAAGCTTTTTGATCGCAGCGCTTTTTAATAAGGTTAGGGGCGATTCCAGGGTAAATTTGTCCCGCTTCATCAACCAGACCTAAGTTTTGTAAGTCCTCTAAGCCATGAAGATAGATTTTGACTAAATATGAATTATTTTTTCGGAGCCTAAGTTTACGCCGAACCACAATATCCACCGGACGCTTGAGCAAATCCTTAGCCAAGCGAAAAATTTTACGTGCTACCGGAGCACTTTCGGTAATCACATTCAAGGCGTACTGTTGATTGGCACTAATTTGGAGTGTTCCGTCCATACGGACCAAAGCCGCCAGTTCCGCTAACTCACAACAAGATTTCTGGCCGCTTAAGCGGGCCAGTTCTTCTTTCGTGACTGCACTAAAGGACAATTTAACCAACCCCTTTTCGATGGTCGTGGATCGATGTTCGTGGTTCGCACATCGAACATCGAACATCGAAGAAAGAATAGGTCTCTTTTCGCAGCACGTAACACGTCGTTCTTGGTTCGAACATCGAACATCCAACTGCGAATAGGGCGGTAGAACACTGAGTATGTTGTGTTTATGACTCTTGGCGGAGTTTCTGGGTGAGCAAATAAGCATCGACTAAAGCAATTCGCTCTCCCATTGGTTTTAAACGAAAAAGCAAACGGATAAGTTCCTTTGCTAACCGATCCGAATCGTGGCGGACGACATCTCCTTCTTGCACCAAATGCGCCTCAAAATACTTGGCGCCCAGATGTTCAACTGCTTTGGGATCAGTAATGACCGGAACGGCTTCTTCTTTGACATACCGCCTTAAACTTGGTGCTGTTACTTCTCCCTTATTGGCCAATACCGCATCCACAAAATTTGGACCACAATGGTCTAGAATCGCTTTAAGGTGGTCAGACACCCGGTAACCGTCCGTCTCCCCTTTTTCCGTCATAACATTACATACATAGACGCAGGGGGCGCTCACTGCCCGGATTTTGTCTCTGAGACCTACCACTAACAAATTAGGCAATACACTCGTATAGAGGCTTCCTGGGCCCAAAACAATAAGATCTGCCTCTTCAAGTGCCAGCAAGGCTTCAGGTACAGGGCGAGAATCGCTGGGTTCGAGGTAAACTCGGTGAATCTTGCCCTCGGTAACCCGAACCGCTGTTTCCCCCTCGACACGGGTACCGTCCTCCAAGTCCGCCATCAGCATAACTTGTTCCAATGTGGAAGGAAATACCTTTCCCCGGATAGCAAACACTTTACTGATCTTTTCAATCCCCTTTTGAAAATCACCAAACGTATCGGTTAACCCTGCCAGAAGCAAGTTTCCTAAACTATGCCCCTCAAGGGTTCCACTTTCAAATCGATAGGAGAAAAGTGTGTCCATAATCTCCTCTGTATCAGCCAAAGCCACTAAGCAATTGCGCACATCCCCTGGGGGTTGGATCCCCATTTCAAGGCGTAATTTTCCCGAACTCCCACCATCATCGGCAACCGTAACTATCGCCGTGAGATTACAACTGTATTGTTTAAGGCCGCGCAAGAGGGCAGAGAGCCCGGTACCTCCACCGACCACGACTATTTTTGGTCCTCTGCGTAAATGATGGCGTGCATAAATTACATCCACTATTCGCCCTTCGTTATCTGGGAGCACGGTCGAAATAATAGAATAAAGCATGCGTTTAAAACCTATGAAGATGGCCAAAATCCCCAAAACGATAATGAAGGCACCGACAGGCACAGCTGTGTGTGGGGTACTACCCGTCACCCTGTAGATAACCTCCCGGAACTGTAACTCAGCATAGCCGAGTGCTACGCCGTCATTCATGACCGAAAACCCAGTTGCAAAAAGGAAAATGCCCACAACCGCTAGGATAAACCATCTTTTCACTCTCAGATTGGGGTAAAGCCACTTTAAATTTCGTAAGAACTCCTCACTTAGTTTAGGTTTCATCGCGCTGTCCCATGCTTTTGATTTTTTGCGGCGTCCCGATGTTTGACACTGATGTCATAATGACGTTCTTTTAAAAATTGCCCAACCCGTTCAGCAATGGCCACCGAGCGATGTTGTCCACCCGTACAACCGATCCCAATGACCAGGTGGCTTTTGCCCTCTTTAACGTAATTAGGCAGGATGTATTCAAGTAAGGCCAAGAATTTTTCCATAAACTCTTGGGCCATTGGATTGCCAAAGACATAGTCCTGAACCAACAGATGCTCTCCGGTTAGTGGTCGTAAGGTTTCAATATAAAACGGATTCGGCAAAAACCGCACATCCATGACTAAGTCCGCGTCCATTGGAATCCCATATTTAAAACCAAAGGAAATCACAGAAACAGCCATTTGTTCCAGACCCTGCGCTTTACCAAACAACTTAGCTACTTTACTGCGGAGTTGCTGAGAGGTTAAGGCCGACGTATCAATAATGTTGTCAGCCCGAATTCTTAGCTCCTCCAGCTGTTGGCGTTCGGCTTGAATCCCATCTAAAACCCGGCCATGAGGAGAAAGAGGGTGCCGACGTCGGGATTCTTTATAACGACGGATTAACGTTTCATCCGAGGCATCCAGAAAGAGAACCTGGAGATGAAAGCCTTCCTTCTCTAAATTACTTAAGGCTTCACTCAGTGACGAAAAAAATTCCCCACCGCGCAAATCGCATACAATCGCTGCCTTGGAGACCTTTCCGCGGGACTGAGCGCAAAGCTCGGCAAATTTCACTAGAAAGGTGGGTGGCAAATTGTCGACACAGAAAAACCCTTGATCTTCAAGGCTTTGCATTGCCTGAGTTCTTCCTGCACCCGATAAACCCGTGATAATCACTAACTCTAATTCTTTGTTATCCATCCCTTTCACCCCCTACTTTAATTTGCAATTAAGGCTGCCCCTTAGCTAATAAAGCACTTCCGGCTTTCCCCTGAGCACTTGCCAGGGCCTCCAGGGGCGAGGCGTTTCCTGTTAGAACGTTGCTCCAAGCCTCATCTTGCAAGGGAATCAACTTCCACTCAGGAGCATCTCCTTGTAAAGGCCAAGCCTTAGTTAGGGCGCTATCGACCTGCGGAAAGACACCCTTCTGGGCTTCCGGAAGACGATAATATCCCATATTGGCTGGAAGAAGGTGTCCAGCTTGCATCAGCGCCCCTTCCACGCCCGGAGTAAGCAGCGCTTTTTCAACTGTTTGAATCACTGGCCTCATTTCGTCATTCGTTGCGACCTCGGAATTGGCGATTCCCAAGCTCGTGCCTACCAGCGCTTGTCCTTGCCCATTCAGCAACGCGTCCAGTGGTACGCTTCCCCAGGGCACATTTTGCTGAGTTAAGAGTTTGGCTTGACTCGCCCCCTCGATCATATAATGTGTTTGCCCACCCGCAAAGGCCGTCAAAGCGTTCGGATCGATTCGAAGAACTTTGTTGCCCTGCCAAGTCGAGAGTTGTTGAAGAAACGCGACATTGTTGGGATTATCGATAACTGGTTTTCCTCCCGTGATCAGCTGCCCACCTTGCCCATTCCACCAGGTTGAAAGAGTGGCAGTAGCTAAGGACGTGAGAGAAATCCCTCCTTTGGCTGAAAAAAGATCGGCTAAATTGGCCGGGACACTGGCTGTATCCGTTCTAAAGTACAGCAAAGGAACGTCTGTCAACCAAGGAAGAGCATACCCCACCCCTCCAAATCGGAAACCAGCCAACGTAGCGGGAAATGCTTCCTGATCAACATAGGCCGTGGGTGCTAAGGCTCCCTGCCCATAAAGTTGGCGGAGAATATCCCTTGAAGCAATAAATATTTCTGGTCCTTCCCCTCCTGCCTCCGCTTGGTAGGAAAAAGCCACAAAGTTTTGTTCTGGCTCATATTTAAGTTTAATAATCACCTCAGGATGTGCCTTGGTGATTGTTTGAATCTGTCCCTGTAAGGCATCTGCCTCTGCCCCTTGCAGGGAATGCCAGATTTCCACCACCGCCGGGGCCGGTCCACCTGGTTGTCCCGCTTGAAGTGTTTTCGTACACCCAGTAACAAGTAGGAATATAGCTAATAGACAAAACCAGCGTGTTGTGGTTTTAGATAAAAAATTTTGCGGATTCATTGTGCTGCACTCCTAAATCGTAATCCGTGGTTCGAATATCGAGTTTGCTCCTGGATAAGTTCAACTATTCTTCCGAAGGAGTATATCCTCCTTCGGGAGCGTTTCCTTGATACTTGTAGGCCTTCACATTTCCCTGTTGATAGTGGAAAAGATACCAGCATGGCAGGTTGAATTCACCCACCTTTAATACTTCGGAGGTGAAATAGGCCACTGCCGTGTTGCGGTTCCACTGACGCCGGTCCATCGTCTTGAACATTGGAATCACATTTTCCCAATAACCAGCCCGACGAATAGTTTCCTGCTTGGTTTTCCAGTGATCGGCTTTTCTCTCTACTTCCGAGCTAACTTCGAGCCAGTTTGGGACGCTGTTGGGACGCTCCCACAGGTAATAATCAAATCGCAAGGCGTCGCGAAGTTCCTCCCAATCTGTGAGGCACGAGGCACGAGGCTCGATACACGAGGCCTGATTTTTAGAAGCTTCGCTTTCACACAATTTCGAACTTCGGGCATCGAACTTCGAGCCTCGCTTTTCTTCGAGAAATTCCCAAAGTTTTTCAAATAGGGCTTTGCCCGGCCATTGTCGCTGAAACCAACCCCTTTGTTGCCAAAACTCAGCAAACTCATGGTAAAAATCAAACGGTGTTGAAAACAATTTAAGGACTTCACACAAGCCGTGCACAAACTTCCCTGAATTATAGTATTTATCGAGTAAGTCTTCCATGCGTTGTAATTGAAGTATTTCTCCATGGGATAAGACTGAGGTTTCCAAAATCGTATAGGGTGGATCTGGGGTGAACACGAGGGCATGACGCTCGCTTTGCAAACGAAGCCCAGAACCTTTAAGCACTTTTAAAAAGCCAAGTTGGAGCATATCTGGTTTTATTAAGTAGACATCGTTAAACGAGGTCCTAAAATTAAGCCAACTCTCCTCTGGTAAGCCAGCGATTAGATCAAGGTGAATGGGTATCTCAAAGGCCTGCATTTCAGGCACGTAGTGTTTCCACTCCTCGAAGTTTTGAGGGCGTGAAACAATTTTAAGGGTCGGTTGATGAGTAGACTGTACCCCAATTTCCAATTGAATTAAACCACGTGGATAATTATTAAAATAATCCAGCCATTCTTCATCCAATAGGTCCCCTGCCATTTCGCAATGCACGCGAATTCGCTGAGCACCCGGGAGGCCCTCGCTTTCTTCGCGCACAATATTCAAAATTTCTAGAGCGTGACGCTTATTGGCATTAAATGTTCGATCCACAAATTTTATGGTACGGGCGCCGTTTTCCAGTAAGTGACGAAACGTCCCCCGAAACCGCTCCGGTTCTAAAAATCGAACACCCTTAAAGGTGGAGGACAAGCAATACTGACAGTTAAACGGGCATCCCCTAGTCGTTTCAACATAGACAAGTCGGCCTGTGAAGTCCTCCTTTTCAGGATGCGGAAGAGGCAAATCGTTCAAATCGGGGGATACTGGCCTCGGAGGGTTGACAACGATTTTTCCGTTGTCTGGCCATGCTATGCCTGCCACGTGAGAAAGATCACGACCATTTTGCCACGTAGTGAGCAACTCTAAAAATGTTTTTTCTCCTTCACCGACCACAAGGGCATCCACCTCCGGATGCTCAAGAAGAAATTCCTCAGCCTCGAAAGATACTTCTGGGCCGCCGATCACAAAGCGCACATCGGGACAGACGGGATGAAGATGTCTGATCACCGCTACTATTTCTTTGAGATTCCAAATATAACACGAAAAGCCAATGACATCGGCCTTGGCTTCATATATTTCCCCGGCAATTCGATCAAGGTGATCGTTAATGCTAAATTCCCGAAGCAAAACGTCCGGGAAAGCCGCTCGAACCTCTTCTCGCAAATAGCGAAGGGCTAGATTTGTATGTACATATTTTGCATTGAGGGCCACCAAAAGAACACGCAAAGCCGCCACTCCCCTTTGCCTTAAGTATAGCGGTTTAGACCCTTTAATGCAATTCTTGTGCCAAATAACATAGTTGTTCCTACAAGTAACGTTAGTCCTGATAACAGGTAGACTTTTCCTACCCCAATTTGAGTGGCCCCATAGGACAATATACCAACAGATCCCATAAACGCCACGCGAGTTAATGCAAAGCGAGCGCTAAATACTCTTCCCCGCATAGTGGCCACTGTTTCTTCCTGAAAGATACTTTGCACGGGCAGTAGAAACATGGCATTAGAAACTCCTGTTATAAAAAAACCGATGAGTGCCAAGGCATATATCGGGAATATCCCCAAGATCATGATCGTAAGGCCGGAAATGAAATATCCCCAGAGCATTAGATTTTGTTTGTTCCAACGATTTCCCCAAACGCTCATTGCTATACTACCCACCGTAATGCCAACTGCTGCACTCGCCTCCAAGATTCCCAATCCGAAGGTTGATGTCTTCAGTGTATCAAGGGCATAAACAAAAATCAGGGGATTAAAACCGCTGAAAATAAGTAAGGCTAAACAATACGTAAAAAGCGTGAGTACTAAAACTTTCGTTTTTCGAATATAGGCTAACCCCTCCAAAATATCTCGAAAAATATGTGACTCGTTTACCAACTTTAAACTATGGTTTGCTTGATGCCGAACCTCAAATTTAAAACTCATAGAAAAGATTAACGCCGCCGAGAACAAAAACGTCAATGAATCAAGATAAAACACCTTATGAATCGGGATAAACATTATTAGAGCGCCCGCCAGTGCATACCCTATAATTTCCGTCAAGTTTTCCGAGGTCTCAGCCAAAGACGTCGCCGTGAGGATCTTTTCTTTAGTAAAAATAGCCGGAATAACAGCCATTTTTGCAGGGCTAAAAAACAAATTCGCCGTCGTGCTAAGAAACGTTATGAGATAAACCAGATAGATCGAATACCCGACCAACACTGGTATTAAGCCCACTAGAGCAACCCGCAATAAATCAGCAGTGATCATCGTGCGTTTTTTGTCCCAACGGTCGACATAGGCTCCTGCAATGAGTCCGAATAGTAAATAGGGTAGAAACGTAGCCAGCGTCATCTTTCCCACTTCAAAAGCGCTTCCTGTTAATCGGTAAATCAAGACTCCCAGAGCAACATAATTAAGTTTATCACCTAATGCCGAAATGAATTGCCCCATCAATAAAAGGGTGAAGTCTTTCTCTTTTAATAAGATTAGGGGATTCTCTACCTTTGCTTTGCTTGCCAAACCGCTATCCTCCGATATAATTTTCTAATTAATTATACTGTATTATTCTCTAAAGAATTCAGAAATCCTTGTTATGTGCCGAGAAATGCTCTTATTCTACATTTTAGACAATAACCGACAAAACAAAAGGGCCCAATGCCTGAATTCAACAGGCATTGGGCCCGATATTCAACTATGAAATCCCCCTGGAAAAAGGATCGGGGCAACTTTCGGCGTAATCACACCGAAGGAGTATCCTTGTTCTTTGAGGTATTGGACAATCCTTGGCAGCGCATCGATCGTTGTGAGCTTAGTCCCAACGTCATGCATCAGAATGATCATTCTCGCCTTACCGGGTACTTGGTTTTTGATGTTCTGGACGAGTTGGTCTGCAGGGACGAGAGAAGCGTCAGCATCTCCGCTACTGACATTCCAATCATAGATTAGATAATCCGCAGCATCGAGCGCATTATAATAATTGACATGAAAATGACCCTGAGTTCCGCCGGGCGCCCGGACAATTTTAGGGCGGACCCCAATCGTTTTATTAATAAGTTCTTCCGTTTGTTTGATTTCGGCTAAAAAAGACTCTGGACTGCGATAAACTGACTGGTAATCATGGGTATAACTATGATTTCCAATCCCTTCCCCTTGCTCATATTCGGCTTTCAAAAGGTCCGGATACCGTGCCACTTGCCGCCCCACTACAAAAAACGTTGCTTTCACACCCTCATCCTGAAGGATCTTCAGGATGCGAGGCGTCGTTTGGGGATAGGGACCATCGTCAAACGTCAAATAAGCTATCTTTTGCGGTTCGACGTTAAATGCTCTTACACGCATGGCAAGCCCCGGTGCACTCGGTGGAGTGCCACTCAAATCATAATACGGATGAATCGGAGTCTGAGAAAGATCCGCAGACGGCGAGGGCGCTGGGTTGTTGTCACTTTCATCCACTGGAACCGGAGGAGTCTGTGCAGCCCCTTGTGGAACTGGTTCGGCTTTTTGTTCGGGAATAGGTTCTGTTTTCTGTTCTGGAATCGGTTCTGTTTTCTGTTCTGGTTCGGGGGTAGGTAACTGGGGTGTTTCCGGGAAATGAGGCGTTTGAAAAGGTCCAGTAATCCCCAATGTGGAAACCGTCGCTTTGGTCGGCGTAACCGGTTGACATCCACTCAAATATACACTTGTCAGAAGTGCCAGCGTTACAAAGGTTACGCGCCATGCATGCCAATGTTTTATCTTCATTATGCCCGCCCCCTTTCCGAGGTCCGAGGTCCGAAATCCGAGACACGTGGCCCGAATCACATAATGCCAATCATGCATCGCCGCCTCGATATGTTTAACTAGACTCAAAGGGGTTCAAAACACCGTTAAGTTAAGTTCCTTTAACTATATTCCACCATCAGTAAAAATTGCTTGTACCATTTTTCAAGTTTTAATTATAACAACTTGTCCGGTTATTTAGGTTAATTTAGGTTAATTTAGGTTAATATCATGGAGCGTTGCGCATCCGTTAGAATCATGGTCTGTTTGAGTTCATTGGTCTATCCAGAACATACCGTTCAATGGCTTCCGCCACCCCATCTTCCTCATTCGTGGCCGTAACGATATCCGCTTGTTCTTTAATTTCCGACCGGGCATTACCCATAGCCACACCAAGACCAGCGTATTTAATCATTTCTAAATCATTAAAACTATCTCCGATCGCCATAACGTCTGCTTGGGCAATGCCTAAGCGTTCTGCCAAAGCGGCCAAAGCAACGCCTTTGTTGACTGAACAATCCGTCATTTCTAGATAATAGGGTTTTGATTTAGTTATGTGCACCTTATCCCCATAACGTTGTCTCAATAAGGGAGCCAATTGGTCCAGGTCCGCTTCATCTGCCATCAGTAGAATTTTCTCTACCCCTTCGGGTTCCTCAGAAAGCAGGACCAACAGGTCTCCTTCCTCAACCGTGATACTCGCAATCCGTTCGTAGTCCTTAGACCATTCATTCAGTTCCGCCGCAATGACGCGGTTTTTGAGATAAACCTGAATATAAACTCCCCGTTCCAAAACATACCGAACAATTTCGGCTGCCACAGCGCTAGGAACAACCCGTCGAAAGAGAATATCGCCGCTCAAGACCTGTTGGACCATCGCCCCATGATACGTAATCACCGGTACATCCAACCCCAGTTGTTCTGCATAAGGACGTGCCGAGAGAGACATGCGCCCTGTAGCAATTGTCATTTTAACGCCCTGCGCCTGGGCTTTTTGAATTGCTTTGACGACTCGGGGGGAAATAGTCCAATCATCCCTAAGCAACGTATCATCTAGATCCATAGCTACTAAACGAATTACCACGATCTTATCACTCCTTTGTTACGCCTATCCGTTCGATAGAGAAAAAAGCGTTCCTTCCTCTGTCGACAAATAAAACATTCCCAATCGTAGGGGCACGATGCATCGTGCTCAACCCCGTTCTCCGTTTCGCGCGGGTACATTTTCCAGCCAAATGGGCACGGTGTACCGTGTTTCTTACCCTAAATAGCGCTGTAAATACTGCCCCGTATAAGAAGCTTGGAAAGCAGCAACATACTCTGGCATCCCTGCTACCAGTACTTCTCCGCCACGGTTTCCCCCTTCAGGACCGAGGTCGATGACCCAGTCTGCCGTTTTGATGACATCGAGATTATGCTCAATAACCAGCACCGTATCCCCCGCCTCCACTAAACGATGGAGCACCTGGAGGAGTTTGTCAATATCCGCGGTATGCAATCCTGTCGTCGGTTCATCGAGAATATATATTGTTTTCCCTGTACTGCGTCGACTCAATTCCGTAGCTAGCTTAATGCGCTGAGCTTCTCCCCCGGATAAGGTGGTTGCGGGTTGCCCCAGGCGAATATATCCCAGCCCCACATCCTGCATCGTCTGAAACTTCCGGGAAATTTTCGGAACCGCTTTAAAAAATTCTACTGCTTCATCCACGGTCATGTCTAGGACCTGCGCAATATTTTTCCCTTTATAGTGCACTTCCAGGGTCTCCCTATTATACCGTTTCCCTTCACAAACTTCACAGGGAACGTAGACATCGGGAAGGAAATGCATCTCAATCTTGATAATTCCGTCCCCTCGGCAGGCCTCACAACGGCCGCCTTTGACGTTGAAGCTAAATCGACCTTGCTGGTACCCGCGCATCTTTGCTTCTGGCGTTATCGAAAAGAGTTCACGAATAAAATTAAAAACGCCGGTATACGTCGCTGGGTTTGACCGGGGGGTCCGTCCGATCGGAGACTGGTCTATATCAATAACCTTGTCCAGATACTCCAACCCTTCCAAATGATCATGCGCTCCGGGACGATGCCGGGCTCCACCCAATTTAGACGTTAATCCCTTATAGATAATCTCATTGACCAAGGTACTTTTACCTGAGCCTGAGACTCCGGTCACACAGGTGAACAGGCCCAAAGGGATGCGCACATGAATATTCTTGAGGTTATTTTCCCGAGCTCCAAAAACTTCAAGCCACTTTCCGTTCGGCGACCGACGATTCTCGGGTACAGCAATCTGTTTTTCACCACTCAAATATTGTCCCGTGATCGATTCCCTATTGGCCTTGATTTCCTCAAGCGTGCCTTCGGCCACCACTTGTCCACCATGAACCCCTGCACCGGGACCAATATCAATAATGTGGTCTGCAGCCATCATCGTATCCTCATCATGCTCGACCACGATCAGGGTATTGCCGAGATCCCTTAAGCGTTTAAGCGTTGAAAGAAGACGCGCATTATCCCGCTGGTGGAGTCCGATGCTCGGTTCATCTAAGACATAAAGCACACCCATCAAACTTGACCCAATCTGAGTCGCCAAGCGGATCCGCTGTGCTTCTCCACCCGAAAGCGAACCCGCAGCACGTCCCAGCGTCAGGTAGTCCAGTCCGACATTCATTAAGAATCCTAGTCTCTCCCTAATTTCCTTCAAAATCTGGTGGGCGATCGTTTCCTCTTTCGGCGTGAGGATCAGTTTATTGAGGAAGCTTATTGCTTCAGTAATCGGAAGGCGAGTCAAATCATCAATAGAAATCCCGCCCACCTTCACTGCTAAGGCTTCCGGTTTGAGGCGTTTCCCTTGACAGTCTGGGCAGGGATGTTCGCTCATATACCCTTCGATCTCGACACGTACCATATCTGAAGTTGACTCTCTATACCGACGTCCAAAAAGAGGAACCAGTCCTTCAAAGTTGGTATTGTAGGTTTTTAATTGATCAAAAATATTTTGGTACTGAAAACGAATCGGGGTTTCTGTTCCATAAAGTAATCCCTGCCATTGCTTTTCATTAAGCTCGTGCAAAGGGGTATCCATCCCGAAGCCCATGTTTAGGGCCACGGCCTCCATCATCTTGGGGTAATAACTGGAAGAGGATTTGGCCCAGGGCGCAATCGCACCATTTGCCAAAGACAGCGAACGATCAGGGAGGAGAAGATCAATATCAACGATAAGATTTGCCCCAAGTCCTGTACAGGTTGGGCAAGCGCCATAGGGACTATTAAAAGAAAAAAGTCGCGGCGAAATTTCTTCGAGTGCAATCCCACAATCCGGACAAGCGAAATTTTCACTAAAGCGGAGCTCCTCTCCGTCGGAAATGTCCGCAATAACGTTCCCTTCGCCAAGTTTAAGTGCTGTTTCCAGCGAATCCGCTAAACGTTCCGCGCTCTCAGGTTTTAGGGATATACGGTCAATCACGACTTCCACCGAGTGTTTTTTGTTTTTTGCCAGTTCTATGTCTTCGCTAAGATCCCTCGTTTCCCCATCCACACGCACACGCACGTACCCTGCCTTACGAGCGTCCTCGAAGACTTTTAGATGTTCTCCTTTTTTCCCTTTTACAAGCGGGGCTAAAATCTGGAGTTTAGTTCGTTCCGGCAGACGCATCACCTGATCAACCATCTGTTGAATGGTTTGCTGAGAAATCCCGCGACCACACTGTGGGCAATGCGGATGACCGATTCGAGCATAAAGTAGGCGAAGATAATCGGAAACCTCCGTCGCTGTACCTACCGTCGAGCGTGGATTACGATTGGTCGTCTTCTGGTCTATGGAAATCGCAGGGGAGAGCCCCTCGATGGAATCCACATCGGGCTTGTCCATCTGCCCCAGGAACTGCCGTGCATAGGCTGAAAGGGATTCAACATAACGTCTCTGCCCTTCAGCATAGATTGTATCGAAGGCTAGGGATGATTTTCCCGAGCCAGACAAGCCCGTAATCACGACGAGTTTATCGCGTGGGATGTCGATGTCAATGTTCTTCAGGTTATGGGCGCGTGCTCCACGCACCTTTAAGTAGTCTTGGGTCATGGTTTGTTTGGCCTCCTAAGTTGAGTGCATTCACTTCTTGCTGGCTTTCTTGCTTTCTCGCTTATACCGAGTATTGCCTCGTTGCTGCGAAGTCATCTTGAATTTGTTTTCTTCTCCTTTTAACTCGATCATCGCATCCCGGATTTCGGCGGCTCGTTCGAAGTCGAGGTCTCGTGCTGCAAGGCGCATTTCTTGTTCGAGGTTCTTCATGAGACTGGCAAGTTCTTCTGGAGGTAATTTTGATCCATAGGCTTTTTTTAGCTCGGCAACTTTAGTTGCCTCTGGCGCATCATGAACAGCCTTAATAATCGTTTGTGGAGTAATCCCCATTTTCTCGTTATGTGCCATTTGGATTGCTCGGCGTCGATTCGTTTCATCCAGGGCGAGCTGCATTGACCTTGTGATCTTATCACCATACATGATGACCTTGCCTTGGGCATGGCGTGCTGCCCGGCCAATGGTCTGAATGAGGGAACGATCTGACCTAAGGAATCCTTCTTTGTCTGCGTCAAGAATTACGACTAAGGAAACTTCCGGCAAATCCAATCCTTCCCGCAAGAGGTTGATCCCTACGACTACGTCGATCGCGCCTAGGCGAAGCTCTCGAAGGATTTCCACACGTTCAAGTGTCTTAATATCTGAGTGCAGGTATTTTACTTTTATTTCTAGGTTTTTAAAGTAATCTGTGAGATCCTCAGCCATTTTCTTAGTTAAGGTCGTAACGAGGACTCGTTCATCCTTAGCGATTCGCGCTCGAATTTCCCCAAGCAAATCATCAATCTGCCCTTTTGTCTCGCGTACAATAACCTCCGGATCCAACAATCCTGTCGGGCGAATAATTTGCTCAACAAAAGTCGGGCAGTGAGCGAGTTCATAGGGTCCTGGAGTTGCACTTACAAAAACGCTCTGCTTAATTGTCCGTTCAAATTCGGCGAAGGTCAGGGGGCGATTATCTAAGGCGGAAGGAAGGCGAAAACCATAGTCCACTAAGGTCGTTTTGCGTGAACGGTCCCCTTCATACATCCCTCTAACCTGAGGAAGCGAAACGTGTGACTCATCCACAAAAAGGAGGAAATCCTCTGGGAAGTAATGCAAGAGCGTGTAGGGAGTCTCTCCTGGTTCACGAAACGTCAAATGGCGAGAATAATTTTCGATTCCGTTACAAAAGCCCATTTCCCTAAGCATTTCCAAATCATAACGTGTCCGCTGCTCCAGTCGCTGTGCTTCTATAAGCTTATTCTCCGCTTCAAATACCTTCAGTCGTTCATCCAGTTCCTTCTCAATATTTTCCGCAGCCTCCATAACCTTTTCTTTGGCAGTGACATAGTGAGAGTTCGGGAAAATCGAGACATGGTATCGTTCCCCTAAGATCTCCCCAGTCAACACATTGATTTCGTAAATGTGCTCGATTTCGTCCCCGAACATCTCCACCCGAATCACTCGTTCACTCGATGCCGCGGGATAGATCTCGACGACATCCCCACGTACCCGAAACGTGCCCCGGACAAAAGCTATATCATTACGGTCATACTGTATCGAAATCAGCTTGCGCAAAATCTCGTTACGATCGACCACTTGTCCCTGCCTTAATGATAGAACAAGATCACGATAATCGTCAGGAGAACCCAAACCATAAATACAAGAAACGCTCGCCACTACGATCACATCCCGCCGCTCAAGCAGTGAAGCTGTAGCCGAATGGCGCAACTTCTCAATTTCATCGTTAATTGAAGCGTCTTTTTCGATAAACGTGTCACTCGAGGGCACGTAGGCCTCGGGTTGGTAATAATCATAGTAACTCACGAAATATTCCACTGCATTTTCAGGAAAATACTCCTTAAATTCGCTATAAAGTTGCGCGGCTAACGTTTTATTATGCGCAAGTATGAGAGTTGGCCTCTGCACCTTCATAATTATATTTGCCATCGTAAAAGTCTTTCCAGATCCTGTGACCCCTAGTAGCGTCTGGTAGCGTTGACCTTCATTCACCCCAGCAACCAGAGCATCTATGGCCTGTGGCTGATCCCCAGCCGCCTGATAGGGGGCATGTAAATGGAATTCCATGCTCTGGTCTCCTTTTTAACAAAAAATCTAAACATCTTAGAATGAATTTTATTTGTAATTCTTCTTAGTTTATTTTACATCTAATCTATACGTTATTCAATTAAAAGTATCAACTATAATTATACCACTCGTCATATAAATATATAAAGAAAACTCTGTTGAGCGTATCTTTCTATTATAACTTAATAGTGTTTTCGGGTAAAAGAAAAAGCCGAAAATGCCTTCGGCTCAGACTTTTAAGTGGTACTATTTTCTTTCTTATTTCCCTCCCGTTCCTTTATCGCTCGCAGATTGATTCCCCTGGTCTTTCGTCGCGTCTTTCGATTGCTCGGACTGTTGTTTTAACATTTCGGGGGGCACAGTTTTCACCTGTTCATTGGCAGTTTTTTCGGTGCCTATAACCTTCCCTTGAGCATCAAGATACTCTCGCGTTGTTTCAGTCTTGGTTCGTTCCGTGACCGTTTTTACTCCAGAAGGAAGAGCACTCGATTTGTCCGGTTGTCCTCCACTACTTGCTCCTGTCTTATCACCACTCTGATCCGCTTTGTTAGCTTGCCCCTGATCTTTTGATTGATCTTTTGATTTAGCTGCTTGGTCAGTCTGCTCTGTTTGCTTTTTAGCTTGTTCTGCACTTTGCAGAGTTTTGGAATAACTCTTCTGGATTAGTGCGAGGTTATCTGGTGTTACGACTTTGACCTGTATAATCTTAGCTGGTATTTCCCCTTGATCACTGGTGATCGAATCAGCGACATCTAGGGATTCCTTATTAATAATCTTTTGTGCCCATTGATACGCATTGACTCCCTGTAGATAAGGGGAAGTATCAACATCGCCGGCCTGTGCTCCGCTTGAAATCCGGTCCAAGGAGGGGATGCTGGCTTGTCCTCCAACTAGAATAATTTTCTTATCTAATTGCGCCTGTTTCAAAACATCGTTTGCTATGACTGCTAATTTCTCGGTATAAGCCAAAACACCCTGAACCTTACCAGGATTTTTCTGGAGAAAATCTACTAACCCCTGCTTGGCGACGGATTCGGAATCTGGAGAACTGACAATGGTTTGAACTATTATTTTGGGATATTTGCTAAGTACCGCTTTGTTTCCAGCTAAACGTTCCTGAAATCCCGTATCGCTGGGGTCTCCCTGCAAAATTACGACCTGACCTTCAGCAACCTTACTTACCAACGTTTGTGCCATCAATTCGCCAATCTTTTCCTGATCAGGAGTGATTATCCCGACGAGCTTTACGCCTATAGGAAGCTGACTTAATGCTAACACTGGTATTTTGTCTGTTTCTGCGCTCTTTAGAAGACTTGCATTTCCCCCTTGATAAATTAGAACCTTCGCCCCTTTCAAGGGCGATTCCTCTCCTGCTATACTTTTGTCCAGATACTTCACTTGCACGTTGTCCTTTTTCGCCAGTTCGTCAATTCCTTTGGTAATAAGTAGTTTATTAGGATCTTCCTGATTTAATGAAACCGCAATAACCTTCTCAGTCCCCCCCGTAGTTGAAGAAGTTTTGTTCTTGTTTCCTAAAAGGGCTTGTAGACCACAGCCAGTTATTGTTAAACTAAGACAGACGGAAAAAACCACTAAAAAGAACCTTACTTCTTTTTTTGCCATGGAACACGCTCCTTTCGAAGCTCAATCCTTAATTCTTTACATTAGTTTTCCCTGTCGTCCTAAAAAAATTCAGTAGAAAAGGAGATCATATTTTATGATTGGATTAATTGTCCGTTTGTTGATTAATGCCCTTGCTCTAGTTTTAATGACCCAAATAGTTCCAGGTCTTCACCTGGCTAGCTTCTCAACCGCGATTTTCGCGGCACTTGTTTGGGGTCTGGTTAATACTCTTGTTCGGCCAATATTTTCGTTCTTTACCTTCCCTTTGCAACTTTTGACCTTAGGTTTATTCACCTTAGTTATTAATGCAGCCATGCTCGCCTTGACCGCCAAGCTTGTTCCAGGATTTTTTATTCAAAGCTTTTCCAGTGCCTTCATCGGTGCCTTAGTTCTCAGCATTATCAGTTTAGTTCTAACTCACATCTTTAAGTAGTTTGTTCGTTAGTATCGATTTCAGTTAAGACGCCCAGTTTAGTTTGACTCACATCTTTAAGTAGGGGCACGATGCATCGTGCCCTGGCAATTAGGTAAGAGCACAGTGCCTATGCCTCTACTGACAACCCTTTGTCTGTAAATCACACAAGATCTGGTTGAGAATGGTTTCCCGATAGCCATCCAATTGGTCAAAATTAACAGTCTCCATATACATCGCCTTAAGTTGAGACCTGTGTGTTTGCCAAGACTCTAAGGTCTCTATTAATTTTGGGCTGAAAGGCCGTTCTAATCCTTGGTCCCCCAAATTTTCCGGATTTCCCTGCCAGATCGCCAAATGCCTTTCAGGGAAAACAATTCCGATCACTTCATCAGGATTGAGCGGGTGTAAGACAATCTCTATCAATTGTCCCAATTGCTGCGCCTCACGCAAGACCCAATCTAAGGCATCCAAGGTTTCATCACCCTCAAGCCGGATTTGATCAAAGTCCGTGAGAAAATGCGGCGCAAGATTGAGCCATCCTTGCGCAGTTAAGCCGTGCAAAAAATACGGATTTATGACACTTTTTTGCAAAAGCTTAATGGCATTTTCGGCGAGAGGCCAGGGTCCAGTGTGTTCTTTTTTAATTTTGAGATGGGCAGAATTATCCAAAATCCAAGAGATGTCTTCTTTTCCCATATGAGGTTTGTGAGCCTTATTCCCAATCAACGAAACAAGTTCCGCAGCCAACTCTTCCTCCAAGGTCATTTGAAGCTCTTGAATCTGATTTTCCATCTTCAAAATCTGTGAGCGTTGCTTCTCCAATTTGCGTTCATCACAGAAAATTCTAAAGTCGATGAATTTCTCGACAACCCCTGGGGCCCGCCAACGCAATGGAGAAACCTCCATGGCATCCAACATCGCCAACCCCATACGCGGCATAATGAATCCAGCAATCGAGTCTGGATCCCTTGCCGAACGTAAAAAATCAATGTCATAGCCCCGATCCAATAATTCTAGGCCTATAACCTTTATCAAGGTCGATTTACCTGTCCCCGGTCCTCCTAATAAGACATAAGCTCGCTGCCAACTCGGCATCATATTCGGCAATAGTGATATGTAGCCTCTAGTGGTCATTCCTTCGGCAAAGTAATGTCGCACCCCCGTCTTATTACCCATGTTTGTTACCCCCGTCGTTTTTTACTATAACCGTAGTCTATGCAACAACCCGAACGACCGCTACTATATCGATATTCGTGGTTCGATGTTCGTGGTTCGAACCGCATACTCGTGGTTCGATGTTCGTCATTCGAACTACGAACCACGAAATATCGAATATCGAAAAAACGGCACGTTTTCATAAAAACGTGCCGTTCGAAACCTTTATTTCAGTTTAGCTTGTAGCGTTTGTAGAGCCTTCTGAAGTTGAGGATCGAAGTTTGTGTCTGTCGGGGAAATGGTTGCCACTTGCCCCTTAGTCAGCTCCACCTTAACATCGGGTTCAATGCCTATCTTGTTAATTGACACTTTATTCGGAGTTAGATATTTGGCCGTGGTTAATTTAACGCTGGTCCCCGAATCCAAGGGGAAAATCGTTTGCACGATCCCTTTGCCAAATGTCTTTACTCCTACAAGGGTCGCTGTTTTCTCGTCCTTAATCGCTCCCGCTACGATCTCAGCGGCTGAAGCACTTTCTTCATTGACAAGAACAACCATTGGCATGCCCAAATATGTGCCTGATGCCATTTTAGTGTCTATGTTGCCTTGTTTATCAACAATATAAACCACCGGACCCGTTGGAACAAAGTAGCTGGCAACCTGAACGGCAGCATTGAGTTCTCCGCCATGATTATACCTCATATCTAGGATCAGTCCCTTGAATTTACTGATGTTCATAGTGTTCAAAGTGTCTTTAAGTTCCGTCCCTGTATCAGAGGCAAACTGAGAAATACTAATATAGGCAATATCCGGGCTCCCCGGCAGAGCTTCCCCATCAACGGTTGGAACGACGATGTTTTCCCTCGTTAAACTGACTGTATAGGTTTTTTTCGTGCTGTCTCGGTATAAGGCCAAATTAACTTTCGTTCCAGGATCTCCACGCATCAGAGCCACAGCTTTGTCTTGCTCCATACCAGACGTATCCAGATCATTTATTTTGCTGATGACGTCACCCGAAAGGATGCCTGACTTACTAGCCGGTGAATTCTTAATAGGGCGCATGACCACGAGCTTTTTCGGATCCTTTAGACTGAGGACAATTCCTACTCCACCAAATTTTCCTTCAAGCATTTGAAAAAGTTCCTGATTCTCCTTGGCATTCATATATGTCGAATAAGGATCTCCTAAAGCATCTACAATGCCTTTCGTTGCACCTTCCACAACCTGGTCGGTCGTTACCTTCTCTAAATAATCGCTGCGGATCAGTTGCACGACGTGAACTAATCGCCCCACGTTATCTACGTTGGTGAGAATAATCCCTCCAACTAACGTAGTCACAAGGACAGAAAATATCAGAAAGACGACTCCGACGTGTTTAGCTATTCTTTTCCAGTTCCACTCTTGCAATCAAGTCAAACCCCTTCCATCAAGTCTCGCTCTATTATATGCTCATCTCTGCGCAGAAATACTGCTTATCCATCAATTGGGAAAATACTGCAAAGGGTCTGTGGGATTTCCGCCTACCCGAACTTCAAAATGCAAATGTGGGCCTGTACTCATACCTGTAGAACCAACATATCCAATCACTTGATTAGCCTGGACTGATTGGCCTTCAGTGACACCCAAGGCTGACTGATGTCCATAAAGTGTGGATATGCCATTACCATTGTCAATAATCGTCATATTTCCATAAGCCGAATTCCAACCGGCAATTATGACAACCCCCGCGCCCGCTGCATGAATCTGCGTTCCAGCCGGAGCAACGATATCCATCCCGGTATGCAAACTCCGTTGATGGGTTATGGGGTGAATCCTCCAACCAAATGGGTCACTAATTTCGTAACAGCCCGGTACTGGCCAGGTAGAGACTGATCCACTCACCCCTCCTTGGCGTGTCGCCTGGGCTGCCTGCATTTTCCGAATTTTATCCCCTAAAGCATTCGCTTCAGATGCCAATCGGTCAACGTCATCAAAAGCCGCTTGTTGTGCCTTCTGGTTTTGGTCCAAAGCAAGACGTTGTTGGGCTTTTGTCTGATCGAGATTGGCACTGACAGAAGCAGCCTGCACTTGCAGCTGAGCGGCTTGATCCCTATGGCTCTGAAGTTCGCGAGTTTTTTGGGCAATTTGTTCCTTTTGGGATTTAATATCCGTCAACAACTGATGATCATTGTCGACCAATTTAGTGAAATACTCCATTCTAGTTATAAAATCACTGAGGTCTGCTGATTGAAAGAGCAGCTCCAAATAGCTAATCTGCCCACTCTCATAAATTCCCCGTGCTCTTTTCCCAAAGGCGCTTTGACGGTCTTCCAGCTCTTTTTGCTTTTGATCCAGTTCTTTTTGAGCGGAGAGAACTTGTTGCTGGGCTTGGGTATATGCGACCTGCTTCTGACTTAAAAGCGTTTGCGCCGCAGCGATTTGAGCTTCTAATTTATCCAATTGAGCCTTTATTTTATCTGCGGTAAAGGTTAGCTGGTTTAACTTCCCCTGGGCTTGATTCTTTTGATTGGCAACATCTTGTTTCTGCTGAACGGCATCTCCTAGCTCATTGGCCCAAGAAGGCAATGCCGATGTCCCAAGCAAAAAAAAACTAACTACCACAATCGGTATTACTTTCTTCTGGAACAAACGCTCCTCCACCCTTAATTAAAAATTTAACAATCTATCCTTTAAAAAGGCATCTAGTAACTTTAAAGAACCGTCCCCAACTTGCATCAAACCCTCGTTTCCCCGTCGACCCAAAAGTCAGAGAAAGTTTCTTAGCTTAGGGAGCACTTTAGTGGAATTGCGTCAATGAGCGCAGATGATAAGGTGTGAAGAAACGCAAGGGTTCACATTCAGAAAGCCCCGAGGTTTTGCGTTTTAGCCTTAGCGTCAAGCGAATAGCAATGCAGCGTGTCGATCACGATAGTCTCCAGTGGAGAGTATCGCCGAAGCCGTGATCCCTAAAGGAATACCTACCGGCGTAGGATGCTAAGACACTTTCTCCCTCTCTAAGATCGAAGGAATTTCTGCAAAGATAACCCACTACCGATGGCTCCCATCATCATGCCTGCGAGCAAAAGACCCACTGTAACTTGGCGAAAGAGGACTAAATTTTGCACAACCGGCAAAAAGGTTAAGGTTGATTGAACATAGCTAGTTATCCAATTATAACCCACGCCGACTATAGCGGCGGCCAGCGCTCCCCCAACAAGGCCTAGTGCTAACCCCTCAATAAGGAAAGGCCAACGGATGAAACTATTACTTGCGCCTACTAATTTCATGATTTGAATTTCGCGGCGCCGGGAAAAGACATTCATTTTAACATTAATGGAAATCAACACAATAGCCGCGATGGCAAATGCTGCAACCACGCCTAGTCCAATCCATCTCAGCCATTGTGTAAATATCAGAAGTTTGTCCACATATCCCTGTCCATAGCGCACTTTGTCTACTCCAGGTAGAACGGCCACCTCATCAGCTAAGGCTTTAACTTTTTGTGGATCTGTTGCTTTAACCGTCAACTTATCTGGGAAAGGATTGGTTCCTCCGAGATCAGTCAATAGATTGCCTTGCGCTCCACCCATCGTTTTGCCGAAATCGATCAGCGCTTGGTCCTTGGTTACAAGAGTCACGGAAGCCACACCTGGCATCCCCTTAATTTGGCTTTGTAAAGTCTGCACTTGGGCGGAGGTTGCGCTAGTTTGCACAAATGTAGCAATCTCCAACTGGGATTCGAAGGATTTAGCCATATTGGAGGCGTTGGCTAGAAAAAACACTGAAAAACCTAAGATCACCAAAGAGACCATAACTGTTAATACGGAGGCAATGCTAAGCCAAGGATTGCGTTTCATAGAGTGGGCCGTCTCACGCAAAATGTAGCCGGTGGAATTAAGCATCATAGCCGTATCCCCCCTTTTCTTCATCTCGCGCAACCCGACCGTTTTCTATGGCAATCACACGCAGCTGCATCTTATCCACAATATTCCTGGCATGGGTAGCCATGACAATAGTCGTTCCTCGTTTGTTGATGTTGTAAAGCAAATCCATGATCCCCCAGGCAGTTTCCGGATCAAGGTTGCCCGTCGGTTCATCCGCCACCAACAGGGCAGGATTATTAATAATTGCCCGTGCCACACAGACACGCTGTTGTTCCCCTCCCGATAATTCATGCGGAAAGGATTTCTCTTTACCCGCAAGTCCGACAAGTTCTAACGTTACAAGCGTACGATTCTTAACCTCACTCTTAGACACTCCAATCACTTCGAGTGCAAAAGCTACATTTTCAAAAACTGTTTTATTGGGCAACAACTTAAAGTCCTGAAAGATCACCCCTATGCTCCGCCGCAAATAGGGGACTTCCCGATCTTTCATACGCACCAGGTTTTTACTATTAATTTGAACCTGTCCTCGCGTCGGGGTTTCATCCCTGTAAAATAATTTAATAATCGTCGATTTACCAGCCCCACTTGGGCCTACCAGAAAAACAAATTCCCCTTTGCCAATTTTAAGATTGACATCGACCAGGGCTCTGGCACCGTTCTGATAAATCTTGGACACATTTCTCAACTGAATCATATTGTCCTCCTTGATTTTCGCACGACACGCCCTTTTTCTTCACTAAGGCACATTCAAGAAAATAACCAGTCAGTATGCCAGTCTATTTCGTGTCATACTGCGTCGGCATGTTCACCTAATAGCCCCGCTATAAGGTAAACATACCTCCTTGTCTGACGCAAAATATCCATGGCATCTTTGACTTGTTATTTTCTTTCATATGCCTAACCTTTAAATTATTCTACACTCATCTTGGTTATTCTGCAAATTCCATGCGCGAGGCGCAAGGCACGAAGCGCGCAGTTCGAACTTCACGAACCTAGTCCTAGCCGGGCTAGTCCCATAATATCGTGCATCGCACTTCGAGGCCTCGCCCTTCGCCATACGTGCACGCTAACAAGAAAGAAAGGACAGCACTCTCGAAGAATACTTGTCCTATCATAATCTAAGGATCTACGTTCATCGTTAATTATTCAGATCGTTAACCTAGCTTTTTAAGAAGGACCTCATGTACTGCTTTGACTAATTCTTCCTTAGTCAACCCATATTTCTCAAGCAGCTCCTGAGGACGTCCAGATTCTCCAAATGTATCTTTAAGTCCGACGCGAACCATAGGCGTGGGTTGCTTCTCTCCCAGAACCTCGGCGATCGCGCTTCCCAGTCCGCCAATGATGTTATGCTCTTCCGCCGTAACAACGGCTTTTGTTTGCTTAGCAACCCGCACAATGGTTTCTTCGTCCAACGGTTTCACCGAAGCAACATTAACAACACTCACGCTAATCCCCTCGGCAGCAAGCAGTTCGGCTGCTTCTAAAGCCATCGACACCATCACACCATTCGCCATGATAGCAACGTCGGTCCCTTCTTTAAGGACATTAGCCTTCCCAATTTCGAAGCTATAATCTTCACCGAAAAGGAGTGGCACTTCTAAGCGCCCCATCCGAATATAAACCGGACCGTTGTATTTGGCAGCAGCCAAAATCACCTGGCGAGTTTCCTCCCCATCGGCAGGGACTAACACCACCATGTTGGGGACAGCGCGCATGATAGCCACGTCTTCTATGGCCTGATGCGAACCACCATCTTCCCCTACCGTAATTCCGGCATGTGTGGCTGCAATTTTGACATTTAGCTTGGGATAAGCAATCGAGTTGCGAATTTGCTCAAAGGCACGACCCACTGCAAAAATTGCAAAGGTACTTGCAAATGGAATTTTGCCTGCAGCCGCTAGCCCAGCAGCTGTCCCTAAGAGGTTTGACTCGGCAATACCCATATTGAAGAACCGTTCGGGATATTTTTTACCAAAGTCAGCAGTCTTGGTCGACTTCGACAAATCTGCATCTAAGACAACAACATTGGGGTTTTCAGACCCTAACACGAGAAGGGCTTTGCCATACGCATCACGTGTCGCCATTTTATCAGCCAAGGTTTAACGCCTCCTCCCGTAATTCTTTCAGTGCCTGCTCGCCTTGTTCAACGCTAGGCGCATTGCCATGCCAGCCTGCAACGTTCTCCATGAAGGAAACCCCTTTGCCCTTCACCGTCTTGGCT
The DNA here is from genome assembly GCA_031292095.1 of Desulfosporosinus sp. Taxonomy (GTDB): domain Bacteria; phylum Bacillota; class Desulfitobacteriia; order Desulfitobacteriales; family Desulfitobacteriaceae; genus Desulfosporosinus. The sequence goes on from JARLHU010000093.1 coordinate 41,998, forward strand.
ATGATAATGGACGGACTTCCTTTGCACTGTTTTGCCTCGGCAAAGGCCGCAAGCAAAGCCTCCACATCATGCCCATCGACTTCGATCACGTTCCAGCAAAAGGCTCGCCACTTTTCTGTCAGCGGTGTCGAACACATGACACTATCTGTCGATCCGTCAATTTGTAGTCCATTCAAATCTAATACGGCAGTGACATTATCCAGTTTGTAGTGGGCAGCCGCCATCGCTGCTTCCCAGACTTGTCCCTCGGCCATCTCGCCGTCACCAAGCAACACAAAAACTCGGTAATCTTTGCCATCCAGCTTTCCGGCTAACGCCATGCCATTGGCTGCAGAAAGACCTTGGCCTAAGGAACCTGTGGACATATCCACGCCTGGGGTTTTCTTCATGTCGGGGTGTCCTTGGAGCATATGGCTAGTTTGGCGAAGCCATTGTAGCTCCTCCTTGGGGAAATAACCCTTCTCTGCGAGAGCCGCATATAGTACCGGGGCCGCATGCCCTTTCGAAAGAACAAAGCGATCTCGGTCTGCCCAATGGGGGTCTTGTGGGTTTATCTTCATTTCATGAAAAAATAATGTGGCCACGATTTCGGCGGCGGATAAACTACCACCGGGGTGGCCGGATTTTGAAGTTACAAGCATGGAAATAATGTCTTGACGAAGAACATTGGCTACTCGCTTTAGTTCAATAGTGTTCAAGTGATTCTCTCCTTTAGTCACATTTTAATCGATCCTACCTCAGCTTAACTTCCTACTGGACCGTCTTCGTCTTCTGTAGAAAAGCTGCTATGAACCCATCGATTTCCCCATCCATTACCGCCGACACATTCCCTGTTTCCACGTTGGTACGGTGGTCTTTGACCAAGCTGTAGGGATGGAACACATAAGAACGAATCTGGCTTCCCCAAGCGATCTCTTGTTGCTCACCGCGGATTTCGGAAATCTCCGCTTCTTGCTCCTTGCGCTTAAGTTCCAGTAATTTCGCCTGCAAAACTCGCATGGCTGCAGCTTTATTTTGAGTCTGTGAGCGTTCACTTTGACACTGGACTACGGTCCCAGACGGTAAGTGAGTAATTCTGATGGCCGAATCCGTCTTGTTAACATGCTGGCCTCCAGCCCCACCGGATCGATAGGTATCTATCCTTAAATCTTCAGTATCAATCGTTATCTCGTTATCCTCCGTCACTTCTGGAATTACATCCACAGAAGCGAACGAGGTATGACGACGTCCAGAAGCATCAAATGGCGAAATTCGCACTAATCTGTGCACGCCTTTTTCAGACTTTGCATATCCGTAAGCATTTTCCCCACTGAAGGACAGGGTTGCACTTTTAATGCCCGCTTCCTCCCCAGGTAAAAAGTCCAAGGTCTCCACTTTATATCCGTGCCGTTCTCCCCAACGTATATAGAGCCGATAGAGCATTTGTACCCAATCTTGTGCTTCAGTACCACCGGCGCCCGCATGGAGGGTCAAGATAGCATTGTTCCTATCATACGGCCCGCTAAGTAGTATTTCCAACTCCAAAGCCTCAAACCGTCGTAGAAGGGACTTCACCCCTTGTTCAATCTCTGGCTCAAGACCCACATCGTCTTCCTCAGTTGCCAGCTGCCAGAGTGTCGCCGTTTCCTCAATTTCCAGCTCTATTTCTTCGTATATCTTGATTTTGCTCTGATGATAAGCTAACTCCTGCATAATTTTCTGAGCGTTGACCGGATTATCCCATAAATCAGGACGGTGAAACTCCCTCTCTAACGAGCTAACCTTTTCTATACGCTGAGAGACGTCAAAGAGAAACCCTCAAATCTGCCAAACACAATGTTAATTTTTCCAGTTCTTTTTTCCAATCAGAAAGCAATTATATTCACCCTTCCCAAACCTACTTCTTCTTTTCCGCTCCACAACACTTCTTATACTTTTTCCCGCTTCCACACGAGCAGAGGTCATTGCGTCCGATCTGGTCTCCTGTGTGCACTGGTTCACTGGGTTCACCTTCATAGAGGTTCTCCGTTACGTTCCGAGGCTGTTCAATAACTTCTTCCCGGATTTGAGGAGTGACCCGCATAATATAGCGAATAATTTCATCCTGAATGGAGTCGATCATTGCTTGGAACATTTCAAACCCTTCACGCCTGTATTCAACCAGCGGATCTTTTTGCCCATAAGCACGCAGACCAATTCCCTCACGCAACATATCCATCGCATCGAGATGATCCATCCATTTGCTGTCCACAACCTGGAGCATTACTGCGCGCTCAATTTCTCGCATTAGCTCAGAACCAAACTGCTCTTCACGACTTTGGTATAGTTCTTTAGCTTTAGAGATCAGCATTTCTTCGATTTCTTCTCTCGACATGTCTGCGAGTTGTTCAGGATTTAAATGGATTGCCGGCAGAAAGAAATTTTCGACATAATCTGCTAAAGCCGACAAATCCCATTCTTCTGGGAACGAGCTTTCTCCACTAAACATACTGATACTGTCTGTGACAGCTTTTTCCAACATGTCCATCATGTAGTCAAGGAGATTTTCGCCCATAAGCACTGCCCGACGTTGGGCATAAATCACTTCACGTTGTTGATTCATGACATCATCATAATCAAGGACATGTTTACGGATGTCAAAGTTGCGGTTCTCCACACGCCGTTGAGCCGTTTCAATGGAACGGGAGATCATCCTGGAAGTGATCGGCATGGAGTCGTCCATCCCCAATTTATCCATAATGCCCATAATGTTGTCCGCACCGAACATGCGCATCAGGTCATCTTCTAATGAAATGAAGAATTGAGTTGATCCTGGATCCCCTTGACGTCCAGCACGTCCACGTAACTGGTTATCAATTCGTCGAGATTCGTGTCGTTCTGTCCCAATGATATGTAATCCACCCAGTTCAGACACGCCCTCACCCAGGATAATATCCGTCCCCCGACCCGCCATATTCGTGGCAATCGTAACCATCCCACGCTGTCCAGCCTCGGCAACGATTTGAGCTTCTTTTTCATGGTATTTGGCATTGAGAACTTGGTGTGGAACTCCGCGTCGCCCCATCAAGACACTCAGATGCTCGGATTTCTCGACGGAAACCGTTCCCACAAGAATCGGTTGTCCCTTGGCATGGCGTTCGATCACACTTTCCACTGCTGCCAAGAACTTTCCTTCTTCCGTACGGTAAATCACATCGGGGTCATCGCACCGGATCGCCGTCTTATTAGTAGGAATTTCGACAACATCGAGCTTATAAATTTTCCGAAACTCTGGTTCTTCTGTCATAGCCGTCCCTGTCATCCCAGAGAGTTTCGTGTACATTCGGAAGTAATTCTGGAAGGTAATGGTGGCTAAGGTTTGAGACTCCTTTTCGATCTTCACGCCTTCTTTGGCTTCTATGGCTTGGTGCAAGCCTTCACTATAACGGCGCCCAATCATCAGGCGTCCGGTAAACTCATCAACTATAATGACTTCTCCGTCTTTTACTACGTAGTCGCGATCCCGCTTGAAAAGGGTTTGGGCTTTCAAGGCCTGATTGACATGATGGGCTAACTCCGTATGGATATCCTCATAAAGGTTATCCACGCCCAACATACTCTCCACCCGACTGACACCTTGTTCCGTAAGGGTGACAACACGCTCTTTTTCGATGACTTTATAATCCTCTTCAAGTTCCAAGCGAGGAATAATCATAGCCACCTTAAAATATAATTCAGTGGGCTTGTCCGCCTCACCAGAAATAATAAGCGGGGTCCGGGCCTCATCAACGAGGATAGAATCCACTTCGTCTACGATAGCATAATTAAGTTCACGCTGAACCAAGGCTTCCGGCCGAGTAACCATATTATCCCGCAAATAGTCAAAGCCGAATTCGTTATTTGTTCCATACGTAATATCTGAGGCGTAGCTGTTCCGACGCTCCTCATAGTTTAAGCCATGAACAACTAAACCAATGGAAAGACCAAGGAATTGGTGAATTTGTCCCATCCATTCACTGTCACGACGTGCCAAATAATCATTGACTGTCACGATATGCACACCTTGACCTGTTAAGGCATTCAAATAGGCCGGCAAAGTAGACACGAGGGTTTTCCCTTCCCCAGTGCGCATCTCAGCAATCCGACCCTCATGCAGTACCATACCTCCAACCAACTGCACATCATAGTGTCGCTGATTAATGACCCTTCGGCTGGCCTCTCTAACAACAGCAAAGGCCTCCGGCAACAGACAATCCAGACTTTCTCCCTGTTCAAGACGGCCTCTAAACTCAGCGGTTTTGCCACGCAATTCGTCATCGTTTAGTGCTTGGATCTTAGGTTCAAAGCTATTAATCACTGCAACGCGCTTTTGATATTTCCGTATTTCTCGCGCATTATCATCGAACAAATCTAAAAAACCCATTATATCCACCCTTCTTCAATTATCGTGTATTTATTAAGTTTAACATCCTAGAGAACCCACTGCAACTAAAGCGGACAATTTACCTTATAAGCCCTTTTTCTTACCGATCCATTTTAGGCACATTCAAGAAAATAACTAGTCAGTCTGCCAGTCTATTTTGTGTCATATGCCTTAGCGTATTTGACACTAAACACCTTAGATGTGAAGCCTTCATTTTAACCAAGGGTCTTGTTTTTTCTAATCGGGTATGTCAAAAGGCCCGCTAATGCGGACCTTTGATGTGAAGCGACGGTGGTTTGAACGCACTTCGTGTTCTCTCTGGCTTTCTACTGTTTAGGTCTGAGGCTGAAGCAACCCATAATCTCCATTGTTACGATGGTAAACGACGTTCATTTCTTGGCTTTCCGCATTCGTAAAGACAAAGAAAGTATGCCCTACTAAATTCATCTGCATAATTGCTTCTTCAACAGACATGGGCTTCGCAGGGAACGTCTTATTACGAACAATTTCTTCTTGTGGTTCATCATTAAACGCAGCTGGTTGCTTAGGTTCATGATCCTTCAAGACCTTAGAGCGCATCCGTTTATTAATTTTTGTTCGATATTTATCAATTTGGCGCTCTAATTTTTCTACGACCATATCGATCGAAGAATACATATCTTCGGTTTCTTCTTCCCCGCGCAAAATCATACCATGAATTGGGGCTGTTACCTCTACCCGATGCCTGTCACGCTCCACAAGTAAGGTGACTTGAACGTCCATAAACTCATCCGAGTATTTTTCTAACTTACCCACCCGTTTCATGACATACTCTTTAAGTGCGTCCGTCAGCTCGATATGTTTACCTCTAATAATAATGTTCATTAATTCAACCCCTTTCAAAGATGGTATACATGTAATATTCCCGATTTACATAAAAAATCCTGCTAATTTTAAAAGTTAACTCACGATATTTTTTCTAAACCCAAAGAAAGAATCATTGTCACTATCTCAACGATCCTTTCTTTAATAAATTCGCTGATAAATTGTTCTAATCTAACGGACCATCACATTAGACGCCTGCTCCCCGCGTGGGCCTTGTATGACATCGAACTCAACGTTTTGTCCCTCTTCAAGAGTACGAAACCCATCACCAATAACCGATTGAAAATGCACAAATACATCTTGTCCATTTTCCTGCTCGATGAATCCGTAGCCCTTCTGCTTGTTGAACCATTTGACTTTACCTAGCACCTAAATACACCCTCCTTGTATTGTCAAAGTTCTGAGGCTGAATCCTCAGACCTGTTTCACTTATTTAGAAGGATAACCAGCAATGGGGGAGTCTAAACACATAAGTACTTGTATGACACATCGCTTGGTCATACGACGCAGAGCAAACTAACCGTTCCATCTCCTGCTATGGGGAGCGGGGTTCCCGGCCAAAGCGACATCCCTGTCGCATGGCCGGTAGCGCACGTCCTTGTGCGCTACCCCGTATCTGGGGTCGGTCGCTTGAACGGAAGTTTGCTAGGCTGCTTACGTAAAGACGTCGCGCTATGTCATACTGCGTCCCGGGCCAGGAACGTGGGGACGAGCGGGAGAGGGGACGGTTCTTGATTGCATGTAGGGAACTTGTGTAACACAGCATCCCGGACTAGGAACGTGAGAACGTTTAGACATGCTTTGGAGATTGTTAAATATTCGTTTTATAACGAAGGTTTAGGGAGACGGCACATTTCATGTGCACCGTCTTGTCTCTGGGGTCGTTATCGCGAACCATGCGTGCAAATCGGTGCACGTGCAATCGCGTGCAATCGGGGACGGTTCTTGATTGCATTGACGGCAATGCTCATCCGCGAGCCAAGTGGCCCTGAAGACAAGACTCGAACAGGACGTTCGAAATAATATGTAGCCAAGGGTGGCAGCTTGACAACGAGAAGGACCTTGTGCACCACTCCGTGTCTGGGGCCGGTCGTTTTAACGAAAGTTTGCTGTTTGCTTACGTAAAGACGTGAACTGGGGATCACTCTCCCTCCGTAGCCCAGCCCAGGAGCGCCTTTCTACAAAGCGACCACATTCACTCTCCATAGCCCTACCCCAGAGGAGCGTTTTCTGCTAAGCGGATGCGTAAGTGAAGCCGCGCTCCAGACGAGCGCCGACGGTTCGCGCCCCCGTTGCGCGTCAGAGGTTCACATGCGACGGAACAGGATGTTCCTAGTGCCGCATGTGCCAAGGATGGCATAGCATGCGGCCAGTTTGCCCAGAGGTTTGACGCGCTCGCGAACTGTCCAGCTCGTCAGCGGCGTAACTCGCAGACGCGTGCAGAAAACGCTCCTCGGGCCTAGCCCTGCATAAGGAGCGTGTACAAAAAGTTAGAGGATTTTACTTAAAAACGCCTGTGTGCGGGAATTCTTAGGATGAGCAAACACCTCGTTGGGCTCTCCCTCTTCCATAATGATCCCTTCATCCATGAAAAGCACTCGATCGCCGACTTCGCGGGCAAAGCCCATCTCGTGAGTTACAACGACCATAGTCATCCCTTCACGGGCTAAATCTTTCATCACCGCCAGTACCTCTCCGACCATTTCCGGATCCAGGGCTGAAGTAGTCTCGTCAAACAGCATGATCTTCGGTTTCATGGCTAAAGCTCGAGCGATCGCAACTCGTTGTTGTTGCCCGCCTGAAAGACGATCAGGATATTCTCCCGCTTTATCGGATAAGCCGACTTTGTCCAACAGTTCTAACCCAATCTTTTCTGCTTCCGCTTTCTTCGTTTTACGGACAATCTCTGGAGCGAGTACAATATTTTGGAGTGCTGTCATATGCGGGAAAAGATTAAACCGCTGAAATACCATGCCTACTTCCCGACGAATCGCATTAACATTGGCCTCAGAGTTAAGTACAATTCCATCGACAATAATTTCTCCGCTTGTCGGCTCTTCCAGTTTATTTAAACAACGTAAGAAGGTACTCTTTCCTGAACCACTTGGGCCGATGACAACTACCACTTCTTTTTCAAGGATGTGACAATCAATCCCTTTAAGTACTTCAAGTTTGCCATAGGATTTATGCAAGTTCTTAACGTAGATCATTCTTGCCCAACCTCCTCTCCATATAGGCAACCCATTGGGAAATCAACTGGGTCATTATAAGATAATACAAAGCAGCCGTTATATACATAGGAATGGTTTGAAACGTTCGCCCAGCAATAATCTTTGCGCTATAGAAAAGTTCTTGAATCGCAATAATAGATAACAGTGACGAATCTTTAAGTAAGGCTATAAACTCGTTACCCAAGGGTGGAATCACTCGTTTAAACGCTTGTGGAAGGATTACATAGCGCATGGACTGACTGTGATTCATCCCCAACGATCGAGCTGCTTCTGATTGCCCACGGTCAATCGATTGAATTCCCGCTCGAAATATTTCGGCAATATAAGCACCTGAATTGAGACCCATCGCCAAGACCCCTGCATAATACTGATAGTTATCCGGCAGGGTATCCCAATGAAATATTCTAGGAACTAAAAAATAAACTAAAAAGATTTGCACCAACAATGGGGTCCCTCTAAAAAAGTCAATATAGGCAATAGCAAACGCACGCAAAATTCTTTTTTTTGATAATCTAGCTAAAGCCATAAAGAGCGCAATAATAACTCCCATAACGAGTGCACCGGCTGTCAGTTCCAAAGTAAGTAACGCTGCTATATTCAGTATCGGGATGCTATCTACGGCTGCCTTCCAGTTCATTCCCACAGAAAATCCTCCTTATTTTTTATTCAATAGAAGCCGGGATAAGGATCGTCCAATCGTATTATTTTCATATTGCTCTTACCACTGCCTGAAATTATACATTTTAGTACAAATTTATACAAGCAAAACTCCTCTCCAGAGACCGACCTCATTCCACGCGATTTATTTCCACTTGATGATCCAGTTTTTGTACATAAAGAAACAACTTGGCTAGCGCCAAGCGCTGGCAAAGACTTATACAAAAATACATTTTCATCCTCTGATGCGTTGCGAAGCGCCAGGGCGGTGCCCTGAAATAAGGATTCATTTCATTGATCAGAGATGCCTCAACGTGCATAGCGACTGATTGGTAGAAAGATAGACGGAAGGCACTTAAGCAAGTGCCTTCCGTCTACTATTTCCTAGACTTCACCAGTGAATTGAAAAGAATTCCTTAAAATTTCGTCGCATCCTTTTTAAACCACTTCTTGTAAATCACATTATATTGTCCGTTATCCATTAATTTCTTCAAAGAAGCATTCAGCTTAGCAGCCAAGTCTGTATTTCCCAGCTTCATGCCTATCCCATAATATTCTACACCCGAGTCTGCATCCACCGATTCAATCTGGTCATTGGCATTTTGCGCTTGGAACCAAAGCACAACCGGTGCATCGGCCACAACAGCATCTACCCCACCATTCAAGAGATCATTAAGGGCATCCGGTGTTGTGTCATACTTTTTTGGGGTCATTCCAATTTTTTCAACAGCAAATTGTCCTGTTGTATTGAGTTGGACTCCAACTTTTTTCCCTTTTAAATCTTCCAATGTTTTAAAGTTGGCTCCTTTTTTCATGGCTATATATTGGCCACTTTTAAAATACTTGTCACTAAACGTGACACTTTTAGCGCGCTCATCAGTAATTGTCATAGCTGAAATCACTGCATCGTATTTCCCTACTTGCAGCGCTGGAATCAAGCCATCAAAAGCAGCTGTCTCTAGCTTCACCTGATATCCCATATCTTTCCCTAGGGCAGTGATGAGCTCAATGTCAAACCCCGTAGGTTGTTGCTTTTCATCCATAAATTCAAACGGGGCATAGGTGATATCAGACCCGACCTTCAGAACCTTTTCGACGGGAGCCGGAGTGGGTGTTGTAGGAGCTGGTGCACTGGAACTTCCGCATCCAGCGAGCGTCAACAAGCTTAGACTAAGTAGTCCGGCCAATACAAGACGAAATTTTGGTTTAAACATTATAATTTTCCCCTCTCTTTTGGTTGAGTTAAGTAATTTCATCATTAAATCCTTTAGCTCATCCTTATTGTTTTAGATTATACATAATAAAAAATATTTATTCAATGAGCAATGTGCTCACTCGAGGCTCTAGCCTTGAATTTCTCCCTCGTAACCTAGCCCGAGAAGTGTCTTTCTGCCCAGAGACGCCCTTCATTCTCCATAGCCCTACCTCAGAGGAGTGTTTTCTGCAAAGCGGTTGCGCCAAAATCGTGGTTCGTGGTTCGAACCGGGATCCTCACCTGTAACCTAGCCCCAGGCGCGTCCTTCTGCAAAGCGACAACATTCAATCTCCATAGCCCCACCCTAGAGGAGCGTTTTCTGCTAAGCGGATGCGTCAGTGAAGCCGCGATCCAGACGAGTGCCGACGGTTCGCGCCCCCGTTGCGCGCCAGTGGTTGACTTGCAGTTTGCCCAGAGGTTTGGCAAGCTCGCGAACCGTCCAGCTTGTCAGCGGCGTAACTCGCAGACGCGTGCAGAAAATGCTCCTCCCCCGTCGGTGCCTTCCCCGTCGGCGACTCACCCACTTATCCCCCAAAGTTACGCACAGGAGGGTGTGGATAATGTGTATAAGTATTCGAAACGCACTATTTTTCGCGAAAATAGCTGTGGATAACCCTGTTGAAAGAATGTTTTCATAAGGATACTTATCAATGCCAACAGAAAAAAAGCATTGGACGACTCAAGGTCAACCAATGCTTGTCATGTCAAATAATTAAATTAGAGCGCTCCGAATTAATATTGTTCGCGAGCTGGGCGGTGGTGCTGATAGCACTCACGGCAGTATACTGGACGATCGGATGTCGGTTGGAAAGGAACTTGTGTTTCCACTCCGCAATCCGCGCAAACTACAGTAAACATTTCGCGTGATCTTCCTTCTTGGGAATTACGGCTAGCTTTGCGTATGTTGCGGCATTCGCGGCAACGTTGTGGTTCGTTCTCGAATCCCTTTTCAGCATAGAATTCTTGTTCTCCGACAGTGAAAATAAAAGTTGCTCCGCAGTCTTTACATACTAGATCTTTGTCTTCAAAGGCCATGAAAGATATTCCCCTTACGTAAAAAAATGTAATAGGCTATGCCCATCCATTAATAATTATAACGCTAATTGCGCAAAGGCACAAGTTTTTTTTCTAGTCCAGCTGCCAAACACAAGCCATAAATGGCTAGAACTCCGCTCCCGTGAAGGACTTCTGCCACGGCTTCTAGCGTTGCTCCCGTTGTCGTTACATCATCCACAAGCCACACGCTTTTCCCTTTAAAATACTCCGGTTGCAGTACCGCAAACGCACCTTTCAGATTGTGTAGACGTTCTTGACGAGAAAGCAGAACTTGAGAAGATGTTGATTCGATCCGCTCAACCCCTCGGAGAATCGGTAATCCTAATTCCCAGTGTAACGCGGAAGTGAGGACCTCTGCCTGATTAAAGCCCCGTTCTGCCAGACGTGAGGAGTGCATAGGCACTGCCAGTATACCATCTACGACAGGAAGTTGGCTGATCGCCCAATCTGAAAAAGGTCGAGCTATTTCCATGATGTTCCGAGGGTGTGCTTCAAATTTTACTTTTTGAATAAAATCCTTTAATCCTCCGGAATAATGTCCCCAAGCTGTAACCTGATCAAGATACTTCGGCCCCTTTCCGACCTCGCAGTCAAGGCAGTGTAGTTTCTCTGCAAGAATCAACTTTCCACATCGCTTACAGCGCCCTAGGTCTGGACGAAGATAATTAGTTGTGCAAGTCTGGCAAATTACACCCTGCTCCCCGCCACAAAATACACATGTTTGTTGGTCAACATACCATAACGCCTGCGTGATCTTAGCCGCTTCCTTCCAAAATCCCGTCAAGTCTTCTACCCCCTTCTCGTAGTTCGTAGTACGGTCCGTAGTTCGTGGTCTGTGCTTGTAGGCTGTTAACGTGGCTTGTGATTCGAATAGCAGACCACGAATAGCACTTAGCCTTATCCTAAAATCCCGCATTTTTTATACCTACAAGGAGAAACACTGTAAATACGGGAAAAAATAAGTGACTATTCAGATCCTTGGGGAATTCTGAACGGGGAACCACAGATTACACAGATTACACAGATTACACAGATTAAGAACAATTAGATAGAAACACACAGACAAAGGATAAAGGGGATGGTGAATGTGGAACGGAATTCACAGACCTATGCCATTATTGTTTGGCGATCATCAATTGAGTTACAAGCGATTTGTAGTTTAGAGCCAAAATGTATTTATTCTGTGTTAATCTGTGTAATCTGTGGTTGATTAACTGAGTACCTGAATAGTCACAAAAATAATGATTCGTAATTCAATTTGTA
>JARLHU010000012.1 GCA_031292095.1 Desulfosporosinus sp.
AGATCCCCTTATCATATCGCAACCTTGGAACTGTCTCCACCCATTGTTCGCACCATTTCCCTGGCCTTTAAAAACAAGAAGGTATTGCCCATTGCCAGCCGGTACTTTATGGATTTCATTGTCGAGCAGTATGGAAGGACTTCCTGAGTCGTCTGTGGAGTGAGTTAGAGCAAAGGCAGCAATAATACAAAGGTTAATAATAATTTGCTCAAAACTCCCACCCATCTGAAGCGTTAGCATCGCCCCTATAGCCCATCATCCAGAAGGGCCGAGTTGTGAAATTGACAAATTCTCCAGCAACAGTATTCAAAGTAATGAATCACATTGCTTCTAGAACTGAAACTGAAACTTTAATCAGTATCAAAACGGCGGTAAATATGTAAGTCTTCAAAGACCACTTGGCTGGTATAAACTCTCCAACCTCGTCGTTTAAACGGCGAGGTTGGAGAGTTTTTTCATTTGCACTTAATTCTTCGAAGGGATTCGTCGTGGCAAGAATTGAATTGTGTACATTATTCCTTTTCTATGTTTACACTATGGGCTTGAGGCGGATTTTTGGTGGATGATTTGTAAATATCATTGGCCTTTTGTAGTTCAAACTGAATTTTCCTACCACAGTATTCACAGATATATGGATAATTGGGGCTTTTATTGACCAACTGATAATCTTTATGAGTTGGAGCAATGTCCTTAACGGATCCACAAATATTGCATCGGATATCCACTCAAATTATCTCCTTTCAATCAAAAGAGTCTTCACAACTTTGATATATCATATGTTGTCGAGAAGATTTTAACCGATAAGGACTAAGCCATAAATTGCTTTCATCGATACTTTGTCGGAATCGGTTTTATTTGTATTCCAATGTAAGGTCATTCATAACTTCATCACCTTTGCATCTTATGATGTTTCTAACTATACGATCATTCAAAAAGAAAAATTCGGAAGCAGTACACCGATCTCCTTCAACATACGATATTTATATCATTACTATATTTATCTCCAATATCTTGCAAAACACATAGAAAACCGACAACGTATAATGCTCAACGATCCAATACTATTTCATTATTTCCTTCCAAAAAGGACAACAAAATTAAAATACTTGTAAACACAATCTACATCCAAGAAACCACTGTCTTGTAACCAATTTATCTGATCCGCTAATGTTGACATTTTATCTAATTTAGCCCTTTCATAGGCCGAGAGAATTTCCTCTCTTGATAGACCGCTGTTCTCAACTTTATATCTCCAATCTCGTTTGTATAAGGATTCAATAAAGGGAGATTCTCCAAGAACTTGGTCAGCATTTATAAAGACACCATTTTTATTTAAGCTCGAATAAATATTGTGATATAACTGTTTCTTCTCGTCTCCCGATAAATGGTGTATTGAAAGTGAAGAAATGACAACATCATACTTTATATCGAATTTACAGTTGGTATAGTCATCAATTATGAACCTAACATTAGGGTTATCTTTAAACCTTGCTTTGGCTACATCGAGCATTTTTTCAGATATATCGATTAATGTTACATTAGCCTTTGGGAATTTATCTAAAATGAAAGACGATAATAACCCTGTTCCTGCCCCAATGTCCAAGATACTAGGGTTATTAGTAGTGGTTTCAGCAATGGAAGTAGCGATCGAATAAAAATCATCAAAGCATGGAATGAGTTTCTTTCTTTGACTATCATACTGGCTAGCGTTTTCATTAAATTTCAGTTTTACATCATTGCTTTCAAAACTCATAGAGCACCTCATACTTCCTGTTGGCATTACTGAAAAAGTAGTTAAGAAATTACAACATAAATAATTAAATCATGGAAGAGGAATCGTTGCAACTGCCGAGAGCATAGAAAGATCAACTACGGGAAAATCGTCCACTTGCAGATTTTCAAGGTCTCTCAATTAGATGAAGCAACAGCTCTCATATAAGTCAAACTCTCACTGGGTATGTTCAACTTGAAAACGCAGTACAGTTTTCAGTTTATCAGGCTGAGTTTTTCGAGCATCAGAAATATATATCTCTCTATGAGTTTTAGTTGTTCGTTTCACATTGTTCTGCGTACAGTAATCTTCCATAATCGAAAAAGTCTTCGGTTCTTCATCATATGAGCCAATATGTAGCATTTGAAGACAAAGTCCTTCTTCCAAACTATCGAATTTTACATTATCAAGCAAAGCGTGAGGTTTCTTAATTTTTAGACTTTTGATTATTTTCGCTGCTAACTCATTTGTTACAAAATCCGGTTCTCTTATCATAATTGTATAAATCAAACTATTCTTATCCAATATTTCCCTTGCTTGTGCTTCTTTTGCTAAGTTCCAAACACCTTCAAGTGGGTACACGGTATAATCAAAATACCCCTCTGGTATTACACCTTTTTTAGGCAACATTTTCACAGCATAAGCTAAAGAATACAGCGCTCCGATGGCATCGGAAAACTCTTGATCATTAGGATTACCTTTACCATCAAGCATAAAGAATTTGAGCTTTGGCACAGAAACAATTTCGGGTTTGTTTTTAGGTAGGTACAATTCTCTTTCTTGCTTCTTCCATTCGAATTTCATCCTTACCCTCCTTAATAAAGCTCCTGAAGGACCCTCACTCTAAAATCTCGTCATAGACACCCTAAAATGAATGTTCGATCTGAAGAGTTTTTTTACAAAGTTTAGTTCAAATCGGATGAGATCTTGAAAATCCATCTTACAATGGACTGCTCGAGTAAAATAGGTAGCTTTCATTCGATTCCCGAACATAAATATAATATCATCAAGAAGCTGATTTGTAATCGTTATTCCCTCTAGAAAAGTCTTTTTCATTAAAAAACATCACCAGTCCTTATCAAGTATACCAATAAATGGTATTCAAGATAATTGTGGGGATGTTTTTATCTTCGCGCCTGTTCATTTAAGCTGTTGATTATTCCGAAAAAAATCTTCCCAAGGATCATTGCCACCGATCCTCCGAAGCGCCTCCGTCATATCGATACCGGCAGGAGCCACCGTGTCAAGTTCATCCCACGCTATGGGCATGGACACCCCAACCCCTTTCCTCGCTCTCAGAGAATAAGGGGCAATGCTGGTAGCGCCTCTGCCGTTGCGAATCCAGTCGATGAAGATCTTGTTGGTACGCTTGGCCTTTCTCACATTGCTTGTGTAGCGGTCAGGCCACTTCTGCTCCATCACTTCGGCAACGCGCCTGGCAAAATTGTGAAACCCATCCCAGGCAACGGCAGGTTTTAAAGGGACGACCACATGGTACCCTTTGCCGCCGCTGGTTTTGAGGTGCGAGTTCAGGGAAAGCTCGGCAAGAATATTTTTCACATCCCGCACACCCTGGCGCACCCTGCTCAGATCCATTCCCTCATCCGGATCTAGATCAAATACCATCAGATCAGGCTTTTCCAGCTCGTCGACACGGCTTCCCCAGGTATGAAATTCCAGTTGAATTATTAGTATCCGGTCGTTTCCTATACACTTCCTGTCAGTCAGATACCCTCAAGGTGCAGTTACGCAAAACGCCAGTTGCCCATAAAAAAAGAATGGCGGTCGCGTGGCCGCCACGTCTCGCCTAACTTCTATTTTTTCCGTTTTCGGCGTTCCATCCTGAGATTATATTGCAAATCGATCTCTCTAAGCTTTTTAATGATAACTGCTTTTTTGTCTTGGTTATTGTTGCTGGCTAACTGTTCGCGTAATTCCCCCATGTCGTTTAACAATTGCGTTTCTTCTGGTGCGTATCCTGCATTCTTTAACAACATATATCCGGCACGGATATCCTCTGGCAGACTTGCCCAATAATCCAAATTGATGGGTTTGCCAAAAGGAAGGTTATCAAATTCGCCATTTCTCATGGCTTCTTGAATTTTTGCTTCAACCAGTTGTTCGAACATACCTGTGTCAGCTCCTTTTAAACATATTCATTAAAATTCACACCTTAATTTTAATATTATTACCAGATTAACGGAATCAAACGGTAACGTGTCCTTAAACAATAGTCGTTGTACCCCGGTAGTTTTTTTCGCAACACTTCTTCTTCGTTTTTAATCCTTAGTACCAAGGACGGTATGATCAGCAGGGAAGGAATTATTGCCCAGTAGGACCCCAGAGCCGGAGGAGAAAACAGCAACATCAATAACATTCCCAAATACATTGGATGGCGTACAAAGGTGTAGGGGCCAGTTGTTATAACCTGTTGCTCTTGCTCAACCTGGATAACCGTTGAAGCATAACTGTTTTCCTTAAAAACCAAGAGGATAAATAGATAGCCTAAGAAAACAATGGCATTCGCTGCAATGGTCATCCATACAGGCACAAACGACCAATGAAAACGAAAATCAAAGCCGGGAATGATGAAGCTGAGAAAATACAAGTTTAAGATGGCGGGGGGTTTATACGTTATTTCTTTTTCTTTAAACTTCATTCTTCTGGACAGCAGTTCAGGACTTTTCTCGAGAAAATAAGCTGCCGTGAAAATCATCAGTGCCAATAAACCCAACCACCATATCCAGGCCTGCCAAAACCTGAAAGAACCAGCCGGCAGAAAGATGATGACCCCCATCACGATCATAATGATGATCGGAAAAAGATAAGCTTTTCCCTTGGTCAGTTTCGCATTTTCTTCCACTGAAACCGCCTCCGCTCTTCCTAATAATAACGAAAGACTTTTTATGACCATAAAACAATCCATTTCAGAGAGAATAATATAATGAAATATCATGAATTGAGATATTTTTGAAAGAGTTGCATGTGTTTCATCCGAGCCGGTGAATAAACGTTGGCTGCCATATCATTGTATAAGCTGGCCAAGGGTTGCTTCATCCCTTGCTGGTTACATAACAAAGCCTTTAACTAAGGAATACTTTTAATAATTTCTGTGGATTCCCGGGCTAGAATTTCAATTTCCGGATCATCCTCGGATAGCTGAGTCAACTTGGACAAACGCACGCCAAGATCTAAAGCAATTTGATATTGCTCAGGGTGAGCTTGAAAATACTCGGCTAAGGCTTTAAACGTATCCTGGTAATCCTCTCCCCACTGAAAGTCATCCAAAATGCCGAACAATTTTCGCTGTTGATCGAAGAGTTCAGGACAGGTTTGGGCATAATTCCGAATTTGCTCGGGCTTCAAGATATCTGTGATCATCTGAAAGGAAGGAGAGTCACAGATATCCTCATTGAGTATTACTTGGTCTTCACTCAGTATTAATTCAATTTGGGCTATCCGTTCCTCAAGACTTTCTTTCTCGCTAAGTAGATCCCTACGCAAGGATTCTAGGACTTCTCTCAAAGTCTTGTCATTGTGTTTGTCACCTAATATCTCTTTTATCCGTTTCAGATCCAGCCCAAGGGATTTTAGGTGTTTGATTAATTGCATCCGAGTTAGTTCCGCTGCCCCATATAATCGGTATCCTCCCGGGGAGCGCTCCGGTTCCGGCAGTAAACCGATCTTATGGTAATAGATAATGGTTTTCAACGTGCTTCCAGTCAACTTTACAAAATCGCTGATTTTTATTTGATTTTTCACCGTTATCCCGCCTTCAAGGTCATTATAATCCCCACCCCAAGGGTCGAGTCAATATAATTCTGGGGAGATTATTAGAATGGACATGAGTTACCACGACATTATCTTTGGTATATATAGCCACCAAAATAATAACAGGGCTTGCCCTGCTTTTATCTATCCGCTAAGAATGGGGTCCTCTCTGGAGAGGAAAAACCTCCTGCATTAGATTATTCTAACACAAGAGGTTTCCATGTGAAATTTGGGTGCAAGTGCGTTTTCCTGTAAAGGTTCACCTGCATAGGTTCTATAAGCATCAAATCCGAAGAATCGTTTCAATCCTTTATGAATATCTAAAGCCTCATTGCAGGAAACAACTTTGAGCCATTCGAACAGTGAGCTTAGGCCTCTTGATCGAACAGCTTTTCGCACATAGACGATACCCCTAGACCACGGCAACTACTTTTATTCATATCCGTATTAGTCCCCCCTGCTTAAACTTCGTTATGAATCGCAATTTGACTCTGGTGTATTTACGATCGCAGGAATTGAGGCAGACCCTTAGTACTTTTCAATCCGCTTAGAGCTCCCTTGCCAATTGATACGCGTCCCAGATAGCATACATAATATTGTGCACATTACGGGAATCGCCCACATTGTATACTACCTTGTTGGAGGAAGTCATGGAGTCGTACAATCCACTATTAGAGCGATAGCCGATCGTTACCAGAATAGTATCTGCTTTGATCTCTTTCTCTCCCTCCGGAGTCTTCACTGTAACAGAATCATCACTGACGGCTGTTACGCTGGAATTACAGAACACATCGATCTTGTTGAAAGCCAGAAGATCCTTGAGCATATCGTAGTTGGCAAAGCACATGTCTGCGCCACCACCGATGATCTTGGGCAAGGCTTCCACAATGGTTACGTTTTTGCCTTGCTGGCGAAGCCATAAACCAGTTTCACAGCCGACCAGACCGCCACCGACGACAATAATATTCGTCCCCGCCTTTTCTTTACTGATAAGGATTTCATCGGCTGTACAAACGTGATTCTTACCGCTGAATTCCAGCTTCACCGGAGAGGAGCCCGTCGCAAAAATAACGACATCTGCCTTGGATTTCTCAATCATTTCCGGATCTGCTTCACAGCCGAATCTGATTTCAACCGGGAGTTTGGCAAGTTGTACTTCGTACCATTTCAGCAAAGCGCGGTCGTCTTCTTTAAAATCTGGTACACTGCCGGGAATAATGTTGCCACCCAGTTGGGTGCCCTTTTCGAGAAGTGTCACTTTATGCCCACGGATCGCACAGACTCTTGCCGCTTCCATACCTGCCAGACCACCGCCGACAATTAGGACGTTTTTTATGACGATAGCCGGAGTGATCGCCAATGATCGCTCTCTACCGCAGGCTGGATTAACAGCGCAGGAAATCGGCAAACCATGGGCAAGCCTGTCCAAACAACCCTGATGACAAGAAAGACACGGCCGAATATCCTCCAGCTTTTCAGTCCTGATTTTTTCAGGAAGGTAAGGATCGGCAAGCAAGGGCCTACCGTAACCGACGATATCGCAGCACGTATCCAAGGCTTCACAGGCCATTTGAGGGTCGTCCATTCTGCCAGCAAGTATGATCGGTACCTGAACGTTTTCCTTCAATAGTTTTCCGAAGTCACGATACATTCCCTTTTGAAAATACATGGGTGGATGATTCCAATACCAGGAATCATAAGTTCCGGCATCGACGTTTAACAGATCGTAACCTGCCTCCACCAGAATTTTTGCGGCTTCAATTCCCTCCGCAAAATCTTTACCCTGTTCGCTAAATTCTTCACCCGGCAGAGCGCCTTGGCGAATTGCCTTAACAAAGCTCTTTAAACTATAGCGTAAAGAGACGGGGAAAGTCTCTCCACAGGAAGCCTTAATGCCTTTAACGATATCTATAGCAATTTTCAAGCGACCCCTTAAATCCCCACCATATTCGTCGGACCGCTTGTTATACAAAGCGATAGCAAACTGATCCAGTAGGTAACCTTCATGAACAGCATGAATTTCGACACCGTCGAATTTCGATTTTTTGGCAATGTCAGCACACGCCACAA
>JARLHU010000094.1 GCA_031292095.1 Desulfosporosinus sp.
GGACTTCGAATGAATTCGGAGGTGTGGACGTGACGACCCAAATGCCGGTGATTTATGTCATTTCAGATGCACTTGGAGAGACGGCTGAGTTTGTAAGCAGGGCGGCGGCAGCACAATTTGTTGGCGTAAAGACTCGGATTCGTCGGGTTCCCTATGTACGGGATGAAGCGCATCTGGAAGATATTATGGACGAAGCCTTGGCCGAACAAGCCATTTTGGTTTATACTCTTGTACTTAAAGATCTTCGGGATCATTTGGAGAAAAAAGCGATCGAGAAAGGGCTTATAACCGTTGATATATTGGGCCCGCTGATTGGTGCCCTCACCGGCCTAACCGGCCTGGAGCCCACCCATACGCCGAATATTATCCATCGACTGGATGAACAGTATTTCCGTAAAGTGGAGGCAATCGAATTCGCCGTTAAATATGATGACGGCAAAGATTCCCGCGGAGTTCTTTACGCTGATGTTGTACTGATTGGCGTCTCTAGAACCTCGAAAACTCCACTTAGTATGTACTTAGCTCATAAAGGACTCAAAGCCGCGAATATTCCGTTGGTTCCTGAAGTCAATCCACCCGAGGAACTTTTTCAGATTTCTCCAAAAAAAGTGATCGGTTTAATCTTACGTCCAGAATTGCTCAACCAAATCCGAACAGAACGCTTAAAAACCTTAGGCTTGGGTGCCAGCTCGGATTATGCCAACTTGGAGCGCATTATGCGCGAGTTGGAGTATGCGCGGGGTATCATGAGACGTGTTGGCTGTCCTATTATCGACGCCACGGGTAAAGCGGTAGAAGAGACCGCCAGCACCGTGTTAGAAATATTATTTAAGGGGGAGCAACAAAATGACTAAGAAATATGTTTACTTATTCCGAGAAGGTAAGGCCTCGATGAAAGACTTATTGGGGGGTAAAGGGGCTAATTTATGCGAAATGACCAACATCGGTTTGCCAGTGCCTCCAGGATTCACCATTACGACAGAAGCGTGCAATGGGTATTACGACAACGGTCAAAATGTTCCTGAAGGAACTTGGGATCAAGTCTGGCCAGCTTTGGCCGAGATTGAGACGGCAACAGGTAAACTTTTCGGAGATAAGAAAAATCCCTTGCTCGTTTCTGTAAGGTCTGGGGCTAAGTTTTCGATGCCAGGCATGATGGACACCGTTCTTAACTTAGGATTAAATGATGACACCGTGGAAGTCTTGGCAGCGAATACGCAAAACGAGCGTTTTGCTTGGGATTGTTACCGCCGCTTTATCCAAATGTTTGGGGATGTCGTCTTAGAAGTAGAACACTACAATTTTGAACAGATTTTAGAGACCGCCAAAGAGAAACAAGGGGTTCATTTTGATTCTGAACTTTCTGCAGAGAGCCTCAAATGGATGGTCGGTGAATATAAGAAAAAGATTGAACGTAAAACTGGTAAACCGTTCCCAATGGACCCTAGAACTCAATTAGAGCTAGCAGTTTTGGCGGTTTTCCGTTCTTGGAATAATGACCGGGCGACTTTCTATCGTCAAATTAATAACATTCCTCATGACATCGGAACGGCTGTGAACGTACAGGCCATGGTCTTCGGAAATATGGGTAACGACTCAGGAACAGGCGTGGCCTTCACCCGTAGTCCATCGACTGGGGAAAAAGCTCTCTTTGGCGAATATCTTATGAATGCTCAGGGGGAAGATGTGGTGGCTGGTATACGGACCCCGCTCCCAATTTCCTCTTTGGCTCAGGAAAATCCGGAGATCTACAGTCAGTTTGTAGCGATATGTGCACGCTTGGAGTCCCATTATCATGATATGCAGGATATAGAATTTACCATTGAGCGTGGCAAACTTTATATGCTCCAAACCCGAAACGGGAAACGAACCGCTTCTGCTGCTATCCGAGTTGCCGTAGAACAGTTCCGCGAGGGTGTAATCACTAAAGACGAAGCCATCATGCGGATCGAACCAGAACAGTTAGATCACTTATTACATCGCCGTATGGATGAAAGTGCCAAAGTTGTCGTTCTGGCGAAAGGGCTCCCTGCTTCACCCGGTGCTGCGTCCGGAAAGATTGTCTTTAGTTCGGAAGAGGCGGAACGGATGGGGGAACTTGGTGAAAAAGTAATTTTGGTTCGCACGGAAACCACACCAGATGATATCCGCGGTATTTTGGCCGCTAAAGGGATCTTAACGAGTCGTGGTGGTATGACGAGTCATGCAGCCGTCGTCTCCCGTCATATGGGCAAACCAGCCGTCTGCGGGTGTGATGCCTTAAAAATTGATTATAGCTTAAATTTATTTAGTATTGACGGAGTAGACTATCCGCAAGGAACCATGATTTCCATTGATGGTTCAACCGGACGAGTGATCCAAGGAGAAGTTTCGATGGTGGATCCAGAACTGAGTATAGATTTTAAAGAGTTCTTGAACTGGGCAGATGAAATTGCTAGACTCAAAGTAATGGCCAATGCTGATACCCCAACAGAAGCATTTAACGCCCGAGATTACGGAGCCGTCGGAATCGGCTTGACTCGGACCGAGCATATGTTCATGGACCCTGCGCGGATTCCAATTGTTCAAGAAATGATCCTTGCTCAATCTCTCGAAGAGCGCCAAGTTGCTCTGGCAAAACTCTTACCAATGCAAGAAGAAGACTTCTATGGTATTCTAAAGTCGATGCAAGGACTCCCCGTGACCATTCGCTTACTGGATCCTCCGCTTCATGAGTTTCTCCCGCACTCTGAGGAGCTGATCGTGGAGATCACGAAACTGAAAATCACCAAAGAAAACCCTGATCTTTTACGTGAAAAAGAGAATTTGTTACGCAAAGTCCGCGGTCTTTCTGAACTCAACCCGATGCTTGGTCACCGTGGTTGCCGTCTGGGCGTGTCCTACCCCGAAATCACAGTTATGCAAGCCCGGGCCATTTTCCAAGCCAGTGCTCGCCTTGTCAAAGAAGGCTACGACATCCATCCGGAAGTGATGATCCCGCTTATCTTTGGGGTAGAGGAATTCCTGATGATGCGTAAGCTGGTGGATGACACCGCAGAAGAAGTTATGCGCGAACAAAGCGCTATCATTCACTATCAAGTCGGAACCATGATCGAGGTACCGCGTGCCGCTCTTGTGGCCGATGAAATCGGAAAAGTAGCAGACTTCTTCTCCTTCGGAACGAATGACCTTACCCAGATGACGATGGGTCTGTCTCGTGACGACGCCCAAGGCACATTCCTGCCAACCTATCTGGAAAAGAAGGTTATAGCTGCAGACCCATTTGTAGTGCTCGATCGCGCTGGCGTGGGCAAGCTCGTTGACATGGCTGTAAAGCTCGGCCGGAGCTCGAACCCGAATCTCGGCTTAGGGATTTGCGGAGAGCATGGCGGAGAACCTAACTCTGTGGAATTCTGCCACATCGTTGGTTTGGATTATGTCTCCTGCTCCCCGTTCCGCGTTCCTATCGCTCGCTTGGCAGCAGCGCAAGCCGCAGTAAAGAACCGAGGGTCAATCAGTTAAGGCAACAAGTAGTATGACATAGCTTTCTAAGACTTATATATAAAGTATTAGAAAGTATACGTGCAAAATAAAGTATGGGTATTGTCTTTTAGTTATTTATAAGACAATACCCATATTTTTATTTATTTTTATATTCGAGTGCAAAATATCGCCAGAAAACATAAGAAGCGAGAGAGATTAATTATTACATCAGAACTATGCGCGGGATAGAACACAAACTTGGAGTGAAACATGAAACCTTGCTAAAGAGGCTTTATAGATAGAAGACTTAATGTCATGCAAAGGACATTATATGACATTATATTGTGTTATTATTCAAATTATACATATTAATATAATATAAGGGGAAATTCATCCATATTATTCCTCAATCAGCTAAAAGAGCACCAGATATTTCGAATCGACATGTTTCAAATCTAGTAGGTGTCTGTATTGTAAGAAAATATTAATTAGTAATGCGTAAATAGGGGGGGCATATGTCTAAGCAATTTAAACGTTCCATGTCAATTAAAACTCGCATTACACTTATGGCGGGTTTGGTGGTTTTTGTGGTAGTAGCAGCTTTATCTGGGGCAAGCCTTTGGAATGCCGAGAAGATGCTCAAAACAAGTGAGCTTCAAACGGAAAAGCTGGTGGTACAGGCCGTGCAGGATGAATTCTCCACTCGCCTAGAACGTGCGAAGTCATCTGTTTTAACAATGACTATGAACCCGGACGTAGCTAAAGCATTAGCAGAACGAGATCGAGCTACCCTCGCTCGTTTAGTTCAGCCTGTTTTTGACGAGATCAAAAAAGAAGGCTTTAGCCAGCTCCAGTTTCATCTCTCCCCCGCCATTTCATTTTATCGAGCGCATTCACCTAACAAATTCGGAGATGACCTTTCAAAAATTCGACCGACAGTTATGGCTGCCAATAAAGATCATAAAATTGTTGAAGGGCTGGAAGAGGGCGTCGAAGGATATGGATTTCGAGTGGTGGTGCCAGTCAAATACCAAGATCAGTGGGTTGGTAGTGCAGAATATGGAATGGATTTCGGCACTGACTTTTTAAAAGCTTTACAGAGCAAGAACCCCGGAGATTACTATATCTATCTTCTCGATCCATCTACTTCAATGGTCAAAAATGTGAAGGAGAATGGAGGACTACTAGCTGGTACGGGTAAAGATAATTATCCAGTAGCAGCGGGTACAGTGAAAGTACTTATTAATGGACAAGCTCAATTTACTGTGAGTGAAGATGGTCAGTTTAATGTCTTACTCATTCCCTTCAAGGACTATCAAGGTCAAGTAAAGGGATATATCAAGACTGTGCTCTCGAGGGAAGGGGCTGTACAACAGTTAAACGCCTTAATACGTTGGGTATCCCTGGTTGGGTTGTTGGTTCTTGTTTTTGGTGCGGTTTCTGGATATTTTGTTTCCTTAACGTTAACTCGACCGCTGATTCAGTTGGCCGAAAACGCGGAGGTCCTAGCCACTGGTGATTTGAAGGTTGTCATTAAAACAAATAGCTTTGGAGAGCTAAAGACTTTAGCCTTCGCCATGAAGAAAATGCTTGAAAATACCAAGGAAATATGTTTTTCAATTAATCAAGCGGTGGGGCATGTTGAGGATTCGGCGAGGGAAATCTCAGCTGCCACTGATCAAACGTCTCAAGGAGCTGATCAAATAGCTGCCAGTGTGAGCCAGGTTGCAGTTGGTGCTCAGAAAATTGCTCAGCGGACTAGTGAGATGAGTGTGCAAACTGAAGGCATCAATCAAAGCACTCGAACATTGGCTGGAAATATGGAACGGATCGCTAGCACTACCTCTGACGTAACCGCACGGACCCTACACGGAGAAGATATGATGAAGGATTTGGCGGATAAAATGCGAATCTTTGCGGTCAAGGTAGATGAGATCCAGTCCGGAAGCCATATTTTGAAAGAACAGACAGGGCAAATCCGAGGAATTACCGAGATCATTACTGGAATTTCCGATCAGACGAATCTTCTTGCCCTTAATGCGGCGATCGAGGCAGCCCGCGCAGGTGAAGCAGGACGAGGCTTTGCTGTCGTGGCTGAGGAAGTCCGTAAGCTGGCAGAAGGATCTAGGCAGAGTGCCTCTCAAATAGAGGGGTTGATCGATCAAGTAACTCAAAACGTCGAAAATTCAGTCCGAGCTACTGAAGAGACAGTCTATTTGCTCAAAGAACAATCAGGAATAGGGGATCGGGCACAGGAAAAATTCATGGAGATTTCTCAGGGGACACAAACTGTCTCTCATCTGTTGAGTGTAATGGAGGGGGAAGTTCAGCAGGTCGTCCAGATGGGACAGGCAATAAAGCTGTCGGTATATGAAATTGCAGATATGTCCCAAGAAGATGCAGTGGCTGCAGAGAAAATCGCCGCCTCAACAGAGGAAATGAGTGCGACGGTTAGTACGATTCGTGATAGTGGGCAGCAGTTAATTTTATTGATGGAGGAAATGAAAGCGCAAAGTAATCGGTTTGTGATTTGAAGGTTGAGATTCTGATCAACCGATAATGCTGGTGTAAAGCTAGAAGACACAGGTTCGAATTTTTGACAAACTAGATCGCTAATTTCAATCTGGATATAATTCGGTACGTAATCCGGGTCATTTTGTTGCAAAGTGATAGTCGCACTAATAGTGTTTCATAATCATAAAAAGTGAGATTGTCCTTTATGATAGCTGCAGCGCAAGTTGCGGTTAAGAATCGGTAGTATCTAACGATTAGTAAAGGCAGGAACCAGCGTTTATACGCTGTGTTCTTGCCTTTT
Source organism: Desulfosporosinus sp. (assembly GCA_031292095.1). Lineage (GTDB taxonomy): Bacteria > Bacillota > Desulfitobacteriia > Desulfitobacteriales > Desulfitobacteriaceae > Desulfosporosinus. The sequence continues at coordinate 6,278 of JARLHU010000094.1, forward strand.
TGTCTACCGGTCTGTAGGAGCACGATGCATCGTGCCCATTTTCGTCGGAAGGGGAAAGGGGGTGCAAGCAGGGACGGTTCTTGCTTGCATGAAAATATAATCAATGGTATAATTTGCCTAAAATAATCATCCAAGGGGGATGTCAATGCCGAGAGCGCAAAGGGTTAAGGGCGAATTTTCCACATATCATGTAGTGCAGCGAGGTAATGAGAAAAAGAAAATATTTAGGGACAATGAAGATAAGGTTAAGTTTTTAGAGACACTTTCGAAGGCCAAGGAAAAATATAACTTCCTACTTTATGCTTATTGTCTGATGGATAATCATATCCACCTCCTTGTGAACGATAATGGTAACGACATTTCAAAGTTAATGAAGAGCATAAATGTAAGTTATGTCTCATACTTTAATCGCGCTTATCAGAGGTGTGGGCACCTCTTTCAGGATCGGTTTAAGAGTGAAGTGGTAAAGGACGATCGCTATCTGTTAGAGGTCAGTCGTTACATTCACAATAACCCGGTTAAGGCCAAAATGGTAGAAAGGGCAGATGAGTTCAAATGGAGCAGTTATAATATTTACTCTGGAAAGGCCGAAGATGAGTTAGGTTTATTAGATACAAGTATGATCTTAAACTACTTTTCCGGTAATAAACCGAAGTCAGTAGCTGAATACGAGAAGTTTGTTGACAAGAATCAAGAGTTTGAACATCACATACTGGATATAGAAGAACACCAAGAGCCCAGTCAAAGAAATTATGATTATATCAACGGAATTGCAATGGCCAAAGTTCGCATAGAACAGATATTAGTCGAAGAGCAAATGACTCTAGAGCAATTATTGGAAAATAGGCCTCTACGAAATGAGATAATTCGACTCCTTCGGAGGAATTCCTCACTGGACCTCAAGGAAATCGGTGAACTGTTTGGTGGGATAAGTGCGTCTCAAATAAGTCGGATCGCGTTCAGTTGAAATGCAAAAACAAAAATGCAAGCAAGAACCGTCCCTACTTGCATGTGAAAAGAGGTGCCAAGTGATGGATAAGTTAATGGAATCATGCAAAGGGGTGATTGCAGCTCTCCCAGAGATTGAATTAGCCTACTGGTTCGGATCACGTGCTAAAGGAAAAGGAACCCCACTAAGTGATTGGGATTTTGCAGTTAAATATAATAAAGACATGACATGGAAGGAACAATTAAATATACGGTCCAATATCGCTGATAGTCTTGAAACGGATGCCATCGATTTAGTGGATTGGGATCAGGCACCTCTACCTTTACGTTACGCTATCGTACAGGAGGGTGTCTTGCTCATGAGCCGTGATGAGGGCTTAAGGGTGGATTTAGAAACACAAACACGGTCTCGTTATTGGGATTTTGAACCTTGTTTACGAGAATATCAGGATGCATTTTTACGGCGCGTGGCAGAAAGGGGATTATGACTTGGTTAATCGCACAAAGGTCGAACGACAATTAGAACTTATCAAAGAGTATCTGGATTTCTTACAAGAAATCCAAACGCTCCCTAAAGAAGTGTTTGCCGCGTCCAGAAGGGATTTTCATAGCGCCGAACGTTGTTTACAGTTGGCCATAGAATGTTTGATTAACATTGGAAATCACATAATTTCCGACCAAGGGTTGCGAGCTCCGAAAGACTATGCGGATATTTTCAATGTGCTCTCGGAAAATAATATCGTATTGATGGAGGATGTTCTGACACTAAAACAAATGGTGCAGTTTCGTAACCGGCTCGTACACGTTTATTGGGATATTGAACCCAAAATATTGTGGCAGATTATTCAGGAAGAGTTAGGCGACATTAAACGGTGCGCGCGAAACTTAGCTATATATGCGCAAAATCACTGAAATTATTAAATGGTAAATAGTTGCTCAGACCGAAAGGCGTATTTGGGGCTATTAATGAAAACAGTACTGCACGGCCCGGGTCGTACCAAACCTTGTTTAGACCCAAGCGAGGAAGTTTCTATGCTTAGAGCGCGTAGAGCGGAATTGCGTCAATGAGTGAGACAATTGAGCGTAAAGTATGCAAGCAAGAACCGTCCCCATTTGCACGCTAAGAAAACGATGACATAGTAAGGGGGCATGAATATGAGTGAGGTTCAAAATATTCGTGAGCGGTCTGAGAAAGAAGAGGAAGAGCGCCTTTCGCCTTATGCAGCAAAAAGCAGGGAAGCTAAGCGCGAGAGCTTGGAAGAAGAGTGTCCGATTCGTACTAAATTTCAACGGGATCGCGATCGGATCTTGCACAGCAAACCGTTTCGCCGCCTTAAACATAAAACTCAGGTTTATATCGCTCCTTCTGGAGATCATTACCGAACTCGCATGACGCATAGTTTGGAAGTATCCCAAATATGTCGAACAATTGCTCGTGGGTTACAATTAAATGAAGATCTGATCGAAGCGATCGCTTTGGGGCATGATGTTGGACACACTCCCTTTGGTCATGTCGGAGAGGAGGCTCTGCGGCGAATTATCAGTCATTTTGAGCATAATGAACAGTCGATCCGTATACTGAAGGTTTTGGCCCGTGATGGTCAGGGCTTAAATCTCACTGAGCCTGTTCTCGATGGAATCTTACATCACACTGGAGACGGTATACCTAAAACCCTCGAAGGGCAGATTGTTAAAACCGGAGACCGGATTGCTTATCTTTGCCATGATTACGATGATGCCTTGCGGGCTGGTTTGCTTCTTCAAAGTGACTTGCCGGAGATTGTTAAGCGGACGCTTGGTGAAAAACCAAGCGATATGATTACCACGATGGTGGTAGACATGATTGAGGCCTCGAGTGGACAAAATTATATCGAACAAACGGTTGCGGTCGGTGGTGCAATGCACGAATTTAGGCAGTTTATGTTTGCCAGGGTATATAATAGCGCAACCTTGCGCGAAGAACGGCGTAAAGGGCAATACATTGTGCAGGCCCTTTTCGATTATTATTGCCAGAATATAGCTAAACTGCCTGAGAATTTTTTGGTCTGGTCCAATGGAGACGAAACTCAAGCGGTTGTTGACTATATATCCGGACTCACAGATAATTATGCGATTGATTTGTTTCAGAGATTGTTTGTTCCTCGATAGATCGTTTACGCAAAATACAGAAGATAAAAGTGGTTGAGAGCTGAGCTCACAACCACTTTTTAAATACTATCAGAAAGTATAAACTTCCGTTATATACTTTCTAAGCATAAGTGCAACTAGGCGGCCGCCTTCGCTGAGGGTCCCTTCTCGTCTTCACGGCGCTTTGCCATCACGACACCTTGCCATCCATGGCGGTGTCTAATCTCAAACATCCTTGTTTGAGTCATGGCAGCGCTCTAATCTCGAACGTCCTGTTCGAGTCATGGCTACAGGGACACTCGGCCATCACGACACCCAGCCATCACGACACCTTGCCATCCATGGCGGTGTCTAATCTCGAACGTCCCTGTTCGAGTCATGGCGGTGTTCTAACCTCGAACATCCTTGTTCGAGTCATGGCCAGCGCTTGGCGCCAGCCAAGTTTTCTTTATACCAAATCCGACACCAGGCCGATATGAGTTACTACTGCGAATGAAAATAAGTATAAGTTACAGTTAACAGAAGTAAACTAAAGGGACGCCACACGAGGGGGCTAGAATTTTGATCTAGTTGGTTTTGATGATTAAGCTGTCATTTCGCTTAAGAGGTACACTGGTGTCCAAGTTTCCGAGAATTCCATCCAGCTTTTTTCCATCTAAGAGAAATTGCACACTATGAACGTTAGGAAGGGTCGTTAACGTGTTTATGATACTATACATGGTCATCTGTTCACCTGCGGAACCTCCGCCAAAATTCGTTCGAAATTCTGTGGATAGATCAATTGTTGCCACATTGTCTTTTACGGACGCACTGAGGAGGGTCGTCCCCTTAGGAAGTGGTTTTTGCATTCCGGGAGGAGGAGTGGCAAGTTCTACAAACATCGCCTTAATAACTTCCTGATCAGCTACTACCACCGTTCGATCAGTGGGAATTAATCCACTAGCGTCTGAATTGGGGAAATAAAGGGTCAATTTTACAGAGTGCGGAGTAGTATCAGGAAGATTGCTCACTGTGGGAGAAGTTGGGGTTGTTGGAGTGTCTGGGGAGGTTGCGCTATCCGAAGGTTTGACAGCTTGCGGTTTAGCTGAATTACAACCAGTCAGAAAGGTGCCGATAAGTAATAGTGAAACGATTGCGAAGACGAGCGTTTTAAAAGTATTTTTTAACATAAAGCATTCACCTTTCTCATATCGTAGTTCGTAGTTCGTGGTTCGAATATTGGTTGAGTCTCTGGATATGTCTCTGGATATGTCTATCAGACCCCGGATGGAGAGATTTTATGGAGCAAGTTTCTTATATAATAACATGCTTTCCTAGTGTGGGAAAGGGTTTGTCGGGGGGATTCTGCTTTCTTAAAGAATGAACGGGCAAATTTTTACTAAAATAATTGTCGAAGAAAGCAGGTATTACTATCGAATAAGGAGAATAATTTATATTCCGGAAGATTATTTCATGTCTTTTAAAAACTGATTCATTAAGAAGCGTTTTAAAAAGAGGATTTTATGAATTTTCGGCGAAGAATTGTATAAGCCAAGGGTTGACAAACTAAATAAATTGTGGCTGAGAATCGAAAGGCGAAAGAACGTGGACAATAGAATTCATGAAGAGTTTATACCGAACGAGGTTATCGAGGAAGTGCGTTTGCGCACGGATATCGTTGAGGTAATATCTGACTATGTTGGCTTGCAGCGTAAGGGGAAAAATTATTGGGGACTTTGTCCTTTTCATTCTGAAAACACGCCCAGTTTTACTGTGACCCCTGAGAAACAAATGTTTTATTGTTTCGGATGCAATGTGGGAGGAAACGTCTTTTCTTTTGTCATGAAGAGGGAAAATTGGTCTTTTGTCGAGAGCGTTAAGAATTTGGCGCACAGGTACGGAGTGTCACTTCCTGAGAAGGAATTGTCTCCCCGTGAAAGGGAAGAGAATCGCCTACGACGACGCTTTGAAGAAATTCATGAATGGGCTGCAAGTTACTTTCATGACCTTTTGCTGAGATTACCCGAGGGAGAACCTGGACGGCTCTATTTCGCCAAGCGCGGGGTCGACCTTGCTACGATGAAGAGCTTCCGTTTAGGGTATGCTCCCGAACGCTGGGACGGATTATTAGGGTACATGCAGGAACGAGGAGTTCAGCCGCATGAATTAGCAGAAGCCGGGTTAGCCATTGAAAAGGAAACGCAGGGTAAAGATGGACGATATTATGATCGTTTCCGTCATCGCGTTCTCTTTAGTATACTCGACCGCCGGAACCATCCGATTGCCTTTGGTGCGCGGGCGCTTGATGATTCAATTCCTAAGTATCTAAATTCTCCGGAGACATCATTCTTTAATAAGGGGCATCACCTCTATGGAATGCATCGTGCGCATCAAGGAATTCGTGATGAAGGTTTTGCCATTATGGTTGAGGGTTATATGGATGTCATTGCGCTCCAGAATGCTGGGTTTCCGAATACAGTGGCCTCCTTGGGGACAGCTTTAACTCAGGATCAGGCAAAACTTTTGAGACGATATACACAGCGCGTCGTCCTCCTCTATGACTCCGATGGAGCGGGAATCCAGGCTGCATTACGAGGGGGAGAAATTCTCCGTGACATGGGGATCCGCGTGGATGTTTTAACTTTAACTGGAGCGAAGGATCCGGATGAGTTTTTAAAAAGTTTCGGTGTTGACGATTTCAATAAAGCCTTAAAAGGAGTTTCAACCTATGTTGAATTTAAATATCGAACCCTGATCCGCGCAACACCACCTGAGAATATTCATGAAAAGGCAGAGTTAGTCATTAAACTAGCCCCAGATATTTTAAAAGTGACCAGTCCAGTTGAACGAGAAGGGTATGAGAGGTTTTTAAGTTTGGAACTCGGACTTACATTAGAGGCAGTGCAACGAGAGATTGCAAGTCAGGAACAGAAAAAACCTAAAAAAGAGCGAGTACAGGAATATTCTCCGCAAAAACAGGTTAATTCTGTTAAAAACAGAGATAATATTATTGGTACCATTATATGTAAAGATAATCCTGTGCAGCCATTACCGACAGTCTATTTAGGCGTCTATCGAGCAGAACGTACGCTTTTACGAATGCTTCTCGAAGATATTTCGCATTTGCCCAAAATTAAGGCGAAGCTGGGTGGATCCTTTTGGAAAGTTCTTACACATCAACAAATTTTTAATTATCTCGATCAGGATGGAGAATTGCCTGCGCATAGCGACGAAACGGTTCAAAGTCGGTTGGCTAGCTTGCTCCTGGAAGAGTTAGATATATCCCAAACCGAGCGGCTCTTAGATGATTGTATCAAGGAGATTCTTTCTACGCAAGCAGAGGAAAGAATGGAAGATCTTCAAGCCCGCATGGCAACTTTAGAAAAATCCGGTGACATGGCAGGGGCCATGGCTCTGTTGAAAGAGATAGGAGAGCGGTTGAAACGTGGCGAATAGCAAGGTTAAAGGCACCC
>JARLHU010000095.1 GCA_031292095.1 Desulfosporosinus sp.
ACTCATCCTGCTTGACGTAAACAAACGCGTTATTGTGAATGAGCAAATTGGTCGTCAATTTAAAAATGAACTCTGTCGAGTTCATAAAAGGATTGGGCTGGCCACTTAATAGATTGGCAATATCGCTATCCTGGGGGATGGTGTCGCCCTTGACATACCGGATATGTTTGATGTCGGCTTTGGCAACATGGGTTGCGATGGCACGGAGGCAAGCCCGCATAAGAAAATTATAATAGACTTCTGTATTGTTCGTGTTGGAAATGGTCGGTATATACCCATTGAGCAGTTTGAAGAATTGTAGATTCTGCGGCAGTTTTTTTACTTTTCCGAAGATGGAACCAAACATGGACCGGAAACTTGGCAAAGCTCACCCCCTCCTCCCTAAATCAGGCTATCCAGTAGCTCTTTGTTCCGTTCATAGACGCAGTATGCGTCCAAGAGGCTCATCGCCCCGTCGATAAATCCTCTGGATTTGACTTTGACAGGTGTAATGTTATTGTTTCGATCGTACACCACTCCGAGATTGGTCAGACAAAACTCTAGCAATGGGTTCTTGTTGTAGTTAATCTTTTTGGCTCCTAAGTCTGCACCAAGATGTTTAAGTGGGTTACTCAAAGTCTTAGCTCCTTGGATCACAATATCCATGAGTCCATTAAAACCGTTCTGTTCCATATCTTTTACCCAATATCCGGAGTTCCAACTGTCATATCCGATGCTTTGGAAGTACAGTCTGTAGTCTGTTTTCATCCTGCCGAACCACTGTGTGATAAATCCGTAATCAATTCGATTCCCTGGTGTCAGTTCCAATAACCCTCTCTCAATCCATGCCTGATACACCACTTTCTTGGAATGATCGGCTTCTTCAAAGGTCACTTGAGGCATCCAATACATTTGATGGCATAGGAACTTGCCGCTCAGTCGAGGAACCAAGATTGTCGCTGAGGTCAAGTCCGTCGTGCTCGACAGGTCAACTCCGCCAACACAATAGGAATCCTCGATGTCCTTAAGTATGAAGGTTTCTTCGTTGCGGATCGTGCTATAGTCGAGGAAAGCGGTGGACGCTGTGCCAATAATATTAAAATCCTTGGTGAGCACTGTGGCTTTAAAGGCCGGGTCGGACACAGACTTGTTAATGTTGTCTTGCAGGAATTCAAGGTCTTTAATGGTGCCGAGTCCAGGATTCGCTTTTACCCAGACTTCCGGGTTTTTATAATCGTCATCCTTGTCCAGCTCATAAAGAAACGCGATAAAGCGTTCATCCTTAATCGTGCTCTGTATTGTATCGACAGCATAATTGTACTGAGCATCAAAGATGTTTTCTCTTACAAACCCTGCCGTTGTAATGCACCAGAGGAGTGGTTGCTTTCGAGCCGCCATGCTTTGCTTCATGACGTCGTAAAGATTTCGATCTTTACTGGCGTGGATTTCGTCCATGATGCAAAAATGGGTGTTGAGACCATCCAGACCATTGCTGTCACTGGCTAGGGGTTCAAACTTGCTGAAGTTGACGGGAAAGTAGATGTCAGTGCGTCGCTTCCCAAGGTGCCGACTGAGGAGTGTGGATTGACGGACGATGTTTAGCGCCTCGGTGAAAATTATTTTCGCCTGGTCGCGCTTATTGGCGACCGGGTATACTTCGCTTCCACCTTCTCCATCGGCGATAAGCATATAGAGACCAATGGCAGCAAGCATACTGGATTTTCCATTTTTGCGCCCAATCAAGGTGAAGGCTTCCTTGTACTTTCGATTCCCCTCTTGATTCACAAAGCCGAAAATTGTTTGAATCATGGCCTTCTGCCAGAGGTCAAGTACAAACCGTTTTCCAATCCAACGGCCTTTGCTTTGCTTGCAAAAGCATTCGACGAAATCGATGGGTTTGGTGGCTTTGTCCACGTCGAAGATATAGTCATCAGGGTTATCTAAGTCTAGGACGATCTTCTCATAGAGCTTCTTGATATGAGCGTTAACCACGATTTCGCCGCTTTGGATTTTGTCATGGTACTCTCGGATATAATTCATGGCTTATTTCCTTAGAAATGCCAGTAGTTCGTCCTCTGCTTCATCGGCTCCTTGGGATGGTAGACGATGAAGTAATTGTTTAATTGTGCCGTTGTAGTTTTTGATCAGGGCATTGTACGTCTTCACAACTGGTCTCTCGCGCAGCTTACGAGGTAGGGTTTTCGTCAATTCAAACGTACCGTTCTGTCGAATATCATCCTCCAGGTCTTCAAGCGTGATCTGCATAAAGGCAATGCGAGGAATAAGATGATTTGCAATGGACATTTGTTCCGCTGGCACGTCTTTAAACAGCCCCACTAGCTCGTCTTGAATCTGTTTGTACCTTGAGTCGTTATCCATGCTGTTGTTCCTCCCATACGAAAAACACGCCCTTATTAGAGCGTGTTTTAAAGTGCTAAGATATGTAAATAACCCTTTGGTACAAGACCATATCATACGTCTATACCTGTAAGAACCATAATGTTTCCCTAGAAGTTTGGGCTTTTTCCTAAACTGGGAGAGAACTATCGGATTTATTACTTGATGCCTTAAATAAGCTGGTGCTCAATAAGTCATTTAAAAGAATACCTATTTCTACTAGATCAAACGGTTTAAATATAAAGTGTTTAATTCGTCCTTCTTGGACCGCATCGTTTATATCTTTGGCATCAATATAAGCACTCATGGTTATAACAATTGTTTCTGGAGCTATATCTCTTAATTTAGCTAGGGTTTCCATACCACTTAGTCCAGGCATCCTCATATCAAGTAGTGCCAGTCTAGGTTTTTTCTCCATAACAAGTTCTAAAGCCTTTAATCCATCAGGTGCATCTTTAACAGTGTAACCTTCTTGAGTTAAAAACTCATATAAAAGTCGTCGTATACCATAATTATCATCAACCACTAAAATATAATTATCACTCAAAAAAACTCACCTCCTTGTCGTAGAATACACTATTGTTATTAATCAAGCATTAGTAATTGTTCAACTAATTCATTAATTGTCTTTTCTAAAATTTCCACTTCTTGTGAAATAAGAATCGAATGATCAATTTTACTATTCATTTTATTCAATTGAATAAATCCTTTGAGAACTGTTAATTCGTCGATTAACCTATAGCAAGTATCGAATATCTGTTCTTTACTCATATTTTCCACCTTCTATATAAGTGTCCTGAAATCCTTTTTGGAGAAAAGAGTTAATCTTTTTTATTATTACATGTTCTTTCGAAATTCAACTTGATAATAATTTTACAACCTTAAATTTACAATTTCAAGAGAAAAATATGTCAAATTATTTTAACATCTTACATACCTTCTAATATTCCGGAGCACCGCTTATACCAGAAAACAATACTAAAATGCCTAAAGAAATATGATATCACCATTGCTATCAAAGCTCAGGCCGTCACTCCGTCTGATGTGGTGCAGTTCATGACATACCCGGCAGAGCAGTTTCAGGTTATCCCAACCGAAACACTTGGCGGGGTCAGTTCTTACGTCGCCGACAGTAATCGGTTTGATGTGATGAACAATCTGGCCGAGCGCCCCACAATCCTCACACAGTCCAAACTTTGACGCAAAAAAAGCGTCGCGGCATTTCTTCCAAGCGGTGCTTACATAGAATATTCTTAATATACCTGTGCTCATATGGTTTGGAAATCTCCTTTTTAGTAATTGAAATAGGAACCTCTTTCAAAGTTCCTATTCCATGATTTGGATTCGCTCCAAATGCTGATGCTTGTCGCTATGCGAAACAGCCCTACAATATCTAACTCATATAAATATTAGATAAATCCTGAAGGATATCATCGTAATTTGTCGAATTGTCACTGAATGCGAAATATGTTGAAGGAGACGATACAGACAATATGATAGACGTTAAACCAAGTTTCCAAAAATTCGTTTCAGTCAAACTCTCTTTAAAGTATTTTCTACTTGGTATTATTCTTTTAGTTATTGTCGTTGGCCTTTCCGTGAAAATCTTATATTTTACTCACTCTACCAGCGCTGTACCTAATAAGCCCGGCTCATCTACTAATATGGCTTTGAATAACAAGGGTTCCGAATCTGTTGATCAGCTAAGTCCCTCCATAACTTCCACAGGGCCGATTAAAGTGGTATATGAACTTCCAGTAAATCAGCCAGTGGTATATATCACTATTGATGATGGCTGGTATCCAAACCAAGAAGTATTAAAACTGATGCAACAATATCATCTGCCCATAACCACTTATCTTGTAGAGCAGGCTGCTCAGAAACATCCTGACTATTGGCATGAATTCGTAAATGATGGTGGGCGTATTGAAGACCATACTTTTAACCACCCCTTTTTGACTCATTTGTCTCTGGCTGATCAAATAAACCAAATTTCACAACCTATAGATTATTTCCGTCAGTACGGTCCACCACCTGATGAGTTGCGACCACCCTACGGAGACTTCAATTCTGTAGTCGGACAAGCAGCCAAGGATTCCATGATTAAATATATCGTAATGTGGGATGCCGAAATTAAAAACTCCAAACTAAGCACAAGAAGTGGCCTAGGACTTAAATCGGGGGATATTATTCTTTTACATTGGGAACCTGGACTAGACCAGGAACTTTTAAAGTTGCTAAGTATCATACAAAAACAAAATCTTGGTATAGCTGACTTATCACAAGCTCTAAACGGGGAGCCATTAACTATATGCTGGCTGAAAACTCCTATTCCGGTCTCCGAACCCACTTCAACAATAACTACCAAAACGCGCGTCGCTGGTACTTCTGGAAAAACTGTCACTTCTGTAGATACGGGCACCTCAAGGAGTAAGTAGTCTATAAAATTGAGTTAAGCCCTTCTTTCCAAAACCCTGGCCCTTTTTAACTAAAAAATTGGCCGCCGACTTTACGGAGGTTGGGCACACGGCAGCGGAGAACTGGGAAATTCAGAGGGGATGGGGGGGGTCTTATGCCCTAGATCCATCGGGTCCTTGCGCCCCGGTATTCTATGACTGCCCCGGTCTGAACACTTACTCCAGCGATATAGACGAATGCCACACAGGCGAACGTGACGCGACACAAAGGCAATCCTATCTCAAAGTTGGGAAGCAAAAAGGAACCCCTATCGAGGTTCCTTCAGCATGTTTTTGTTTGTTACTTTGTAAGGGCCTTTACCTTAACCGCAATTTCCTGCGCCATCTGTTCG
>JARLHU010000096.1 GCA_031292095.1 Desulfosporosinus sp.
TACCTGAATAGTCACAAAAATAATGATTCGTAATTCAATTTGTAGGTATAATTTTTATACCTACAAAAACACCAAAATGCCTGTAAAATCAGGGTTTATTAATGCAGGTATAATTTTTCACGGGAATCAAGGATATAAATTCCTCTTTAATAACACGAAGAAATGTATTTGTTTTGTCCATTAGACAAATAATAAAGGAGAATTTTATTAGATTAAGGAGGAGGATACTTTTGCCGGAACGGATAATGAAATATGGTGGAGTTAAATTTCGAAATCTTGTCCCCCCCGTAAAAATAAATCGCTTTGTTAATCGTTTACCTCGTATAAAAAGAGAATCTCTCTTTGAAATTGCGGGTGAGTTGCAAGAAGCAGGGCTAATTGAAGTTTTAAATGGTCGTGCCCACAGCACTATTGACAAAGATACGATTGATGATCAAATGACTAATACAGGAAGTTTTGCCCACGACCTCGAAGGGTTAAAAAGACACACTAACGATTCACTAACTCTTCCTAAGTAGAAATCAAAAGGGGACGGTTCTCCTGCTTCCTCATGAGGAAGCAGGAGAACCGTCCCCTTGTTTCCGGAATTAAGCTAGTAAAACTTTGATTCCTATACTTTCAAGCTCTTTCTTAATCAGTGCGGGTAGTCCTGAGTCGGTCACAAGTATATGGACACTGTCCCAAAGGGCAAAGGTATGAAAGCTAACTTGTCCAATCTTAGCGCTATGGGCGACAAGGATGACCTCTTTGGCTACCTTGAGCATAGCTTGTTTAACTTCAGATTCTAACATGTTGGCGGTAGACAAACCGCGTTTAAGGTCTACCCCCGTAGCTCCTAAAAACAATTTGTCGGCATTGAAGCCCTTGAAGACGGACCGTGTCATTGGCCCAACCAGCGCGAAGGTGCCGCTACGCACTTCTCCCCCGGTCATCAGTATGGTTATTCCATCTCGATTACCAAGAATACTAGCGATGGGCAAGGAATTAGTAATCACTGTACATTTAGTGTTCAGGGCTTGGGCAACCGCCAAAGTTGTAGTCCCGGCATCTAAGATGATGGAATCCCCTTCTGAGATCAGAGTTGCAGCTAAATGCCCGATCTTGGCTTTTTCACGTTCAGCCTCTCCCATACTCATCATTAATAAAGTATCCATTGGTATAGGAGGGTAAATCGCTCGTCCGTGTTCACGTTGTATTAAACCCAACGCGGCGAGGTTCTTGAGATCTCGACGGATCGTCATTTCAGATACCTTAAACCGCTGCGCTAATTCTATGACGGTTAAGTTTCCATGTTCTTGAAGTAAGAAATGAATCTCATCCTGCCTTTCAGAACTCACGATCTCCCTCCTCCATAAGCCTTAGAGAATACTGACACACCCTTCATATATCACGCCGCTCAAAGCATCAACCGTCAATGTCTGGCCATTAGCTACCTTGGAAAAAGCTTCCGGTGCACCAACGATCGCCGGGATCCCAAATTGTAAGGCGACAATAGCTGCGTGTGATGTCAAACCACCCTCTGAGACAACTAACGCTCCGGCTCGGGCAATCAATGGGACAAAGCCCGCATCGGTTGTTTCTGCGATCAAAATATCTCCATCCTCGAAAGTATCCTTCTCTGGATTATGGACTTTGCGTGCGATCCCGGAATAGGACTTTCTTCCAATTCCCATCCCTCTGGCGATAATATTCCCTAAGATCTGAACTTTGATCATATTTGTGGAGCCAACCTGGCCAATCGGAACTCCGGCTGTGATTACCACCACATCTCCCGAATGAACGTAGTTTTGATTTAAGGCGGCATTCACAGCAACTAACAACATTTGATCTGTTCCTGAACTTTGGGGAACAAGCAAGGGTTGAACACCCCATTGCAAGGATAATTTCCTTGCCGTTGTAGCATAGGGGGTTGCTGCGACAATCAGGGCAATGGGCCGATACTTAGAAATCATACGCGAAGTCAAGCCTGAATGCGTGGGCGTAATAATCGCAACAGCTTCGAGATCTTTTGCTATAGTATAACTTGCGAAACAAATCGCCTCGGCTACGTTAAGCTGTGGATGACGATTCGCTTGGGCCTCCAAAGAAGTTTGTTCAGTACGTTTGGCTATCTTATCCATCATCTGGACAGCTTCTACTGGAAAATGACCAGCCGCAGTTTCACCTGATAACATAATGGCATCCGTTCCATCCAAAATTGCGTTGGCAACATCACTTGCCTCCGCTCGGGTAGGCCGAGGTTGACGTATCATCGAATCCAGCATCTGTGTTGCGACGATAACGGGTTTGCCTAATAAATTGCACTTACGAATCATGTCTTTCTGACTGATAGGAACTTCTTCAACCGGAATTTCCACCCCAAGATCTCCACGCGCTACCATTATCCCATCAGCGACTTCAAGTATAGCATCTAGATTATTCAGACCTTCTTGACTTTCAATCTTAGCAATGATGTGGACATCGGCTCCCATATCTTCAACTACCTTGCGCACAGCCAAAACATCTAAAGCTTTGCGAGTAAAGGAAGCGGCGATAAAGTCAATCCCTTGGGAAATACCGAAGCGAATATCATCGATATCCTTTTCAGTAACCGCAGGTAAGTCGATGATGGCACCCGGAACATTAACCCCTTTTTGTGACTTAAGAACTCCGCCATTTCGAATAATGGTGCGAATAATTTTGTTGTCCACAGACGTTACTTCTAAATCGAGTTGGCCGTCATCAATCAGAATATGGGTACCTAATTCGACTTGCTTCCATAAATCAGTATAGGTGATTCCGACCCGTTGTTGGTCTCCTAGTCTCATATCTGTGTCCAAACTAAAGACAGAGCCATTTTCAAGAGTAATGCCCTCTTCGGGCACCATTCCGGTGCGCACTTCCGGCCCTTTGGTATCAAGAAGAATAGCTAGATGCTTGCCGACTTTAGCAGCTCCCTCTTTTAGAACAGCAATTCTCTGACCATGTTCCTCATGAGTTCCGTGGGAGAAATTGAGTCGTGCTACATCCATCCCTGCAGCTAGAAGAGCTTGAACCTTTTCTTTGGACTCACTTGCCGGCCCGATTGTACAGACAATTTTAGTCCTTCTCATGGTACATCTCCTCCTAACTTACAATCCTTTCGCTACAATAAGCTTCACTAAATCCAAAACACGGTTGGAATAGCCCCATTCATTATCATACCAAGCCAATACTTTAACCATACGATCTCCAATCATCATGGTCGACAAGGCATCGACTATGGAACTGGCCGGGTTACCATTAAAGTCGTGGGACACTAAAGGTAATTCACAATATTCGAGAATTCCCTTCATTTTACCCTCTGCTGCTTGGCGAAGGGTGGTGTTTACTTCTTCTTTGGTTGTTGGTTTGGTCAAATTTGCCACAAAATCAACCAAGGAAACATTTGGCGTAGGAACCCGGACCGCTAACCCATTCATTTTGCCTTCCAATTCTGGTAAGACAAGGGTAACCGCTTTGGCCGCACCCGTAGTCGTTGGAATCATGGATTGATAAGCGGCCCGAGACCGACGCCAATCTGAATGTTCGAAGTCCAAAATACGTTGGTCATTGGTGACCGAATGAGTGGTTGTCATCATCCCTTGTTCGATGCCAAAGGAGTCAAGTAAAACTTTGGCCACAGGAGCAAGGCAGTTTGTTGTACAGGAAGCGTTGGAAATAACATGGTGCTTGGCTGGATCATATTTATCGTCGTTAACCCCCATAACAATTGTGATATCTTCATTTTTAGCCGGAGCTGAGATGACAACTTTTTTGGCTCCTGCGGTCAGATGTTGCGCTGCGGCATCACGTTTCGTGAAATGACCAGTGGACTCAATGACGATATCTACTCCGAGTTTACTCCAGGGCAAGTCCAGGGGACTTCTTTGCGCTAGGATTTCAATACGTTTACCGTCGATAATCATCGCGCTACCATCAATTTTTACCGAATTGGGAAGGATTCCATGAACCGAATCATACTTGAGCAAATGGGCTAATAAATCGGGACTTCCTAAATCATTGACGGCAACTACTTCAAAGGGAAGCGATTGACTGAGAGCGGCACGCAGTGTAAGGCGACCAATTCTACCAAAACCATTAATTGCTACTTTTTTTAAACTCACTTAGTTAACCTCCTCTTATTAGTCCGGCAATTATAACCGGACAATGCATATAATAATGCTCATGATAAACATTATTCTGTGCAAATAAACAAATTCCTGCTTAAAAAATGTTTACATACACAAAATTATATCGTCTGTTCAGTTTTATATTTCCCTAAAAAAGAAAAAAACTTGCAAAACATCGCTTTGCAAGTTTAATCTTATTTCAACTAAGGTGTTTTACGGGGCAAAGGTTTCTGTATATTGCGCTGTTTTTGCATGTCAAACTCTGTGTAATGCGGGTCTCTTATTGTAGCCGGATCCTTTGGCCGCGAAACTTTCTTGTGAGCACCCATATCTTATCCTTCCTTTCAGGTCAGAATATAGCGAATCCGATCTAACAATAGTTTTACCGATTAAGAAAATCATATTCTACTAATTTCTGTCACAAGTTAAGTTGACGGTAGACGTATTCATTACACATTGGCTATTCGTTTAAATTTCTTCTCTTTCCCGAGACAATATAAACAATCTCTTCAGCAATATTTGTACAGTAGTCCCCCATTCGCTCCAGAAAGCGACAAGCAAAGAGTAGATAATTAGCTAACGTTACCTTCTTGGGGTCTGCCATCATGATGGCCCGCAGTTCCTCAAAGACCTGAGAATATATTTGATCAATCTCATCATCCAATACAGCCATGTCTACGGCAGCCTTACTATCTTCTAGGACGTAAGCTTTGAGGCCAAGGTGGATCATCTCTTGCACTAATGCACTCATACGCGGAATGTCAGCTAGGGGTTCAATCATTTTTTCTTGACCATTTCTTAGGGTTATCTTGGCTAAATCAACTGACAAATCGCCCATTCTTTCTAAGTAAATAGAGATTTTAAAACCTGCCACAACCTTGCGCAAATCAAGCGCAAAAGGCTGCTGGGTAGCAATTAAAAGAATACATTTTTCCTCAATGATTGCTTGTAGGTCATTGACAGCTAAATCTCCCACTACGACAGTATTGGCTAATTCTAGATCCTGGTACATAAGGGACTGGGCTGCAAGGCCGATTTGTTGGTCTACCATTTTCCCTAGGTCTAAAATATTGAGACGCAATTCCTCCAAGTCATGATCAAATTTATGGCGAGTCGGCATTTCTAGCCCCCCCTCTTCTTTAATCGTAGTCATAATTATTTGTCTTCATCTTGTCACAACAAGGTTTCTATACGCATGGTATGCGTAACCATATTTATTTGTGCATTTGATAAATTTAACCTTCTCTTAACATAAAGAACATTGGGATTTAACATAATAATTATATAATCAATAAAGTTCAAACAATAAAAATCGAGGAGGAAGTACATAGTGATATTAGGAAAAAGTAAAATTGCCACGGGAATTTTAGCAGGAGTGTTGGCATTAGCACTCGCGGGATGCGGTACACAAGCACCCGCCGCTCCGACCACTCCAGCACCTGCAGCACAAGGCAACGCACCTAGCTCAAGCACAGTAACTTTAACTGGGGCTGGAAGTTCCTTTATTAATCCACTCATGTCTCAAATGGTTGACAAGTATCATACTAAATATCCCCAATTGACGATCAACTATCAATCTGTGGGTAGCGGTGCAGGTATCAAACAAATTTCCGAACAAACTATTGATTTTGGTGCTACTGATGGTCCGATGTCGGATGACCAACTAAAAGCCGCCAAGGGTGGACCTATTTTGCATATTCCTGCTACGTTAGGCGCTGTAGCGATTGCCTATAATTTGCCAAACGGACCTACAGAATTAAAAATTAGTGCAGCTAACCTTGCTAACATATTCTTAGGAACAATAACCAAGTGGAATGATCCCAAAATAGCCGCCGATAACGCCGGTGTCACCTTACCGGATTCAGCGATCACTGTTGCCCACCGTTCAGATGGCAGTGGTACATCCTACATCTTTACCGATTACCTCAGTAATGTCAGTCCAGATTGGAAAACAAAAGCTGGCACAGGTACGTCAGTAAACTGGCCCGTCGGTATAGGCGGCAAAGGCAGCGAGGGTGTCGCAGGTGTTGTTAAGCAAACCCCTGGTGCCATTGGTTATGTCGAAATGGCTTATGCAGTCCAAAACAAGATGAGTATGGCTTCTCTACAAAATAAAGACGGAAAATGGGTCCAACCAAGCGCAGATGGGGCAAGCGTAGCTGCTGCTGCTGCAACAATTCCTGCCGATATGAGGGTCTCCATTGTTAATGCTCCTGGAGCAACTGCTTATCCGATTGCCGGATTTACGTGGGCCTTGGTATACCAACAACAAACAGATAAAGATAAAGGTTTGGACACAGTTAATTTCTTAGACTACGTAATTCATGATGGACAAAGTTTAGGCACAGCTTTGGATTATTGCAAACTGCCTGACAATCTCGTTACACGAGAAGAAGCTCTATTGAAAACCGTCACTTATCAAGGACAACCTCTACTTAAATAATTTCTTCTGAAGAATAGTATCTTAGATGGAGTTATGGAACGAAGGCAAGGCTCAGCATACGCTGGGCTTTACCGCGTTACTTTGACAAAGGAGAAAACAGGTATGGTAAGTAGAACAAAAATTGGTAAGCTATCTGTCGGTGATCTAATTTTACGCTATACTTCTTTTTTAATGGCCCTCACCTTGATCGGAATTATGGTTTGGATAGGAGTATCCATGTTCAGGTCCGCTGGGGCAAGTATTTTCAGGTTCGGTCCAGCCTTTATCACTAATAAAATCTGGGACCCTGTTAAGGAACAATTTGGAGCTCTCACATTCATTTATGGAACTCTGGTTACTTCACTCATTGCCTTGGTACTTGCTGGTCTGGTCGGCGTAGGGGTAGCAATATTCCTAAATGAAATTGCCGCCGCCAAAGTCAAGGTGACGGTTTCTTTTCTGGTGGAATTACTGGCCGCCATTCCGAGCGTAGTATACGGACTTTGGGGGATATTTGTTCTTGCGCCGATATTACGGAACCATGTCGAGCCATGGTTGGGCAAATGGTTGGGCTTTCTACCCCAGTTTCAGGGGAAACCCTTTGGTCTGGATATGCTGGCAGGGGGTTTAATTTTGGCCATCATGATTTTGCCCACGGTGGCGGCAATTTCCCGTGAAGTTATGGCTACTGTCCCCATCGCCCAAAGGGAGGCAGCCCTGGCTTTGGGCGCCACTAAATGGGAGATGATCCGAATTGCGGTTTTGCCTTTTGCCAAGTCTGGGATCTTGGGTGGTATCATGTTAGGTCTGGGACGGGCTTTGGGAGAAACAATGGCCGTGACGATGGTGATCGGGAACCGACCGGAAATCTTACCCTCTCTATTTTCTCCAGCTTATTCAATGGCCAGTGTGATTGCCAATGAGTTTACTGAGGCGTCTTACGACCTGTATTTAAGCGCTTTAGTTGAAATCGGACTCATCTTGTTTGCAATTACCTTAGTGCTCAATGCCTTGGCTCGCTTGCTCGTATGGTCCGTTGCACGAGGCCCGAAAGGTGGTCATATCAATTGATTAATTCGTGGCGTAATAACTGGAACAAGGGTATGATGGGAATTTTCACGTTATCTGCGCTTCTCTCCCTTTTTCCTTTATTTGCAGTCTTAGGATATGTGATCTACAACGGTATTGGCTCTCTAGACTGGAATTTTTTTGTACAATTGCCCAAGGCTGTAGGAATGACAGGTGGCGGGATGGCCAACGCTATCGTTGGAACCTTAACCCTAATCGGCCTCGCCTGTTTGATGGGTATACCCGTTGGGTTTTTGGCTGCTATCTACTTGGTGGAGTATGACCGTACCAGTTGGTTTAGTACTCTGACTCGCTTTACCACGGATGTTTTAACCGGTGTCCCCTCAATTATTATTGGTATCGTTGTCTATACAGCCATTGTTGTTCCCATGAAGCATTTTTCTGCCTGGGCAGCCGGCATTGCCTTAGGAATTATTATGATTCCGGTTGTCGTCCGCTCTACGGAAGAAATGCTCAAGTTGGTACCACATTCGGTACGAGAAGCTGGCCTTGCCTTGGGTATTCCGAAATGGCGAATTATCCTCTGGATTGTTGTACCCGCTTCGGCCAGAGGAATTATCACTGGAATCATGCTGGCTGTAGCCAGAGTGTCAGGAGAAACAGCTCCCCTCTTGTTTACTGCTTTGGGAAACAGCTATTGGGCCCATTCCTTGAATGAGCCAATCTCTTCCTTGCCAGTACAAATCTACAGTTACGCAGTTTCCCCGTACGAGGACTGGCACCGGCAGGCTTGGGCAGGTGCTTTGGTTTTACTACTTATTGTCATGATCTTAAACCTGGGTACTCGTTTTGTCTTCAAAGGGCGGCAAAAATAAGGGAGGACATTTTATGGGACAAAGTCTAAGCGTTAAAAACTTGGAGGCCTGGTACGGTTCTCAAAAAACTCTTAAGGGAATTGATATGGAGATCCCTCCTAATCATGTGACGGCCATTATCGGTCCTTCAGGTTGCGGCAAGTCTACCTTCGTTCGCTGTCTAAATCGTATGCACGAAACCCTACCAGGAGCTAAAACCAAAGGACAGATCCTTCTGGACGGGGCAGACATATTTGCTCAAGATCAAGTGGAATTGCGTCGGCACATTGGAATGGTGTTTCAAAAAGCCAACCCTTTTCCGTCTATGAGTATCTTTGATAATGTCGTTGCCGGCTTAAAGTTGAATGGGGTGCGTAACAAAGAAAAGCTTCGCCAAGTAGCAGAAAAAAGCCTTCGTATGGCAGCTCTTTGGGACGAAGTTCGTGAAAGACTAAACAATTCAGGTATGGGTTTGTCGGGCGGTCAGCAACAGCGTCTTTGCATTGCACGAGCTTTAGCCGTGGAGCCTTCTGTTTTGTTAATGGATGAACCTGCTTCAGCTTTAGACCCGATAGCCACCTTGCATATCGAAGAGTTAATTACAGAACTTAAAAAAGATTTCACTATAGTTATAGTTACGCATAATATGCAACAGGCCGCTCGAATCGCTGATTCGACCGCATTTTTTCTCAATGGGGATTTAATAGAGCATGGCCCTACTTCTGAAATCTTTACCAATCCCAGAGACAAACGTACAGAAGACTACATTACCGGGCGTTTCGGATAAGCTATTTAAAACAGGGGGTAAGCCGATGACCACAAGGCAAGGTTTTCATCAGGACTTGGCAGAACTTAGCAAGAAGATTTCTATTATGGGGATGATGGTGCAAGAAAGGGTTATTATGTCCATTGATTCTCTGTGCAAACAGGATATGGAGCTGGCTAACAAGGTGATTACCGGTGATCTCAGCATCAATGATCTACAGACCGAAATTGAGGAAAAAAGCATAATGTTGCTTGCTATGCAACAGCCGTTGGCCAATGACTTGCGTAAAATTGTAGCTTGCTTTAAAATTGCCATGCACTTAGAACGAATTGGGGATCTGGCTGCGGATATTGCCAAGGTGACCCTTCGAATTGGCAAGGCTAAACTTATTAAACCTCTGATTGATATTCCTCGCATGGGGAAACTCGTAAGCGAAATGATCGTCAACGGCCTGGCTGCTTATATACAAGTCAATGCGGAAAAAGCTCGGGAGATGTCTTTGATGGATGAAGAGATTGACCATTTGTATGGGCAGATTTTTCAAGATCTCCTACTCCTTTTGATTGATGACCCTAAAATGATGACCCAAGCTACTTATCTAATTCTTGTTGGACGGTTTCTCGAACGTATGGGAGACTATTGTACTAACATCGGAGAAGAAATAGTCTATATAGCGACTGGAAAAAGAACTGACCTGAATTCATAGCTAGCTGAGATTGCCAAAGATCCCACACTAACACAACAACGAGGGTGACCAAAAAGTAAATTTTGGTCACCCTCGTTGTTTGCTCTCAAACTCTAAATTTTTGTATCGCTGTTAGTAGTTCTTGGGCAATTGCCATTAGGTCTTGACTTTCCCCTGCCATGAGGGTTAACGTAATTGCTTGTTTAAGTTAAATTACACGTCGTTATTCCCGGCGAGCAAAAAGGTATCCCACTCCCCTTACCGCATCAAGGACAGGTCCTAAAGCTTTTAGCTTATTGCGCAAGTGGCTGATATGAACATCCAACGTTCTGCTATCCGTGTTGGAAAGGTAACCCCAAACCTTCTGTATAAGGTATTCGCGGCTAAACACTTGGTATGGGTTAGCTACAAAAACTACTAACAGTTCGAATTCCTTCACGGTTAAGTTTAAAGGCTTAGCTGCTATGGTAGCAATGTAACTTTCTTGAACTATCTCCAAGACCCCCCACTTCAATGGTTCGTTTGATAGTTCATTTCTTCGTTGTCCTTCTCTTAATCTTGCCTTAATTCTGGCAGATAATTCTCTAGGACTAAAAGGCTTAGTTATGTAATCGTCCGCTCCTAGCTCAAGCCCGATTACTTTGTCTACGACATCGTTACGGGCACTTAAAATTATGATTGGGATGGTTGCCGTATCCTTTTGAGCTCGTAGTAATTTACACACATCAAAACCATCGATCACAGGCAACGTTAGATCCAGGATTATAAGGTCTGGTTTTTCTTTCCTGACAAGATCCAAGCCTTGCTCACCGTCTGAGGCGGTTATAACAGTAAATCCTTCTTTTGCTAGGCTATACCGAACAAGTTCTTGAATTTGAATGTCGTCCTCAATAAGTAAAACTTTAGCCACACTATAACTCCCCCCAATATAGGCCCTCCTTAACTAATATTATTTAAAGACTATGGCACATTCAACAAAATATCCAAGGCATCTTTGACTTGTTATTTTCTTTCATATGCCTGACTACCTCTATCATAATAGTTGTATGTAAAATCTGGATGAATGGAATGTTAAATAACTGTTAAATATTTGCGTTCATAGAGTCGCTGTAGCCATTCCTTTGATGTATAGCAACTTCCCAGTAGATTCGGCTTCCCTTCGTACATGCCGTGAAAATCAGAACCACCTGTCAAGATTAATCCGTATTTTTCTGCCTCGGACATAATTTTGTGAACAGCCGCACCATCCTGACTCGGGTGCCATGCTTCCAGCCCATCTAAGCCAGAATCGATAAGTTCAGGTATCAGTTCCAGGTTATTATAGCCAATCGGGTGAGCAAGCACTGCGACCCCTCCGGCTTGTTTTATCCCCCTGACTGCCTCAAAAACATCCATATACTCTATCTCTCGATAAGCAATTCCGCCTAAACTCCCATCCTGAGGTTTAGCAAATAACTTTTTGTATAAATCTCCTTTTATGACTGATGTGTAACCTAGCTCCATCAAGGCATGCATTATATGCTGTTTATACACGCTTGTACTGCCACTAGAAATCTTTTTTACTAAGTCCCAAGTGATTGCATAACCTGCCTCAGCAAGTGTTTCTACTATCCATTCAGACGTTTTTTGCCTTTTAACAAGCAGGGAGCGGCATACTTCTCCGACCAGCTGAGGTTTATCCATTAGAAAACCTAAAACATGTGCTTTTCTGCCTCTTTGATAGTCATAGGCAGAAATTTCAATACCGGAGATAATCTTAACACCCAGTTCTCGGCCGACATTTTCCGCTTCCGCAAGTCCATCTACCGTATCATGGTCAACTATAGCCAAAGCCTTAATCCCTATTTTGTTAGCTATTGACACGATATCTCTTATTTCAAGCGAGCCATCAGACACTCTGGAATGACAATGCAAATCAGCTCTCATAGTCTTCTCCTCCTTTATCACTTGCTAAACGTCCATTTACCTGCTACCATGGCTCTTTCCACAATGGGAGTCTTCCCCTGAGTATGGCGTACCAAGATTAGGTCAGCTTCCTTGCCCTCTTCCAGTGAGCCAATCCTATCTGCCAGACCGATAGCCCGGGCAGGGTAGAGCGAGGCATAAGAAGTCGCTTCATGAAGGTGCATACCTTCTTCACAAAGAATAAATATTGACGCTAAGAGTGCAAAGCAATAGTAATCCGAACAAATGATATTGGCAAAGCCATTCATTATGGCAGAACGTGCTGAAAGATTGTCAGAATGCGATTTGTTGCGCAAGAGATTCGGCGCACCGACCACAGCATACATACTATTTTCGATCGCGTATCTTGCTGTGGTTTCATTAAGGGGAAACTCGCTTATTGACGCTCCTTTTGGCCGATAAGTATCCACCCTCAAAGGGCTGTCATCATCATGGGTAGCAAAGGGAATATTATACTTTGCCACAAGCTCCATGAGTTTTTCCATAACCTCTGAATCAACTTGCTCAGGCATTTCCCATTGCCTTTGAGCATAATTTTCCAGTTCTTCAGCTGTGAAGGTGCTGTTTTTCTGGACGTAATTCTTATATTCAGTATAAGATTTAAAACTTGAGTAGCGTGGTGAGTGATCCATAACTGAAAAAAGCTCTGCCAACCCCTCCTCAAAAATCTGACCAATTGTATCTAAGCCTTCTTTATTAAATAATTCACAGCGCACATGAATAAAATGACGTAACATTAACGTTTCATGTTTCCGAAACCGTGCTATTTCCCGCACAATTTCGTTCCCCATTTCATTTGACCTTAAGCCCGGTTCACCGGCAAAGGCTACCGGGTGCAAGATTGTCGTTATTCCAGCCGCCAGAAACTGTGCCTGCGTGGAATATAAGGCCAGGTTGAGCGGAAAAAATACTTTGCTTCTCGGTTGAATGGCACGCTCCAACATATCGCCGTGGAAATCTACCAAACCTGGCATTACGTAACAACCGGCTGCATCAATTATTTCGACATCTTGTTGGTCAGTTTGCACCAGTACAAAGTCTTCGTCTTCAAATATATGGCTAATTTTATTATCAACAACGATGATCGAGCCTTCAATGACGCCACTGGGAATTACAAGTTTACCCTTCTGGATGATAGTTCTCAACATATATTTTCAACCTTTTCGGTCATCGAAACCTGAAAATCTGATTGAAAGACCAGGTTCCCACCCACCAAGGTTTTACGAAGCAGGGGATAATCTTGATGCATTTCCACTATGATTAAATCCGCAAATTTACCTACTTCTACTGTTCCGACGTCACTGTCAACTCCCAAGGCCTTGGCCGGATTTAACGATACCATCTTAACTGCTTCAGTCAGATTAATCCCTTCCTTGGTGAGATGAAAAACCGCTGGAAGCATAGCACTAGGTAGATAATCAGAGCATACGATGTCAGCAGCATGATTAGTGATGGCATCAATCGCTTTCATATTGTTACTATGGGACTTCCCACGTATGATATTCGGGGCTCCCACGCAGACATGAATCCCTTTAGACCTAGCATAGACGGCAGTTTCAAGATTGATGGGAAATTCGCTAACCATCCCTTCGCACGCAAGCAGTGTATCAATTTTCCCTCTTGTATCATCATCATGTGACGCTAATCTAATCCCTTTAGTTTTGGCAATTTTAGCTAAACCGATCAGCCTTAACCAATCGATTCTAGCCTGGTTCTCAATAGTTTTATCCATAAAATCTTCAACTTCCTGCTCTTTTTTACCATGCTGTTGCATAGTAAAGTTTTTAAGAGCATCCGAGTCTTTAAACTGCCCCTGACCTGGTGTATGGTCCATATAAGACATGAAATCTATGCTCTCAGCCCTGATAAGATCTTCTAAAGCACTAACCCCGGCCAAGTAAGTCAACTCATATCTGAGGTGTATTTTGTGATTGATCATGGAACGGGTCTGTTTAAGCCTGTTTATGCTATTGATTATACCCATAACCATGTCAATATTTCGTACGCCCCACTCATCGCTTAAGGTAAGAGAATGATACATGGTTGTAATACCACTAACGGCAAGTTTTTTTTCTAACTCGTAGAAGGCCATATTGATAGGAAACATTGTATTAGGCCTTGGTTGTAGCTCCTTTTCAATAGCATCACTATGAAGATCTATTATTCCTGGCATCACATAACAGCCTTCAGCATCAATCATCGTGATGTCTGGATAACCTTTAACTCTAGAAAAACCACTTTCCACAATCTCTGAAATTCTATTTCCCTCAATAAAAAGGTGGCCCTTAATAACTCTGTCAGGTAAAATGATCTGGGCATTGGAAATGCCTATTTTTTTTGTTCTCATATCTTATCACTCCTTGCGTTTTGAATGATAAAGCTGCTCCATCACCCATTTATTGCTCATGACGATTAAGTATTTTGTTGGAGTTTAGCCTTCATATTCGTAGAAAAGACCTCTAGGACAATTGCAATGGCTATAATGAGATAGGTAATCAGACCCACTTCTCGTAGATCAAAATAAAAACTACCAGCCATGAACAGATCAAAGCCAATCCCACCTGCTCCCGCTGCTGCCCCCATAGCTACAGCGTTGGCGAAGTTTATTTCAAATCTCAAGAACGTCCAGGACAGCAAATAGGAAGCTGAGGAAGGTATAACCGCCTGAAAAACAATTTGCCACCAATTAGCACCGCTGGCCATTAAAGCTTCTATAACACTTCTATCCAAGTCTTCAAAAGACTCGGAAAATGCTTTGGTCAAATAACTAATTGAATGAAAACTCATACCAATAACCGCAGCAGCACTGCCTAGACCGGCGGCCACTGCAAAGATCAAAACCCATAAGATAGTTGGAACTGCTCGGATATAAGCGACAAAGCCTTTGATGAGATAGGTAACTTTTTTGGGGGCCAAATTCTGAGCTGCCAGCAGCCCCAAAAACAACGCGATGATTCCACCGATCAAAGTTGTCAAAAAAGCCAAACCCAAAGTAATCATCACTTCGGTGAAGGCTTCTCCCCAGCTAAAACGATGAGAATAAGGGTGTAGAAGCATGGTCTTAAAATTGCTGAATGTATCAGCAAACCCCTTGAGCATGTCGACGCTTTTATAATCCAGAGTGAAAAAAAACCAGATTGTCAACCCTACTAAAATCAGTAGTAAGCCTCGCATTGTGAGCGAAGCCCGATCAAAAGGTTTACTGGTGCCATGATTTAGATCGTTTGGGTTGACACTTACCGCCAGCCAATCATCAAGTGATTCTTCAATTAGTAGCGATTCTTGAATTATTTCATTTTCAAATTGCATCATAAAATCACCCTTCTGAGACTATTTGATACAAATTCGATGAGAATTACTGTGATTACAATTAAAATTACGACTAGGCTAGCTGCATGGTAATCATACCTTTTGTAATACAAATCAAAAGAGAAACCGATACCCGTTCCGGTTAACACTCCGACCAAGGTGGCGTCACGAATATTAGTTTCTATCATGAACAATAACCAACTGATCAACTGAGGCATGCTGGCAGGTAATACTGCCTGGAAAATAGTATGGAAGTAGTTGGCTCCCGTCGCGTGTAACGCTTCGATTGAGTTGTTGCCCACTTCATCGATTGTCTCCATAAAAGCGCGCGTTAAGAACCCCAGAGAACCAAAAAACAATGCTAGATAACCGGTCATCGGACTTTGACCGAACGCTAACATTAAAACCATGGCCCAGGCTACAAGGGGTATATTCCGAAAGAGAGATGCTATTCCTCGGCTTAACAAACTAAATACACTGTATATTCTTGTCGTTTTGGAACCCGCTAATGACAGAAATAAGGCGAAGAATGCCGCTACGGTTGTTGCAGCGATGGACATCAACACCGTTTCTTGTAATTTCGGCAATACTTCGGGCAGTATTCTCAGTGCTTTGGCATCCGGATAAAAATTTTCGCCCCCCCATATTATGGCTTTGGTGATACTGGCGAAACCTTTCATCACATCGTACTGGGTTATGACAATCGAACCAACCGTTAGAATAATTAATATCGAAAAGAAGACGAGATTACTAATCCTTCGTTTGAGAAAAATGTCATCCCGCATATCTTTCTCCTAGATGAACAACCGGATCTAAAGGCTCAGGCTCTGAACCATAAATATCATGAATTTGTCGAGCAGTTAGCTCACTTGGTGAGCCGTCAAAAACAAGTCTCCCTTTGTTAATGGCAATAATTCTGTCTGAATATTTCATGGCAACTTCTACCTGGTGTAAATTTACAATTACGGTTATTCCCATCTTGGTAGAAATATTTCTCAGATGATCCATGATAATCTTCGAAGCATTAGGATCTAATGAAGCAATTGGTTCATCGCATAAAATGATCTTGGGATTTTGAACCAATGCTCTAGCAATACCTACCCGTTGCTTTTGACCGCCACTTAATTGATCGCATCTCTTATAAACTTGTTCTTCAAGCCCCAAGATCTTGAGGATTCGGAAAGCCTGGTTCTTTTCTTCTTGATCGTATCTGCCTAGGACACCTGCCAGTGTTGATTTATAGCCTAGCCGACCGTGGAGTACATTCTCGATCACGGTCAGACGTTCGACCAAATTATAATGTTGAAAAATCATTCCGATCTTTGTCCTGAGCTTGCGCAATTTCTTTTTGCTTAGACTAGAAGTTATAATGCCATCTACGCAGATTTCTCCTCTGCTGGGTTCAATTATCCGATTGATACAGCGCAGAAGTGTCGACTTCCCCGATCCAGATGGACCAATCACTGACACAAATTCGCCTTCATCGACACAAAAGCTAACGTCATCTATCGCTATTGTTTCTGGATTATATCTTTTAGTAACATTCTTCAACTCTAACAACGGCATACTTTCGCTTCCTCTCTCTTCTAAAATTAAAGAGGCGTTAAAGCAACCCGCCCATTGTTCAGCATGGTTATGGTTATCTTTAACGCCCTCATATTAAATCCTGGACAGTCTATTCGTTGGCTCCAAGACTTCCTTATTTGCTCAAATCTCTGATCGGCTGATACCATGCATCATCCGTCGTGAGAAAAGACTGCGGCTGGTTAAAGAATCCTTTTGCTTTAGAATCCTTAGGTATAAAAATAACCGGATCTTTGGTAGTTTCATCAGAAGTAAGTGCTTTGGTCATGGCATCGATCGTTTTTTGGCTTAACGCGCCTGTGTTTACAGCGATAGGTCCGTTCATAACGGGGATTGATTTAATGACCACATATTGTGAATCTGCCAGTTTGCTAAACGGATCCACGGCGTCTTTTTTTACAGTGTAAACAGCTCCAGGCATGTTATCCTTGCCTTGGGTAAGGTCTACATAGCTGGCCACATCAATATCATCAACTGCAGCAATATCTGCTTTATCGGTGAGTACGTTGACTAGCGAGAGCTGATGAGAACCCCCAAAGATTACTTGACTGAAGAATTTGTCAGTTCCCCCTTGAAGCAGATTATCCGCCTTTAAGTTCTTCCATTTGTCTTGCTTGGAGAAATAGGAGACAATTGCTGATGAAGGCACTTTAAATCCGGACGTTGAACTGGTTGAAACAAAAGAGAACCTTTTCCCTACTATGTTATCAAGAGTAAAATCTGCGCCGGATTTATATTGATCTTCATTCCCTTTCTTAACGAGCATCCGGCTATAATACAAGGCATCTTTCAAGGTTCCTGAGTCTCCGCT
Source organism: Desulfosporosinus sp. (assembly GCA_031292095.1). Taxonomy (GTDB): domain Bacteria; phylum Bacillota; class Desulfitobacteriia; order Desulfitobacteriales; family Desulfitobacteriaceae; genus Desulfosporosinus. The sequence goes on from JARLHU010000096.1 coordinate 17,556, forward strand.
GTTAACCACCAAGGGAACAACCTTATTATTTTTAGTGTGAGCCTCAACATAAGATTCCCCACCTAAGTAGGCTAGTTGGGCATTGCCACTGGCCAGGGCCTCAACCGTAATCGCGTAATCTGTGGTTAATTTATCTTCCACCTTTTTTCCTGTGGCCTTGGCAATGATCTTGTCAATTTCATCCCGTGTACTTTTGGAATCCTCTGCGGCATTATTTGGCAACCAGGCAATCGTGATGGTATCGGGATCTTTGACATCGGACGCTGCGCTTGAAGATGAAGGTGTCGATCCACAACCTGCTAAAAGAGATGACACGAGAATAACGACCAGTGTAAGTAAAGATACTTTTTTCACGTTTTTTTCTCCTCTCAAATTTGAAAAGTATATTCCCCGAATTACAATGTGGATAACTGATATCTTATTTTACCTGAAAATGATTAAGCCCCTATTAAACTATTGTAAGATTTAGGTTAAATTTTAACATCTGCCAATTTTCCATCGCGCATAGTGTATTCCCTACTGCAGAGGTTTTCCATGAATTCAATATCATGAAAAATCCCCATCATAGTAGTGCCTTCTCTTTTCAACTGCTCAATAAGTTCTCGCACTTTCAACTTGGAGGCGTGATCCAAACTGGCAGTAGGTTCATCCAGAAGTAATAGCCTTGGGCGCTTGACCATAGCCCTAGCAATATTTAGACGTAGCTTTTCGCCACCGGAAAATGTGCCCGGGTAGCAGTCCCATAATTCTCTGTCCAATTCAAAATGCTCCAGCATACTATTTGCTTCCCGTTCCGCGTAATCTTCTTCATGCCCCATCTCCAAAACCGCATGTTTTACCAGTTCCTGCGCTGTTGTCCTGGGCATAATGCTTAAAAACTGAGATACGTAGCCAATCTCATATTTTCTCAGATAAATCATCTGTCGTTCCGATATTTCGGCCAAGTTAAGAGGACCAAACTTTTCAGAATTATACCAAATGCTGCCTTTCTGGGCGGCATAAGTACGATAAATGCACTTAAAGACCGTTGATTTTCCACTGCCGCTTTTCCCTGTGATCCCAACAAATTCGCCTGCTTTTAAGTCGATACTAATATCATGCAGTGCTTCAATATGCTTGTCTAAATTATGGATAGTAAACGATTTTGATAGGTGTTCGATCGCCAGTATCTCTTCCACTTAATCACCTGCTTTATAGTACTTGTCCGTAAATTCATTGATAGGAAGGTGAAAATCATCCAGCCGTTCTTTGATGGTTTCATAGGACCAGTCCCACCACTTAATCTCCTCCAGTTTTCTGACAATATCATGAGCAAATCGTTGCTTAATTGGTTTAGCCGACACTCCGACCACGACAGTATAGGGATCAACGTCTTTCGTAACAACAGCACCACTGCCTACCACTGCACCATTGCCAATTTTCACACCAGGCATTATAATCGCGCCGTGTCCAATCCAGGTATCATGTCCAATATAGGTTTTTCGCTCAGCTCTCCACCGGAAGAATTCCTCATCATCCGTCTCGGCAAATCCATACTTTATCCTGCGGTAGGTAAAGTGGTGTAAGCTTGGTCTGTCCATAGGATGTAAGACAGGTCCGATTCTTACCATAGCTGCAATGTTGGAAAACTTGCCTATTTCAGCATTTTGCAGTATACAAAACTCCCCCGTATAGGAAAAATCATTGAATTTAATATTCTCAAAAACGTTATTCTTCCCTACCTCTGTATACTGACCCAACTCAACATTGTACAATTGACAATTCTCATGGACACATGGTTCTTGGTCGAGCCTTTTGACCATCTTTTCCTCAGCCACCTTTCTGATCTGAATTACAATAGGGATTGTACTAACTGCTGAGTATAGCCATGTTGCGGATCTTCAAGAATTTGATCTGTCAAACCATGTTCGATAATTTTCCCATCCAGCATCACAATTGTTCGATCCGCCAGCATTCGAATAACACCCAAATCATGCGAGACAACGACCACTGTAATTTTTAACTCTCTCTGTATCGTCTTGATTAAATCAAGGACACTGGCTTGAACCGACAGATCTAAACCTGTGGTTACCTCATCGAGTAAGAGCAGCGGTGGATTGTTCGATAAAGCTTTGGCAATTTGAACTCTCTGCTGCATCCCTCCGGAGAAGTTCTTGGGCGCTTCTTTCATACGATAGACTGGTATGTTGACATGCTCTAACAGTTCTTCTCCTCTGGCTTGCATCTGACCAACATTTCTGTTGCCGGCTGCAATCAATTTTTCAGCGATATTACCGATGGCTGAAAAATTCATTTTCAAACTCAAAAGTGGATTCTGATAGACTTTTCCCATCAGATGATTCCGAATGTAGCGTTTTTGTTGAGACGATTCTGCAAAGACATTTATTTTTCCATTCTTATAGGAACCGATATAGCCCTCGCCGCTGCTTACCTCCTGATCAAAATACAGACACTCCATCAAAGTCGACTTACCACTTCCACTTTCTCCGACCACTCCTAAGATTTCTCCCACAAACACTTCGAAAGTGATGTCACGACAGGCATATACCGTACCACAGACTGGACAATAGTTTTTCAGCAAGTGATCCCCTTTTGACCCTCTGCAGTTTACACACCCGTCGCCATATTGTTTATTAATACTCTTGACAGACAAGACAGGCCGTTCAAAATCTTCCATTTTACAATCCCTCACCCTACTGATCTTCCATTCAATCTCTGCAAACAATAGCTGGAATCGTTACATTGATAAACTGTTTTACCTGTTAAATCATCCAGGATTTCATCCAGAAATACGCCTTGGGCGCCACACAATTTGCAGTACTTATGCTGAAACGATTCAACCGCAAAAGGATAGTCTTCAAAATCAACTGAAACAACTCTTGTATAGGGAGGTACTGCATAGACCTTTTTTTCACGACCGGCACCTAAAAGAATCAACGCCCGGGAACTATTCAACTTGGGATTATCAAATCTCGGGATGGGGCTGGGAGCCATAACATACCTACCGTGAACCATAACCGGATGATCCGCACTTGTCGACATTGTTCCATAATTCATGATTTGCTCAAAAAGCATCAGCCAGGCTCCACTGTACTCTTGTTCGGCATGAAGCTTTTTTGTTTCGAATTCACTTGGCTCATAATATCTTAGTGGTTCCGGGAGCGGGACCTGAAGAACCAGAATCTGTCCTTCTTGCAGGGGAGTCTCCGGAATTCTGTGTCGGGATTGAATAATGGTCGCTGCAGCTGTTTCGTCTGTTACTGTGATGCCGGTGGTGATCGCGATCAGCTTTTTGATATTTACGGCATTGACTGATTCATCGGAGCCCTGATCAATTACTTTGAGAATATCCTCTTGGCCCACCAAAGAAAGAGTGAGCTGAAGACCTCCTGTCCCCCACCCTCTGGCAATCGGCATCTCCCTGGAAGCAAAGGGCACTTGGTAGCCCGGAATGGCGACCGCTTTGAGGGTTGCCCTGCGGATTTCACGCTTAGAACCTTCATCAAAAAAGGCAAAGTTATAGTTAAGTTTCATTAGTTAACTTCCTTTCCTTTCTTGACTTACGGACACTATCGAGCTCCGACTGGAAGGTTACATAATGAGGCAATTTGAGGTGTGAGATAAACCCAGTTGATTCAACAGCATCAATATGCAACAAGACAAATTCCTCGTTATGGGTCGGATGCTCGGCATTCCCTATTTCCAAACACCGATCCAGAATACTCATCGCAATGGCTTTTGTTTCATTTTGGCCATAGCAGATCCCGTAGCCTAGGCCAAATTCGAGTACTTTTTGACCATTTCCTTTTTGAACCGTGGTGGGAAATAAAGTCTCAACTTCCGTGACTTTAATTTCCCCGATATAATAAGAATCCTCATCCTCATTTTGCTCATTGAACGGGTTATCGACATAGACGGGTAAATTTCCAATTCGCAGTTCTCCCACATTGGGATGCAAGGCCCCGAAACTCCGTAAAGCAGCATACCCTAACGAGGTGACCGCACCTGTTTGTCCGCTGGTTAAAATCTGTAACCTTTCACTGCGGCTGGTCGGAAACTGGACACTTTCTTTGGTAATATCATCGGGTTCACTATCGTTATCGGCACAGGCCGGAAGCAGACCTTCCTCCCGCAAATAATCCAGAACTTTCGGTAGCTTGGCTAAATCCGTCTTCTCGCTGCCGGTTCCACTTACCTTGTTAAACTCCTGCAACCAATGGCTGGCATCTTCGTTCGTTTCTTCATTTAAGCTAAAATCGATTAAGCGATGAGTATAATCGTAAGCAGCACCTAAGATCTGCCCGCCGGGAATTTCTTTAAAGCTCGCTGAAATTCTTCTTTCCACCAACATGTCTGCGGAGTGCACCGTTCTCGAATAATGCTTGCGGGGCAACGTTGAACGGTAGGCCCTCAGCAAAAATACCGCCTCTTCAGGACTTCCTTCAGCCTGCTTAATGGTCAGCGCTGCCAGCGTTTCGCTGTAAAGGCGGCTTTCTGACATAATTTGATCAATCAGACAACGCATTCCGCTGGCAATATCCTGACAATTTAAGACTTGACCTTTTTTTAACCGTTCATATTTCAGTCGTTTTATAGATTCTTCAATGGCAAAAGTTCCGCCTTTGACAGCAACATACCCCATCTATCTAACCACCTGTTTCGAAATTTGAGTTGTACGCGGCAGACATAGAATGTTGTCCTCGGGATCAGTAATGATAAGATCGATTCCCAAGGGATATTCCGAGTTTTTATCCGCTCGCAGATCTGCCCAGCTAGCGGTTGTTTTCACTTTAATATAGCTTTCTTTTTCAATTCCTGGACCCGTCAGAGTTAAATCCCGGTCATTACTCACGGAGTCTGCTTCAAGGACAATGGTTGCCGCTTGGTGGGGGTCCAATAAGTTTCCTGGATAGGCCCTTTTAAAGGCTTCCTCCACGTCTTCCTGCAGAGCGTCCTTTAAAACAAGGATATAATCCGCACTCTCTACTTCCGTCGCTTTGGCGTACGTCAATTGGTTGATTAGTTTTGCCATTTCAGCTTCACGTTGGGAACAAACTTTGAATTTCACTTCTGTATCAAACAGCATCAGCACCAAAACGAAGGTTGAATCAAAGCAACCAATTTCCAGCTCAATCTTGTCAACCAGATTGCGGAAATTATTAATCAAGCCTGGTCTAGACATTGAATCTAAAGTTTTACGATACGCGTTTTGAATATCATGAACTAAATCCAATTTCATCGGTTTTTTTACCCCTCTTTTTAAACATCCATAGTTTCAAAGTTAACTTTAGTCTTTAAAACCTTGTTCTTTAAAGACTCACATTTTTCTAAGAGTCGGCCTTCCTCAAGCAATAAAACGTTCGTCCAAGCGTTTGTCTCCGGTAAATTAGCATTATAAGCAGCATCAATAATTGCCAGATTATAGACAAGCTCTGGTTCATGCCCCTTGACCATGCCGATTCCTAAATGTCCATCAATCATAACCTTACATTCCGTAATAAATACCTCACCAAGATAGAATAAGCTGCGTTGAGCACTTTCCCGTACTTTAACCATAACTAAACTGTTATTAGGTTCCTCAATGGTCTGAACGTTATAAATTTTAAGTATTTCCTGTGCTAATTTTACTGCAACCTCTGCTGAACCTTTGATTAATACTTCAGTTCTTCTTTTTCTAAGCATCAAATAAGCCTTCCTTTTTGAAGTTATATCCACGCAGCTTGTATTGATCTGCAATTTCATTTTCCGAAGGTATTTTGTCATGGGCGTTGTATCTGCCAGAGATGATCAGAGAAACCAATTTATCCACTATTTCCATTTCATTTGACATTAATAAACCCCCACGAATATTTTTGAACCGAATACTTATTTTTGGTGAGAGTAGATTTTGTCTTGTTCTTGAACATATTTCCTGTATTCCAGCGGTGTTTTTTCATTTTCAACTGCAGTTAACTCTCCAATTTTAACGATGTCTCTCAGCTTATCGTTGATAAAGGTCTGAAAACAGGCTGGAACATGGTCTTGATGATATCTATGCAAGGCAACGCATTCCCGACAACGTCCATGCCATTCACACAGAGTTTGGGTACAGGTGCACTTTAGGTTTTCAGAATTGCTGGCAATCTTTCTATTTTCTAAAACCAACTCATAATATTCTTCTTTTGTTCTCATTTGCTGTTCCTTCCTAAATTCGCTATAAGTTGCATGGATTATCCGATTTTTTGCTTCAATCTCAACTCCGACGCTAATTGGATTAAATCCTCCACAGCCCGTTCTGTAGAGCGGCCAGGTAAGGCTAGCGCTGCATTTTTCTGCATTTTTTCAATATCCTCCGGATTACTTAAGAAGCGGTTTAGAAGCCGTTCCAATTCCTTTTCAGTACCTGCTACGTGTCCAGCGCCTGAGCGTTGTACAAACTGGGCATTTTCATCTTCCTGCCCAGGGATCGGCTTGAAGATAACAAGCGGCAAGTGCTTAGTTAACGCCTCGGAAACCGTTAACCCGCCCGCCTTAGTGATAATCAGATCGGAAACCTCCATTAATTCTTCAAGATTATGTACATACCCAAGCCGCACGATGGGGTTACGAGTCTGCACACTTACTTCATCTAAATAGTGATATAGCTTTTCATTTTTTCCACAAACAATAATAGCTTGAACTGGAACCAAAGAATCTGCGAGTCTTTGGCAGATTCTTTTCACACTTCTCCTCCCCACATACGCCCCTCCCATTACCAGAAAGGTAGGAAGATCCGGATTTAAACCTAACTCGGAGATAATGTGCCCTCGATCTATTTCCCCTTCGAATTTCGGACTGACAGGAATCCCCGTCACAAGAATCCGTTCTGCTTCTATTCCCCAGGACAATAAGCTTCTCTTGACCTCAGTACAGGCTACCATATAGCGATCAACCCCCGGATGGACCCAATGACTGTGAACGGAATAATCTGTAATTACAGTAATCACAGGAACCTGAAGAATTCGTTCCAGCCTGAGTTGGGCTAGAATCGAAGAGACTGTGGGATATGTACACACGATAAGATCCGGTTCAAACGCCTGTATGTAATTAAGAAAATCACTGCGACCTAATTGGTTCAGAAACCGTTGAATCATCGATTCGGGTTGGAACTTAGCTGTTGTATAATAAAATTTCCCCCAGAGCTTTGGGGTATGTTTAATCATCTCCATGTATAAGTTCTTAGCCATAGTGTTTAACCGCTTACTCAAGAAATCGCCAAAATCTAAATGGATAATTTTTGCCAAAGGCTCCTTAATACGTATACCTTCTATAACAGCTTCTGCCGCACGAAAATGTCCGTTTCCAAACCCAGCAGAGAATACGAGAATCCTTAACTGTTTCAATACTTGCCCTCCCTATCAACGGCATTTCTAACTATCCTTTCCTTAAGTAACAGCCGACAGAAAACTAATCTCGGATTTAAGCAAATCGTAA
>JARLHU010000097.1 GCA_031292095.1 Desulfosporosinus sp.
AAGCTGGGAGACGGACAGGCCGGAAGCTATGATTTTACCTTTGAGATCTGTGATATCCTGGTCGTCAATCAATACATAATCAACTGCCGGCACTGGGTCCTGCCAGATCAAATCCTCTGCAGGAACCTCAGGACCGAGATAACGTGAGCGTGGCCCCATATCCCGGTGAGTTAACTTGAACCATCCGCGGGCGAAGGCATTCGCGAATTCCTCAGGGTTTTGCCGGTAGTGCCTCGCGATGGGTTCGTAGATGGGGTCGTAGCGAAGAGAGAGGTCCGCCGTAGTCATCATCGGTCGGCGCTTCTGCGACGGGTCGTGGGCGTCAGCCACCATGTCTTCTTCGTCCACGTCTTTGGCCAGCCACTGATGTGCTCCGGCCGGGCTCTTGACCAGCTCCCACTCGTATTTGAACAGCACCTTCAGATAGCCCATGTCCCATTTAGTCGGGTTCGGCTTCCAGGCCCCCTCAATGCCGCTGCCAATCGTATCTCCGCCTTTGCCGCTGCCGAAGCTGCTCTTCCAGCCGAGGCCTTGTTCTTCGATGCCGGCGGCTTCAGGTTCCGGACCGACATGGGCCGGGTCCCCTGCACCGTGGCACTTGCCGAAGGTATGTCCTCCGGCGACGAGGGCGACAGTCTCTTCATCGTTCATGGCCATACGTGCAAAGGTCTCCCGAACGTCATGGCCGGAGGCGACGGGATCAGGGTTACCGTTTGGCCCTTCCGGGTTCACGTAGATCAGACCCATCTGAACGGCGGCAAGGGGATTCTCGAGATCCCGGTCGCCGGAGTTGCGCTTGTCGCCAAGCCACTCGGCCTCAGAACCCCAATAAATATCCTCTTCCGGCTCCCAGACATCTGCGCGTCCACCGCCGAAACCGAAGGTTTTAAGGCCCATTGACTCGATAGCGCAAGTGCCGGCGAGGATCATCAGGTCGGCCCAGGAAATTTTCCTGCCATATTTCTGTTTGATCGGCCAGAGTAAACGGCGCGCCTTGTCGAGGTTTACGTTGTCGGGCCAGCTGTTGAGGGGCGCTAAGCGTTGGGTGCCGGATCCCGCGCCGCCGCGGCCGTCGTTTGTGCGGTACGTGCCTGCGCTGTGCCATGCCATCCGGATGAAGAGCGGCCCGTAGTGACCGTAATCCGCAGGCCACCAATCTTGCGAGTTGGTCATCAATGCATAGAGGTCCTTCTTCAGGGCTTCCCAATCAAGCTTCTTGAACTCTTCTGCATAGTTGAACTCTGAAGCCATGGGATTACTCAAGTTTGAGTTCTGATGAAGAATCTTGAGGTTTAACTGGTTCGGCCACCAGTCCTTGTTAGAAGTGCCACCGCTTGTAGTGGCATTTTTCGTACTGCCTGTTACTGGACATTTACCTTTTTCATCCATAAAGTCCCCTCCTTTATAATGGTACTGCCAAAGGCTTCTTGATTCCTTCCTGCAGCATTTCAAACTCTCCAATCGTAACGATCATCGGAGTAGGCGATACTTTAGGTGTTACCATTTTAAGTTGAAATTGGCGAAGGATCAATAGTTAAAAAATTCATAAGTTTGTTTCATTTTGAATTACTGTTTGTCTAATATACTATAAGTATAATAAATGATCTAAAATTATAATGATTATAAATTAAATTTTATTATATAATGTAATGTCATAAATAACAATAAAAAATTTAGAAAGCATGAAATTTCAGGATGATAGGATTTATGTTGTCTTTGAAAAAGGAACTGGGTATATCCGTTCAAATAATAACAAATTGCTTTTAGAGTTATTCCTTGAGCGTGGTGTTAGCCAATATGATTTTGATAACGATACTAACTGATTGCGTTCTTATTTATTCTACTTAGAAAGTTATTCTAATGGAGAATATTAAACAAGAACTTTTTTGTGCAACAGACCTAATGCGGTCTTTAGTCAAATAGAACGGAATTTTCCAGCGCGAGCAAAAAAGCAGTTGGCGTCATGACCGGCTGCTTTTTGCTTTGAGCTCATTTTTACAATATAGACCTGCTCTAGTATGATTAATTTTTAGGTTAGTATATAATATGATACAAAAGGGAGTGATTCTGATGGCTCGCGTATTCTATGATGGCTTTCTCAATTGCATAGGTCGAAATCAGGCTCATAAGATGATAGATTATCCGGAATTGCTAGCAAAGGAATATGGTGTAGCCTTATGGCAGCAGCTAAGATAATTCAATTTCCTCGCTCGCAAACCCTAGATGAAGAATTTGATGATCAATACGAACGGTATTATGCAGACGACGAAGATTTAGCTAACTCCATTAATAATTCCACTCGTCGGAGATCGGCTAATAGACATCCTAATGCTAACGATAGAATTACCGTAGGTAATCCATATAAACTTGATGACAACCAACATAATCGAGAAGGTTTTATTCAGTTTATATTCTTGATTATTATAGTAGTAGCTATTTTGGTTTCATGTTATCTAATTGAGCATTTCTAAATATCATCTGAACAATCCTTAGCCTTTTTCCCTAATTCATTCTGCAAACTATCCATCATCCTGCCCATGCCGACGAATGGCTGTCGGATACGAGTGATGAAGAATTAAACATGGTTTGGAAGCTTATCGTCGCGGGGTTTATGGCCTAAAACGCGCCAGCAATCATTTATATTCAAGTCTAAAAATTGTGGAGGTCCTTATAAAATGTGGTTTTTGTCTAGACGAGGTGAAACAAAATGATAAAAGCAACTACTCCAAATTTAGAAAAATCAAGTTATGGTCTAGTAATTTTTGTGCTTTCACTTACAACGCTTATGTCATCTATTGACACCAACATTGTAAATATTGGACTGCCGACCATCGCCAAAGCCTTGAATGCTGGTTTTGCAAATCTACAATGGATCGCTTTGAGCTATCTTTTGGTAGTTACTTCATTAATCGTTGGCATAGGACGAATCGGAGACTTATTCGGCAAAAAAACGATTTTTGCCTGCGGCATTGTCATATTCACAGTAGCCTCTCTGCTCTGTGGTGGGGCAACGTCCATTTATGCCTTGATAGCCTTTCGTGGTTTGCAAGGGGTAGGCGGATCAATACTCATGGCCTTATCGTTTGCAATTGTGGGGGATTTGGTTCCTAAAGAGAAGATCATCGGAAGCATGGCCGTGCTTACGTCGATGCTTCCGATAGGGTTTGCCCTTGGACCGTCCCTGGGTGGCTTTCTGATCAGCCTATGCGGATGGAGATCGATATTTCTTGTTAATATACCGATAGGTATTTTGGCCTTCATCTATGTTATAAAATTTCCGCCGATACCAATCTCTGAAAAGAACTTGAAATTTGATGTTTTAGGGATGCTGGTCTTGACTTTTACACTTGTTTGTTACGTTCTCAGCGTAACCTTAGCGGAAGATCAGGGATTTAGCCAAAACGTTATCCTGCTTGCTCTTTTGACGGTAGTAGGAATCGCCGCATTTCTGCTTTTAGAAAGTAAGATATCCTACCCGCTGATCAATTTGAAGATGTTTAGGAATACCGTGTTTAGCGCCAGTCTGGTCATAAGTGTGTTAATCTATACAGTCCTCACTGGAGCGGTAGTGATACTCCCGTTTTATCTTCAGCAGGCAAAAGGTTTTTCCGTACCGATGTCAGGCTTGTTAATGATGTCAGGCCCGGTAGGATGCGCTCTTCTTACACCTTTTTCAGGAAGGGTGGCCAAACGTTTTGGGAATTTTAGGATTATAATTTTAGGGATCTTGGCTTTAGGTGTAGGGGCTTTGCTGATGTCAACCATGAGTTTATCCTCAAACGCCCTTACATTTGCCATCGTATTATTCTTATTTAATGGAAGTTTGGCATTTTTCCAGACCCCGAATAATGCGGCGATTATATCTTTGGCAAAACCGGAGCAGCGTGGTCTGGCTTCAGGGTTGCTCAATTTATCTCGTACGATTGGTCAAACTACCGGAGCAGCAGTCATTGGTGCAATATTCTATTCCTTTACTCGATCCAAATCAATTAATAATTCAAACCCTGCAAATATTGCACTGGGGATACACAATACTTTTTTAATTGCCGCCTTAATCATGACTTGTGGATTAATCATCGGTTGGATAGCTCTTCGTCCTCAAAAAGAAGCTGATGACGATCAGTGTGATAGGTTGGTTAAATGTAATATCTAAAATAAGGCCGGCTTAATTTAACTTCGCCTAGAGCCCATAGAGCAAATCGAGGAAGATTTGGGCGAGCTTCGCTCTTGGCGTCCTATTTCAGCGTTTCGCTTTGAGCAGATACTTAAAAGTTCTAACGCAAAGTATGTTTATGGATTAACGGCGACCCTTAAATGTGTTATAATATGGAAAACAAATTAATGATAATCTTTGATAATCGAATAGTTGATATTATGGGGGCGAGTTTTAATGTCAATACTTCAGCATAGTAGTGATAAAAAATATACCTATGCAGATTATCTTACATGGACTGATGGAGAAAGGTGGGAAATAATTGATGGCGTACCGTATATGCAATCTGCTCCTACGTGGCAGCATCAAGCAATATCAAGTGAACTTATGTTGCAATTTGGTGAATACTTACGGAATAAGCCCTGTAGAATTTTTTCTTCGCCCTTCGACTTAAGGATACCTGAATTAAATGAAGACGACGAAGAAACAACGTTTGTATGTCAGCCTGATCTTATAGTCATTTGTGATAAAGCTGGTTTAAAAGGTACAGGGTATTATGGTACTCCCACCCTGATTATTGAAATATCATCTCCTTCAACGGCAAGGAAAGATAAGCTTTTGAAGTTTAATAAATTTGAAAAGGCCGGGGTTAAAGAGTATTGGATCATTGAACCAGATGGTAAGTTCCTGAGCGTGTTTACTTTACAGAACAATAAGCGCTATGGACGGCCAGATGTATATTCAGATGAAGAAAAAATAAACGTGAGCGCCTTACCAGGCTTGATAATTGATCTTAATCCGGTTTTTGCTGCTCTGTAAAATGAACTAATAGATGTCGGAGCGGGCGAATTTCCCTACAATCATGAATGAAAAGGCTGGAAGCATATTTGTGATATGCTTCCAGCCTTTTCACCGGTATCGATCGGATGCCGAGGGATTATACACCCATCCCGAGGGCCGCCATCTAGTGTCGGTAGGGGATGTCCCTTCCAGAGGTCCCAATAGTATTGACTGCCTAAAATTCTTTATCAATCATGTGTAATTTTGGCTATGATCATTTAATACCTATGGAAAATTAGCTTAACGAAAGTTTGGAAGCGTTCGAAGAAATCGGGATAATGAAAGAGATGACTAAACTAAATGAACAATAGCAATTATAACGAATATCAATTAAGCGGCGAGTTATTAAAAGCAGTTAGCTTGTTAAATTTCATCAGTCCCACCGAAGTCCAGAAGCAGGTGATCCCGGCGGTACTCGCCAAAAAGGATATCATTGTCAAGTCTCAGACTGGAAGCGGAAAGACGGCGGCCTTTGCCATTCCTATTTGCGAATTAGTGGATTGGGAGGAGAATAAACCGCAAGCCTTAGTGCTTACCCCCACCAGAGAACTTGCAGTCCAGGTCAGAGAAGATATGTTTCATCTTGGTAGATTTAAACGGTTAAAAGTA
>JARLHU010000098.1 GCA_031292095.1 Desulfosporosinus sp.
CAGAACTCTGGACATAGCCTCTTTGAGAAAAAAATTTATCACCATTAATTATTTCACCAAATTCAGTAAACAAGCGGCTTGAGAGCATCAATTCGTGGTGACAGAAAAATTTCATTATGTACCCATGTCCAGAGTTCTGAATTTGGATAGAGAAGATGCATTCTCGAGATACCTTGAAAAAGAAGGTGATCTTTATCGTGTCTGACAGACCCTGTGACGACAGTATGGTTAGAATTTAAGATTGAAATTAACACGTTTGTGAGAGGTAAAATTTGACCAATTCTAAAAGGCTTCTCGATGAAGTTGTTGATACAAATGGTTGTTGCGAGGGTGACTTCGCCATTTCTGAAGGAGGCAAGGAGATGGCTTACCTCAGAAGATAGTTATTAACTGGGATCGTGTAGAGGACAGGAACAGTTACCCTTTTAACGTTCCTGCTATTTCTCACTTGGAAAGTTTAGAAATAGATCAAGATGTGATTTTCATTGCTGGCGAAAATGGAACAGGTAAGTCAACGTTCCTTGAGGCTCTAGCCTCTAAATGTGGCTTTACTGCCGGAGGAGGTGGAAGAGCTGTCGATTTAAGTCATTCTGATGGCCAGTTTGACATTGGCTTCCAGGAATGTTTTTGCATAATTCGAAATATTTTTTGTTTATGAACAGGAAAATAGCGGATTTTAGCGAATTATATAAAGAAAGGCGAGTGACTGTATTAAAATGTGCAGTAACTTGAAAGGTCAATACTAGTAAAACTAATAAGGAGATTACTATGGAGAGGATTGCCGTAATATCAGATATTCATGGAAATTTGCCTGCCTTAGAAGCTGTATTACAAGATATTAAGAATAGAAATATTGCGAGGATATTTTGTCTAGGGGACTTAGCGGGAAAAGGTCCCAGTTCAGTTGAGGTAGTAGATAAAATTAAAGAATCTTGTGAAGTAGTTATTAAAGGTAATTGGGATTATTATATGACAGAACAAGAGGGCAATGAGGCTGTAACCTGGCACCAGAAAAATCTCGGGGTGGAGAGACTAAAGTATCTCAAAGATCTGCCAATTTACAAAGAATTTTATATCAGCGGGAATCTACTCAGACTATGTCATGCTTCGCCCAATGATCTTTTCCATAGAGTTTATATTTCGACTGAACAAAGTAAGCGAATGAAATTGTTTGAAGCCACGCCAACTCTTAATCTTGAAGCAGACGTGGTAGGGTATGGAGATATCCATGGCGCTTATATAGATAATATTAGGGGAAAGATTATTTTTAATGTTGGAAGTGTGGGCAATCCCCTGGATATGACCCTAGCGTCATATGGGATTATCGAAGGGAAAGTGGATGATAAAAATAAACGACCACTTGCGATATCTCTTGTTAGAGTACCTTATGACATAGACTTAGCGGTTGATCAAGCCGAAGTAACAGATATGCCAGAGAAACAAGAATATATTAATGAATTGAAGACTGCAATATATAGAGGACGCAAAGTCTAAACAGTGGGAGTATTTAAATTATTTTCTGTATTTTATAGTAAAAACAGGTATTTTAGGGTACAATAGCAGTGCGCAGAGATACCGAAATCTGGATATACAAGGTAACAATGCGGAACTAAATAATGTGGTTAGATAGGAGGATACATTATGATTGCTGAAGTAAACAAAGAAGAGTGTATTGGGTGTGAATCATGCCCAGAATTCTGTCCTGAGGTTTTTAAGATGGAGTCTGACGGGTTGGCAGTGGCTTATACGAATCCAGTTCCTCCGGAGTTTGAGGCATCAGCCAAAGAAGCTGCTGAGGGCTGCCCAGCACACTGTATTTCGATTGAATAATTATGAATTGAAAAGCTAAAAAGACAGGAAAAAGCGGATGATAAACATCCGCTTTTTCCTGTCTCTTTAGTACTATCAGAAAGTATAAACTTGCGTTATATACTTTCTATGCATAAGTCCAACTAGGTTGCCGCCTTCGCCAGAGGCTTGGCGCCAGCCAAGTTTTCTTTACTTCAATGAGAATTATTCACTCGTTTTGCCGGATAAGTCAAGGATACCTTGATATATGAGGTCGAAAAGCTCTTTGAGTTCCTGTTCCTCGACACACGAGAAGGCAATGCGCACATCGCTTTCCCCAAGTGCAATAACTCCGACACCATATTTTTGAAGCAGGTGAATGCGCAAAGCTTCTGCCTTCACTCCTTTGAGTTTAATACACATGAAATATCCTGAATTAAACGGATAGTAGTCCCAGGCATTGCTATATTCTCCGTTATCGAGTAGCTGTTTAACCTTACAAGCACGTTTCTTTAATATTTCAAATTTTTCTTGTTTCTGGGCTTGGAAATCCGTCGATTTAAGGGCATTTAGTACAAAAGTCTGTGCTGGATGAGAAGCACTGGAAATTGTACCTCGGATAATACCTAAGGTCTTTTTTTCCAAGGCATCTAACACTGCGGGATTCTCACACCCGTAGGTAATAAATCCTATCCGAAAACCCCACAGATAGTCTTCCTTCGTAGCACCATCAATTTTGATCGCTAATATTCTGGGATGAATATTGGCGATCCGAGCAAAGAGGGATTCTCTGATGGAGTTCTCATAAAATAACCCAAAATAGGCATCATCAGTTACGACAACCAGGTTCATTCCTTGTTGGGCGACTTCCTTTAGCGCCTCAACGATTTCTGCAGCTTCTAGTTCAGTGGGTGTATACCCTGTCGGGTTATTTGGAAAATTAAGTAGCAGAATTGCCTTACCTTGGTTTTTCTTAGAAAGTAAGGTTTCTTTCATACCTGCCGTATTAAAGGTTCCCTGCTCAGTATAGAAAGGAAATGTGATGCTTTTAGCACCTCTACGAACCCCAAAGATCAGGTTATAGTTACCCCATAATTTGTCTGGTAAAACTAAAGAGTCATTTTCGTTCAAAAATAGATCGGCAACAATACTTAAGCCATGAGTTAAGGCGCTGGTAACGATGGGATTGCTGAAAGATTTCTCTGTTAAAGAAGGACTTTCGTTGATCATTTTCTCTCGCCAGAGTTGTCTCAGCTCAGGTTTTCCGGCAGGGGGAGCATAGGGGTAAAGGTCTTTAGGATCGTAGTTGGCTAAGGTTTCTTGGATTAGCGGGATGAACATCGGTTGATTTTGTTCAGTCGCGATTCCTATCGTCGCATTAAAGCGATGTGCCTGCAGCTTAGCCTCCGCAGTTTGAGTTAGGATCCCCTTGGGAAAATACAGATTTTTTCCGAGTTCAGACAATAATTCATAGACATGGAGATTTTCTTGTTGTATCTGACGATTTAAGTCTTGAGCAAGTTCGTTCATTAATTGTTCTCCCTTTCTTAATCCAACCTAGTCTCTAAGTAGTCAACTTTAGAATTTAAATAGTAATAGATTATGTTAATAATGTATGAAATACAGTTCACTTAATCTAATAAAATTTCAATTTTAGCTTCTCAAAATAGCCAAGTAACTAGATTCTACACTAAAATGAATATTTCCTCTACTCTTATTGATATAGATTCGAAAGATCTAAGCTTAAGGAGTAAAATGGCTTTGTAGGGGATATTTGCCATAATATAAAGCGAGTATTGGTATACCGATTTGTTATAGACTCAACACTTACACAGTGCTAATCTTTAATTAAGGTTTTTCCGATGGGTGCGTTATAGGCCAACTATGGGTTAAATCAGGAGGATAAATATGCCTGACTTTGCGATCAGATAAATGTAAGAGGAGCGAGTTACTAAGACAAGAATGAGCAAGAAAAAGGTCCGTTTATTCACAGTATAACCTTGTAAAGGTACTTGATTATAACGCGAAAAATAAATTTCCAAATCAAAGTTATCGAGATAACTTTGATTTGGAAAGACATTACGAAACTAATCAAGATAAGGTTAGATTAGAATTGCTTATCCAAAATAATATTATACAAGTCCAAAAAATTGCGTCATTATATTTCAATTACTTGGGTAACACACATACCTTTGCAGATTTAGTTTTAGAAGGTGTTCTAGGATTAATTAAAGCAATAGGGCAGTTTGATTCCTCGGCTTATGTACTTTGAATCAAATAAATTACAAGGAAGATTCCGATTGCGAGGACAGAGCTGGTAAGCAATATATTGAGTAGTGAAGAAGTATGATAGGTATCCTCGTTTATTTGTCTTTCAACCTGCTTGTATTTGATAAAGGCAAGCACACTTATTAATGAACCGAGACCTACAAGCAGGATTCCAGCGATTGCAGAATATCCATGTGAGGGTGGTAATGAAGTTTGGATATTTGATTGTCCCAAAACGTAGGTCACTTGTTTTATGAACAATGCGAACCTCTCCACCACAAAACCGAATGCCATTATTCCTATGCTTGTTCTAATCCAGGCAAGAAATGTCCTTTCATTTGCCATGTGAACACGGCGATCACCAACTTTGACAGGTTTCTGATCTTCAGTCATTTCTGGCATACAGCGAACCCTCCTTAATGAGATTTTATCAATGGAAAGAGCAATAGTCAAAAAATAATATCTGTGCATTTATCTTATTGGTAAACTATTAAAAGGAGTTGAAAGTAAATGGTATTGAGTGTCATCGCCATTATTGGAATTAACGCTGTTTTAGTAATTCTTTTTCTAAAGTATAGTCATCTATCCTACTTTAAAAGATCGAGAGAAGGATAGATAAAGACATGCCAACAAAGAGAGAGGCCACATATCGCGGCCTCTCTCATCCTTAGTTAGAGATACCATAGGGGTAATGGAGCCTACCGGACTTGTCTAAACAGTGTTAATATACAACTCCAGAGACTGCTTTAATATCACTACTTTTCTGAGTGAATAATGAGATAACAATTAAAGTGATAAAGCTTAAGGGGACACATACAAGTGCTGGATTACTAAAGGCAAAGGGAGCAGTGACACCTACTAGGTGGTAAACATTTGTGTAGCAGTCCTGTGAAAACAATATTATCACTAAAGAGGTTACTAAACCTACCACAATTGACCCAGTCACTCCGGCAGCAGTCGTTTTATTCCAGAAGAGGATCATAATAATTGCGGGAAAGTTAGCTGCAGCTGCGACAGCAAAGGCCCAGCCTACCAGAGCAGCGACATTCATATTTTTGAAGACAATGCCTAATATCATGGCGATAACTCCTACCACGATCGCGGTAACTTTCCCGGCAAAAACCTTTCGCTTGGCGTTCATTTTCATATCGAAAAACCTATCCATCAAATCATGAGCGATAGCCCCAGAAGCAGCTACGATTAGACCGCTGACAGTGCCAAGTACGGTGGAAAATGCGATAGCAGAAATCATAGCGAAAATTGCGATACCGATTGATTTTGCCAATAACGGTGCTGCCATATTGTCGTTGGTAAGATCAAGAACACCACCAGTCATAGCTCCTAAGCCCAAGTAGAGGGTAAGAATATAGAAGAAGGATATGGCAGCAATGGCAACAAGGGTAGATTTCCTAGCAGCCGAAGGGCTCGGAACAGTATAATAACGAATAAGAATATGAGGCAAGGACACTGTACCTAAAAACAACGCAAGCATTAAGGATACAAAATTAAACCTGTCAGCTGATGTTGCACCTTGTGCAGGATCAACCTTAAACTTAAGGCCAGGGCTTAAGATATCCTTACCAGACATAGGAATTTGATAATAAACTGTTATCAGATCGGCGCCATCCTGAATTGTTTCATGACCCCAACGCACTACTACGCCATTACTGATCTTTGTTACTAGGGAAAAAGGATTCAAAGAACCCGTTGATATAGCAGTGTTTCCAGTAGCTTTTTGCCCGTCGATCTCACTCATTGTACCAACCTGAAAGAACTTGTTATTTGCTTTTGGCTCTCCATTGTAAAGCGTGGATCCATTAGCAAGCTGGGTGATTATTTCCGTTTCCTCTAAGATATTCTTTGGTACATTGAGGGTCCATATGCTCTCAACATTATCTTTAGAGAGCTTTACATAACTCCTAGTCTCCGATTTAATGATAGTTATGACTTTATAGGAAGGATCATCAATGGTTACCATAGTATCACTTAGACTGGTGACCTTTAATTCCTTAAGACTATGATTCGCGACGTCCGCTTTTTTCGGTGAAGTTGACAGCCCGCGTGAAAATACTAGGAATACCAAGATTAACGAAAATATAATTAACAAAGCTCCTTTGAAGAATTGGACATAGGTGGTTGATGACATGCCTGCAGTTGCCACGATCGCAATAACAATAAATCCAACGATTATAACCCCTGCTTCAAAAGGCAACCCGAGCAAAGGAGTTACCAATGTTCCCGCCCCAACCATTTGAGGTATCAAATAGACCAATGAAACAGTAAGGGTGCTCACTGCCCCCATAAGCCTTATTCCTTTAGAATTGAATTTGCGATCAAGTGCATCGGTAAAGGTATATCTTCCAAGCTTGTTCATTGGTTCCGCTACAATAAACAAGGCAACCATCCATCCGGCGAGAAAACCAATAGCATATAAGAAGCCATCAAATCCATAAGTAGCTATCATTCCGCAGATGCCAAGAAACGATGCAGCAGAAAGATAATCACCGGCAAAGGCAATACCGTTGATTGACCAGTGAATTGATCGTCCGGCTGCATAGTAATCGCTTGCTGATCTTGTTTTGCGAGCAAAATGAAACGATATGGAGAGAACGGATATAATAAAACAAATGAGAATGGCGATAGCACCTGGTGAGGCAGAATAATTCATCCCTTAAACCTCCTTTCAAATTAATGAGTACATAAATTAACGGTTACCACTAACCACAATTAATTTTTCGTGCGCTGGTACAAATATGGTTGTAAACAATGGCTAAAATAAGTGCAAAACAATGAGTGAGTATATCATTGAAGGATTCATTGGGAAGAGAGAGGCCGCATTAATGCAACCTCTCTCTTCCTTACTATTGGCACCGTTTCGGGGAGGGGTGTCAACGTGACCTGTGTAATAACTAAGCATAGTTAAGATCCAATCCGCGTTACCGCCTTGAAATCACTACTCTTTTGCGTGAACAAGGAGATAACAATCAGGGTGATAAAGCTCAACGGGACACCTACAAGTGCTGGATTACTAAATGCAATGGGAGCAGGAGAACTTATGATATGGTAAACATTCGTGTAGCAGTCCTGTGAAAACAGAATTATCACTAAAGAAGATACCAGTCCTACCACTATTGAGCCTATCACCCCGGCCGCAGTTGTTTTTTTCCAGAAAAGGATCATAATAATCGAGGGGAAGTTAGCTGCAGCTGCAACAGCAAAGGCCCACCCTACAAGAGAAGCGACATTCATATTTTTGAAGACAATGCCTAATACCATGGCGATACAGCCGACTACTATCGCGGTAATTTTTCCAGCAAAAACCTTTCGCTTGTCGCTCAATTTCATATCTAAGAACCTATCCATCAGATCATGAGCGATAGCTCCAGAAGCGGCGACGATAAGCCCGCTGACCGTGCCAAGTACGGTGGAAAACGCAATTGCTGAAATCATGGCGAAAATTGCGATACCAATGGATTTTGCCAATAACGGTGCTGCCATGTTGTCATTGGTAAGATCAAGAACCCCACCAGTCATAGCGCCTAAACCCATGTAGAGGGTAAGAATATAGAATAACGCCATGGCAGTGATAGCAACAAGGGTCGATTTCCTGGCAGCTGAAGGACTTGGAACAGTATAATACCGAATAAGAATATGAGGCAAGGACGCTGTACCTAAAAACAACGCAAGCATGAGGGATACAAAATTAAATCTGTCAGTTGACGTTGCGCCTTTAGCAGGATCAACTTTGTACTTCAGACCAGGACTCAAGATATCCTTACCAGACGTAGGATTTTGGTAATAAACAGTTATATGATTGTCTCCGTCCTTAATATCTTCATGAGCCCAACGGGTTACTGTGCTATTACTGATTTTAGCAACTAAGGAGAAAGGATTCAGAGACCCCGTTTTTACAGGAGCGTTTTCAGTAGGTTTTTGCCCATCGATCGTACTCATTGTGCCAACTTGAAAGAACTTATTACTTTCTTTAGGCTCGCCATTGTAAAGCGTAGATCCATTAGCAAGTACTGTGATTGTTTCCGTTTCTTCCAAGATATTTTTTGGTGCATTGAGTGTCCAAATGCTCTCAACATTATTTTTGGAGAGCTTTACATAACTCTTGGTCTTAGTTTTAATTAACTTCATTACTTGATAGGAGGGATCATCAATTTTTACCGTAGTATCACTAATACTGCTGACCTTTAAGGTTGTTAGATTGTGATAGGCGACGTCTGTATTTTCCGGTGAAGTTGACAGTCCGCGTGAAAGCACTAGGAATACCAAGATTAATGAAAAGATTATCAACAAAGCTCCTTTGAAGAATTGTACGTAGGTAGTTGATGCCATGCCTGCAGTTGCCACGATGGCAATAACAATAACTCCAACCATTACAACCCCTGCTTCATGAGGTAATCCGAGCAAAGGAGTTACCAATGTACCCGCCCCAACCATTTGAGGAATTAAATAAACCATGGAAACCAAGAGAGTGCTAATTGCCCCCATAAGCTTGATTCCCTTTGAATTAAATTTACTATCAAGTGCATCAGTAAAGGTGTATTTACCGAGTCGTTTCATAGGTTCCGCTACAATAAACAAGGCGACCATCCAACCTGCGAGAAAACCAATTGCATATAAGAAACCATCAAATCCATACGTAGCGATCATTCCGCAAATGCCAAGAAAAGAAGCGGCAGAAAGATAATCTCCAGCAAAGGCAATTCCATTTATTGCCCAGTGAATTGATCCACCGGCAGCATAGTAATCGGTCGCTGACTTTGCTTTGCGAGCAAAATAAAAGGATATGAAGAGAACGGATATGACAAAACATATGAAAATGGCGATAGCCCCTGGTGAAGCAGAATAATTCATCCCTTATATACCTCCTTTCAAATTATCGAAAACTAACATCAATTAACGTTTATCACTTTACTACGGTTAACTTTTCTGCGCTTGTGCAAATGTGATTGTAAATAATTGCCAAAACAAGTGCTAGAACAATTAGCACGAAACCATACACAATAGCTACGTTTAAGCTACCAATACTAATTCGCATGATTTGATTATCCCATACGTTGATTATAAGAAATCCTGCGTATATCACAGTATAAATAACAAACATTACTACCCCTAACCGGGACTTCCTTTTATCAAGAGCTTTATCTTCTTTCCATACCGCTGCTGGTCCATGTGACATATCTTCACCTCCTCTCGATGTTGAATTTCAAGTAAAGGGTAAAACTCCTGCTGTTAAGCCGGGAAAGCTTTTAAGTCTCATGGGCGACAATGTATTGAAGGATTAACCATATCATATTCTGATCGAGAAAAAATATGTCACCTCCTTTCAATGGTGGATTTCAGGGTCTAAGGATTATATTTCCCACTTTAATGGCGAGAAAGCTTTTAAAGTCTTTATGGGTGACGATGTTCTGAGTAAGTAACCATATCATAATCTGATTGACGAGGAATTGCAAGATAATTTTCAAATAATTCAAAATTATCAATAAATAAATGCAAATCAGAATAGTCAGATAATTATTTCGACAGACACTCTCAGACTGGTAGTGGAGAAAGTACTTCAGCGGGAAGTCTCGTCTCTGAGAGAGTCTATCTGATATATGAGTTGTGGATATTCAAGATGAATCGTCTAGAAAGAACGATCACATAGAATTATAAATATAACTGCGGGTCCAAGGCAGGCTGTTGTGTGGGCCTTTGCTGAATAGTAACTGGTGCAGATCAATGTTTCCACTATGAAATGAAGCGGCACAGGAATTAAGGTAGAGGCGCCACATCCTGATGAAGGTTTCGTCTTTCTTCTCCCGCACCAACGGGAGTGCCTGTTCAAAGTTTTGGGTCCAATGTTCTAGGGTCCGAGTATAATGATTTCTCAGACTTTCGACATCATAGAGAGAAAAGCCGTCTTCGTCCATGTGCTGGATCAGTTCAGGAACCGATGGAATGTAACCGCCAGGGAAAATATAGGTATTAATCCATGAGTTTGTACCGCTCCCATCCTTTCCGGTAATACAGTGCAGTAAGGAAATTCCTTTATCATTAAGTAAATGATGAACTGTGGAAAAGTATTCGTCTAAGTGCTCTTTTCCTACATGCTCGAGCATTCCCACGCTGACCACCCTATCAAATGTTTGATCTTTAATTTCACGGTAATCCAGTAATTTCACATCCACCAGTTCACTTAAATTTTCACGATCAATTTTGAAACGCACTTTATCATATTGTTCTCTGCTCAGTGTAATACCTAAAGCTTTAACCCGGTATTCTCGAGCAGCTGTCAGGATTAATTCTCCCCAACCGCAGCCGATATCCAGTAGGCTTTGCCCAGCCTGTAAGTTGAGTTTAAGTAGAATATGATCAATTTTGTTTTTTTGAGCTTGTGTCAGTGTATCCTCCGGAGACCGAAAATAGGCGCAAGAGTAGGTCATCGTTTCATCAAGCCACAACTTGTAAAAATCATTACCAATGTCATAATGATATTGGACATTTTCCTTGCTTTTTCGAATTCCATTAGATATAAACTTGGCCATTTTCAAATAAGTGGGGTTTTTACACAAGAAACTGTCTTTGTTATTAAACAGGGAGTCCATGACATCTCGAACACTTCCCTTGATTTCAAGATTCCCGTGCATGTAGGCTTCGCCGAAAGCTAAAGATGGGTCCCTAACGATTTCTGCTTTAGGTATGGGCTTACGCATTATTATGCGAAACTGTGCGTCTCCTTCACCATACTGGACTACCTCTTTATCCCAAAATTCTACAAGACAAGGAAGGGTAAATAGGTTCTTATAAAGATTCTTGAAAAATAACTTGTCGACATCCATAAAGAATCGCCTACCTTTCTTTAATTTCGATTTACTTATCTAGGTAATAATGGTACCACAATGGAATAATCTTCTACGGAGGTATCTGGAAATCCTCCCAATTTTCTGACTATTCGAAATTAAATAAATAGTCAGTCATCAACGTTTTTACGTATGCCCCCCGCATATCGCAATTAGAACGGGCTTCTACAATAGATTTATACGCAATATATAAAGAATATTCTTAACATTTTGACAAAAGAGTGGTATATTATATTATCACAAACAGGAGTTAGCTCATCGTAGTGAAAAAAAGCAAATCGGTGGCCGTCTAGATAGCATTTGAGGGGGGATGAATGTGCTACTTTCTTTAAAGCAATTTAAACCATTTGATCTGTTGCCAGAAAATGTTTTATTGGAATTGAGCCAAACGGTACCAATCAAGACCTACTCAACGGGTAGTTTTATATTCGTTGAGGGCGAAAAATCGTTGGATTCTTTATTTTTAGTCCTAACTGGTGTTGTCGAGATCCTTACAGGAAACGGAGCGGCAAGATTAAGAAGTCAGGGAGACTTCTTTGGTGAAACTGTAATTCTTACTGGCAAACGATACCCGGCCTCTGCAAAAGTACTATCTGAGGTGACCTGTTATGTGCTGGGAAGGGAAGTCTTTGAAAATCTCCTGCAAAACTACCAAGAGGTTGCTCGCTATTTTAACCGCGTTTTAACGGACCGATTGTGCGGGTTGTACGAAGAAATGCTCGAAAATCAACCATATGAGTCGTTCGGTTTAGGGTTTGAACGCTTTAAACAGAAGGTCTATGACATTATGTCTGCTCCCGTAGAAACTTGTCAGCCGCACACTCCGATCAATGACTTAGCTCGTTTGTTCACAAAGAAAAAAATCAGTTCTATGGTCGTTACAGATCCCAGTGGTAAAATGCTGGGTTTAGTTAGCGAGCGTGATATTATTAGTAAAGTACTTGCCCGAGACGGCAACCCTTCTCTGGTTGTTGCGGTCGATATTATGCAAAAAGACCCTCCAACCTTGGTAGCCAATGCCTTCTTCTATCAGGCACTGCTTACTATGCTGAAAAGTCACGGTAAATATATTGTGGTCACGGATAAAAAACGACCCATAGGTATGGTCACTATCGGAGATTTAACTAGGGCAAGGATCACTAGTTCCCTAACGATTGTTAAAGACATAGAACTTGCCGGAAGTATTCCAGAATTGGCACAAGCTATCAAACAAATCAACAAAACAGTGGCTACGATGATCAGTGAAAAAGCCTCCGCAAGTGAAATCGGGGAAGTAGTTTCAGAATTATATGACATATTAACCCGTAGGTTGATTCTACTGGCGGAGAATTTAATGGTTGAAAAGGGTTTCGGCCGACCGCCCGTTGATTATTGCTGGTTAACCATGGGTAGCGGTGGTCGTGAAGAGCTAACCCCCTCATCTGACCAAGACAGCGCGATAATGTATGCCGATGTTCCGCCTGAAGACGAAGGGAAAATTAAGGACTACTTTCGCGAACTGGCAGAATATGTAACGGACGGCTTGGACCAATGTGGTCTAATTAAATGCCCGGGTAATATTATGCCCACAAATCCTGAATGGTGTCGGTCGTTAACGACTTGGAAAAGTACAGTGTTCCAGTGGGCAAGCACTCCCAATCCAGATGCTGTACGTCAGTTTACCATTTTTTTGGATTTTAGACCGGTTTCAGGACAAGAATATTTGGCCCAGACGTTACGTGATTATACGTTGCATTTGTTTCGGACCACTCCTGCCCTTCTACATTTCCTGACAAGTGATGCCCTAAGCCATAGAGTACCTCTCAATCTATTCAAACACGTAATCTTGGAAAAAAATAAAGATCATAAAAATGAAGTGGATCTAAAAAAGGCTGCATGCGTTCATATTGTGGACTGTATTCGCATTTTTGCGATGCGGGAAAGCGTAGTTGAGGTGAATACTTTAGCGCGATTGAACAAACTTGTCCAATTTGAAGCCATCTCTGCTGATGATGCCGAGTATTACGAAGCGGCCTTTCAATCCCTTATGATGTTCAGGATGCGGGAAAACCTAAGGAAGCTAGGACTAGGGTTTATCCCGGATAATTATATTAACCCAAATAACCTTAGCGAAAGAGAACGCTCTGTTATGCGTGAGAGTTTTTTGGCAGTTGACCGCCTGCAAACCGTAACCGGGTTGGCTTTCCAAGGTTAAGGACATTTGGAAGGGAGGACTGAGAGATGAACAGTAAGACCAGTATATTCATGAATTTTTATAAATTCGTCTGCACGGTTGATGAGGAGGATTTTTGCCAGAAAGTAGCGGCTTATCGTCTGCGCACATGGTCTTCCTTGCCCTTAGATAGCAGTCGGTTTGTTGTGTTTGATACTGAGACTACAGGGTTTTATCCTCAAAAAGGGGATGAAATTATTTCGGTCGGGGGCGTGGTTATTGACAATGGCCAGCTTACAGATGAGACGTTTCTCCAATTCATAAATCCTAACCGTGAGATTCCTCCGCTTGTCACAGAATTGACCGGTATCACGGATGAAATGGTTGCAACAGCGCCAGATTTTCTGGAAGTTTGCAATAAATTCATGGATTTTGTAGGCTCTTCAATGCTTGTTGCTCATTGCGGCGCTTTCGATTTTAGTTTTATAAATCCCCAATTGCAAAAAAACTGTGGAGAAAAGTTATGTCCCCTTGTTTTAGACACTTTTTTACTTTCAAATTTACTTTTCCCCGACCGTACAACGCATTCCCTTGAGGACCTGGCCGAGACTTATGGAATAACCATATCCGACCGTCACACTGCTTTAGGGGATTCAATTATTACCGGCAACATTTTTTTAGCAATGGTTGAGGACCTAAAGGCAAAGGGCATCAGAACGACGACTGACTTATTATATAGTTTTAAATATCTTAAGTTTAGCACTCAATAATATTCATTTTATAGGTTGAATAAGCCTCCATAAAACTTGAATTCCCAGGATCTTTTGGAATGAAAATATTAGTTTTTCCCATAACATATTTGAATTGACGGATTAGTAAAAATAGTTAAAATATTTGCACAAATATCAATTGTTTATGGTATTATGGTAATAAGTAATTGGCTGTTGGTGCGTTTGTGCGTTTGCATGTTATATACAAACTGATAAATTGTAGCGAAGCATAAACACAGCCGTTTTGGAAGCAAAAGGTTTCAATGGGGGGTGAGAAAACGACGGTGAAGTTAATTCTGTGAGGACATAGACATCTGTAATTTTTGCGCTAACTATTATAAATTAAGGGGGAATTGACAAATGAGTGTTCAGGAAATAAAAGTAAATTATAGTGGTGCAGATCCTACAGCGTTTGGCGTTTTAGGCTTGGCGATGTGTTGTCTTGTAGCTTCATCTGCAAAATTAGGATTTACTGATCATGCTGCAACTGGTCTGCTTGTTGGTTGGGCAGGTTTATTGGGTGGTATTGTTCAGATTATGGCTGCGAAAATTGACTTTCAAAAGGGTAACGTATTGGGGGGGACAGCTCTAGGTGCTTATGGCTTTTTCTGGTTAGGAATGGCATTTTCATGGTCAACTATGAATGGTGCTTTTGGTCCAGGCATGAAAGCTGCCGTTGATCCTAAAATGTTAGGATTTATATTCTTGGGTTATCTGATTTTCTCTCTCTTTACGACTGTAGCTGCTTTAGAAGTGAATTTCCCTTTTGTTGTGTTGTTTCTTTTCATTGATGTTCTATTTTTCTCGCTTACGTTAGTAACCTTTAATGTAGGTCCAGTCCCTATGTTAGCACAACTTGCTGGCTGGTCTGAATTGGTTGTTTCACTTATTGGTTTCTATTATTCAGCAGCAATATTTTACAAGAACTTTTACGGACGCGAATTATTGCCGCTTGGTAAGCCCCTTAACATTATTAAAAAGTCCCCTGCTCCTGCTGTTCCTGATATTGATCAACGTCAAAGGCTTAGAGCTTAAGAAAATTTTAATTAAGTTCCGGCAAAGAAAAGAGCTCGAGATTTCTCGAGCTCTTTTCTTTGCCGGAACATTCGTAATCCAACGGCGATACGCCCACTTATATAAGTGGGCGTATCGCCATCTCCCCACTTAAGGTGGGGTAAACTCCTCCTTCGCAGCGAAGGATTCTATTAGGGATTAGCCTCATCAGACACTAACCCTCAGCGCGCTAGTATTCATTTAGGGTCGTGAATTTCGACTATATTCTTGAGAGTATCGTAACTGAAGACTATCGTACAAGATGCCCGATGTTCAGCTTTAGCTGAACGAGTTTACTTAAGAAAGCCAGCTAGGATTGTATCCTCTGCCTCCTTCTCCGAGAATCCCATAGACATTAATTTAATGAGCTGTTCGGATTCGATTCTTCCAATTGCCGCCTCATGCACGAGTTGTGCTTCACTATGATAGGCAGAAATCTTGGGGGTTGAATGAACTTGGGCATTATGCATGATGATGGCATCGCACTGAATATGACCACGGCCTTTATTACGACCAATTAAATCAAAATAGAAATCTTGTTTGGAATTGTCTTGGGCAACGGACCGTGAAATAATCTGGGCTGAAGAATCCGCGCCTAATAATTCGACATTAATACTGGATATCGCTTCTTGATCTTTATAGGTTAAGAGTCGTTCTGTGACGACCAGTTTGGCATTGCCCAGAAGACGGATTTCCGTTTCCCTTTTGGTGCGGTCAATTCCCTTGATCTGAATTAGTTCGAGTTCGACATAAGAACCTTCCTCCGCCTCGATGATGGTCTTGGGATTCAAAATCCTCTGGCCTGCCCCGTCGCCCTGTCCATAGTGTTTTTCTACGTACTTGACTTTGGCCCCTTTTCGAACATAGAAGGTGTGTATTCCGTCATGCTGGGATTTGTGGGTTCCGCAATTGTGGATTCCACATCCTGCTATGATCTCCACATCGGAGTATTCGCCGATTTCAAACGTGTTGTAGACAACATCATTGATGTTCTCTTCAGTGACAATAACTGGAATATGAACACTTTCTCCTTTGGTATAGGGTTTTACGATCACGTCAATTCCTGACTTATCTTGTTTGGTCACGATATCAATATTAGCGGTTGTATTGCGCTGTACCCCTACTCCATTTTTTCGAATATTAAAAGCCCCTTGTGGTATTTCATGAAGATCGGCCACTTTCTCGAGCATCTGCTTATCCAACGCATTCAGCATTTTGACCAACCCCTTTCTCACAATTAATGCTACACATACAAGTTTCGTTTTTCAAAATTCCAGCAAGAATTACATCCCTTTCAGATTGGGCACTGATCGTTCCATTCGACATCAAAATTATTTCATCCGCCAACTGCATTATACGCTCCTGGTGGGAGATAATTACGATTGTAGTATCATATTTCATGTGAATATTTTTGAATGTTTCCGCGAGCTTCTGAAAGCTCCATAAATCGATGCCTGCTTCTGGTTCGTCAAAGACTGCGAGCTTTAGATTGCGTGCCAAGACAGTGGCAATTTCGATCCTTTTCATTTCTCCACCGGAAAGACTGGCATCAACGTCCCGTTCGAGATAGTCTTGGGCACATAAGCCAACATTATAGAGGAGATCGCAAACATTAAATTTTTCAGGATTATGTTCAGCAGCCATTTTGAGAAGATCCTTAACTTTTATCCCTTTAAAACGTGGAGGACTCTGAAATGCATACCCTATACCCAGGCGAGCTCGCTCTGTGATTGTCGTCTGCGTTATGTCCTGCTCATCAAGTAAAATTTTACCTGTGGTAGGATTATAAATACCCATGATAATTTTGGCTAGAGAAGATTTACCTCCGCCATTTGGGCCTGTAACAACATATATTTTTTTATCATAGAATTTCAAATTTATGTTTTTTAGAATCTCAACACCTTTATCTCCTTCGGTTTCTAGAGATACTCCCTGTATTTCAAGCATGACTACTCCTCCTTTGTGCTTATCTATGTTCCAGAATATCATAATCTGACTCCTTATTGTAGAAGATTTATTAATTTTTTTAAGAAAGTTGTCCCTAAGGGTGGCTGACATTTCTTGTTTCTCCATTTTGTTGTATGATAAGACTCGTACTGCAGGAATAATTAGGAGGGGTCATTAATGAAACATAATGTGTATTTTGAAGGAAACGTCCAGAGTTTAAGTTTGCATACTGAAAATGGCGAGGCGACGATCGGGGTCATCACGCCTGGAAAATATGCTTTTTCAACAGTCACAGAGGAACGAATGGTGATAACATCAGGCACCTTAAACGTGAAATTACCCGGAGACGAGTGGAAACTTTTTCAAACCAATCAGGAGTTTATTGTAAAAGCGAATTTGTCATTTGAGGTTGAAGCCAGTCAAGATGTAGCTTATATTTGTTACTATTCAGCATAACGTTAATACAGCAAAAAGAAAAGGGATAGGATTCTTGAATCTTATCCCTTTTCTTTTTGTTGGCAATAAATTATGGAATTGAGAGGAAGGCTAAAAACGAGAGAATATTTAACACAAATAGATATTAATTTTTACATTATAACTATTTTAATTTATCTTATATTGCTGTATAATATTAGTAAGGAAAATGTAAATTCAACCAAACGAAAAAATTAACAATATGGAGGGATTTGTTATGAAAGTTAATGAAGGAAGTTTAGACAGAATTATTCGTATTATTATTGGTCTAATCATTTTGTCTCTATGGTTTCTTCTTCAAGGCAATGCCAAATATCTTGCTTTGATCGGTCTAATTCCACTTATTACAGGCATCATTGGATGGTGTCCTCTTTATACAATCTTCGGTGTTAATACTATCGGCAAGAGAAAATAGTTTTCAGCAAAGCAAAAGTTATTTCGTCATTAGCCTAGAAGTGATGAGTTTATAATTTAACTTAAGACATAATAATAAGAAGAAGACCGTCCCTTATGATAAAGTGGGCGGTCGTTTAGATCGAGGAGGAATTCTATGCAAGGGGGCAGCCACCCAACTCTTTGGTTGGCATTCATGGCTGGGTTGCTTTCGTTTGTCTCTCCGTGTTGTTTACCCCTATATCCATCGTATATTTCCTATATCTCTGGAATGACTTTTTCGGGGAATGAAAAATATGTCATGGCTCACCGATTAAAGGCGTTGACCCATGCATTTTTCTTCGTGCTCGGATTTTCGATTGTCTTTTTAGCGCTGGGGTTGTCTGCTAGCGTACTTGGGCAGGTCTTTATCACTCATCGAGATCTGATAAGAATTATCGGAGGATGTATTGTCGTTCTTATGGGGCTATCTTTAAGCGGATTGCTAACCCCCAAATGGCTGATGAGGGAGAAACGGTGGGAATACCACCAAACGCGGGTGGGCTATGGCGGTTCCGTTTTGGTTGGCATTAGTTTCGCTGCCGGGTGGACACCGTGTATTGGGCCCATACTGGCATCAGTTTTGGTCATGAGTGCCGACCAACCCTCCGCAGGGTTGGCTTTGATGCTGACCTACATTGCCGGATTTTCTATTCCTTTCTTTGGGTTGGCGTTTACAC
Source organism: Desulfosporosinus sp. (assembly GCA_031292095.1). Taxonomy (GTDB): domain Bacteria; phylum Bacillota; class Desulfitobacteriia; order Desulfitobacteriales; family Desulfitobacteriaceae; genus Desulfosporosinus. The sequence goes on from JARLHU010000098.1 coordinate 18,422, forward strand.
TGAGCTCGGTGCGGAACTTAGTTCGCTACGGCGCATTGCTTTCCAAACTCAGCGGGTATTTGATGATCGGGTTAGGAATATTATTGATTACTAATCTGATGACCACAATCACCGTCGGTTTGATTCGTCTGTACGGTGGATTTATAGGCTTTTGAGAATACCTAAGAATGGAGGGCGGTCATGAAAAAGGGTGTGAAGTGGTCAATTCTATTAGTGAGTTTAGCGGTCGTGATGGCAGGAGTTTTGGGGATCGTATGGGTGGCCCATCGTCCTGTCACTCCAACGAATCAACTGAAATCAAGTCAGCAGCCTATCAGTGTGGCCCCCCTGGCAGGTTACCACGTACCTTCATTTTCTCTGCCAAGTTTTCCAGATAGTCAACCGATTTCCTTAGCAGATTATCAAGGAAAAGCGGTCTTGATTAACTTTTGGGCCTCTTGGTGTCCGTCCTGTCAGTCGGAAACTCCAGATTTGGTCAAGGCCTCCGCTAAATACGGGGATAAAGTCCAATTTATCGGAGTGAATTTGTCGTCTCAGGACTCCTTGTCGGATGTGACAGCTTTCCTCGAAAAATATGGTATCAAGTACCCTATTGTCATGGATACCAAAGGGACGGTGGCCCAACAGTTTCAGACCATGGCTATTCCAACTACCTTTTTTGTCAATCGACAGGGGATTATCGTCGACAGGTATGTGGGTGCGATTACACCGCAAGTCTTAGAAGAGGACCTGCAGAAGATTTCTCAATAATGGGAGGGTTATTGATTTGAGGATATTTCTCCAAGCGTAGCCTGAACTTGATTCGTCTGTCCATTCCGATTATAGGTTATGGTTACTTTGTCCCCAACATTGTATTTATAGAGTTCATGAATAAGGTCAGATGAATTTTTGACTGGACCATTATTGATCTTGGTGATCACATCCCCTTTCATAATCCCAGCTTTAGCTGCTGGGCCATTGGGCGACACTTCTGAAATATAGGCCCCGAGAGGCTTATTGTTACTTTGTGCATAAGTGTTGTATTGATCATCCGTGCTCACTAAAAGGGCCGGATGTTTGGCCACACCTGTGGCGATCAACTGATTTATAGTGGGCGTGGCATCTGAAATCGGAATCGAAAAACCCATCCCTTCGAAGCCAGTTTCCGCGAATTTGGCTGAGTTAATGCCGATGACCAGACCTTGATAATCTACGAGTGGTCCACCACTATTGCCGGGATTTATGGCAGCATCCGTTTGGATAAGATTAAAACCAGCCTCCCCTTGGATATCAAGTGTGCGATTGGTGGCAGAAATAACCCCTGTGGTGACAGAACGTGCAAAGTCATTACCGCCAGGATTTCCAATAGCGACTACGGGTTCGCCAACTGCGAGTTGGGAGGAGTCTCCAAGTTTTACTGCAGTCAGGTTTTTGGTATCTGAGATTTGTAACACTGCCAGATCTGTACGTGGATCGGCACCGATGACTTTGGCAACCAGATTACGTCCATCGCTCAAACTAACTGTAATTTTTTGTGCGCCATCGATCACATGATTATTTGTCACTAGATACCCTTTTTGGGCGTCAATAATAAAACCAGAACCGCTTCCCGCTTCTTGGAGCCCTGAGTTGCCTAAACGACTTTGGCTCGCTTGGAAATTAGACACACCTACAACCGCAGGGCCGACATTCTTAGCGATTTGTTCTACTGGAAAATTGGTTTGTGGAGTAGTAAGGTTTGTAACCTGTGTGATCGAAGGTTTAGCCGTTTGAATTGTGGCCACTGAGTTAGTTGGATAAATATAGGGAACCGCGGCAACCGTTGTCAGGCCGCCGATTACTGCGCTAATTAAACAAATGCTGGCAGTCGCAACCAATTTATTTTTTGGTTTTGTGGAATGAACTTCGTTTTCCATGGTTGTTACCTCCTGTTATACTCAAGTAATTAAGTAACTCTCTTAAGAATAACTAAAATATGTGAAGTTAAAAGGTGCAAATTGTGAAACTTTTTTGGGGATTTAGTTATAGTTATGTGTAATGGTAGAAAGAAAGGGAGAATAAAGTCCAAAAACAAGGGTGGAAGTATTTAATACTTCCACCCTTGTTTTTGGACAAAGATGCCGAGGACTAACTTTGCTTTTTCCTTATACTTAACCCAATACCTGTCATTAATAATATAACCAAAGCAGAGATCGTGGTGTTAAAAAGCAGCTCGTGTCTCATCGGAGCTACAGGTAGTTGTCCCGGTGGCGGGTTAGACACTTCGGCTCCCAACGTGGCTTGAGTTAGAGTTGCCCTTCTGATGCTTGTTTTGTCAGCCATAATATCGTAATGGGGAGAACCGGTGGCATCATTTCCATAAGCTAATCGATAATGAGTGTTCCCTAAATCCATAAAGACCAGTTTATCGAGATAGTAACTGAACCTGATGGATTTTAAATTAATAGGTTTATTATTACGGTTATGGATGACGAGTTTAAGATTAGAGAAGGGGTTAGTAGCCTCCCATTTAATATCCTTTTGAATTGTCAGAGAGGGGTCTAAAGGCTGGTTTACAAGGGTTCCTTCAGATAAGTACCATTTCGTCGCACCGTTCATTCCATATAGGACGTAATTTAGATCAAATAGGTCATCGGTGTTCAACTCTAAACGAAAGCCATTTAGACGGTTCACATCCATCGTGATCACGGTATCATTGCCATCTTGAGTTGTAGAATAGGGAATATCTTCGGAATGAATAAAGCTTTCCCGTTCTTTGGTGGTTGAGGCGTCACGGCTTGAGTCGAGAAAATAGGGTATCTCTTGGTCCGTTTCATTAAAAATCCTTAAATCCTGAAGCTGAAGCTGGCTACTGTGGGCATAGACGTCTTTATCTAAGACAACAGATTTATACCCAGCTATGTTATCGGTTTGAATTGGTTTCGAATATTGAAAACTGCTCCCAGCGTAGGCGGGTGCCGCAAACAGAAAAAAGCTAAACAGAAAAAAGCTAAATTGAAGGGTTGCAATTTTAGACCTCATTAATTGACCGCTTGAACCTTAATAGCATCATGCTTACCCAAGAAGACACCTCCTATCTTAATCTCTATTATAGTACTCGTGTAGGGCGGAAAGATAGCTAGCAGGCATCTGTTAATTTCCCTAGAAAGAAATACATAAATTCAGAACGACTAATTCAAGCAGTTTAAGAAAAAATATTATTTCTGGATTAGGAGGAATATATTGTATTTTACCGAATTATAAAGAATATTAAAAAATTAAAATAGAGAGAATTTAAAAGCTGAGTGCCTGAGAAAAGGAGCTAATATCTTGTTAAAACTAAGAAGTTGGATACTAATAGTCACAGCGTTGTTTGTTCTTCTTTCTACTATGGCTTTATCGACCAAAGAACTAACGGCTGCACCGGAGGATGAGAATCAAAACCCTTCCATAATAATTAAAGCTAAAGGTACCTATGGAAACTACACCAAGCAAGGTGCTTGGCTCCCTCTCCAGGTCGAGGTAGCGAACCAGGGAAAGGATTTGCAAGGAAGTTTAAGAGTGATACCTAATGACGCCCAATTTAACACTTTGGATTATGTCAGTAGCGCGGTGCTTCCTCAGGGTTCGGTTAAGGCCTTTAATTTTTACCTACCAGTACAGGGATCATTAACTAGTGTAATAATTGAGCTTACCAGCGGAGATAAAGTCATAGCTAAACAGACTGTCAGTTTGATTGCTCTTAGTAATAATCAATGGGTGATTGGTTTGCTTGACCGCTCGGAGGAAGGATTCAGCTCTCTAAGCGGGCTTAAACAAGCGAATTGGTTGACACCTGAATTATGTACTGTCAAAAATGCAGATTTGCCAGAAAAGGCGGAGTTGTTGGATTTATTTAATGTCCTGATTATTGATGATGTTAATCTAAAACTTACGCAGGGACAAGCCACTGCGCTAACCCACTGGGTCAGTCGGGGGGGAATCTTAGTGGTGGGGGGAGGTTCAGGCTGGCAAAAAGTGCTTCCAAATTTGCCCCCAGAACTGCTACCGGTGAAGGTTTCCGGAGTTGAAACGATTACCCTGAGTGCTCTCCCCCGCAGCTTAAGTGAGCCTGTTAGTGAAGCTTTATCAGGTCCTGTCCAAATAGCCGATCTCCAAAGTTCCCAAGGTAAGATGCTCTTCTCCGAACAAGGACATCCTTTAGCGATAAGATCTCAATTAGGAGATGGGCAGGTTTTATACTTAGCGTTCGATCCAGCCCTAGAACCAATGTCCAACTGGCCAGGGTCTAAAGTGCTTTGGAAGGACCTCCTGATCAATGAGAAATCGGAGCTTGCAAATAGCCCAGTGTTTGGGCAATCAAACAATTTAAATGGCATGGCCAATGCCTTGGGTAATATCGAGGACATGACTTTGCCCTCTCTAGGGAATATGGCGATGATGCTTGGGTTCTATCTCTTCTTAGCAGGTCTTTTGAACTATCTTGTCCTCAAGAGACTAGACAAACGGGAATGGACTTGGATTACTGTACCCGTTTTGGCGATAGTTTTTGTTGGGTTGATCTATTTTACGTCGTTTAAAACTCGCCCTGCTGAAGTCATTTCTCATCAGATTAATATTGTCGATGTAAAACCTGGGACTTCTTTAGCTAAAGTTACAGCGATTACAGGATTATTCGCTCCGACCCATGAGACCTACCATCTTCAGTTACAAGGCAGACAATTAATAGGTGCTTTGCCCAATATTGATGGAGGAATAGGGATGGGCTCGGGCTCTGGAGCAACAAATCAAAGACCTAACGCTAATATTAGTGTGGAGCAAACACCGGAACAGACGAACATAGAATTTCGTCAAATGCGGTCCTGGGTCATGAGAGGGTTTTCTTCGGTGGGAGATGCTTCCCTTACTGGCGCAATCAGCGGGGAAATCACTTACCAAGATAACAAATGGCTGGCCACGTTAACGAATAGCACACATTACAATTTTACAGATGGTGTGATTATCTCTTCCTCTAATTGGTTTGCTAAAGTTGGTGCTCTCGAAGCAGGGGGGAAAACTCAAAGGGAAATCGAAATGAACCAAAATTCTACGAACAATAATCCTGGAATGCCTTTAGCCTATCAAATATATAATCCCCAGCTTAACTGGCAAGGTCCAGGAGCCCCACCGCGCCAGCAGGCCAAAGACATGATGCGACAACAAATATTGGAAAGCCAGATTGGCGACGGGGGGGGATCATCACTGTCAGGAAGTAAACTCCTCTTTCTGGGTTGGTCAGTTGAGCCTTTTCAAGAGGGATTAAACATTACCGATAAGGATGTCAAGAAGTACTACACTACGCTGTTCCAAGTGCCCTTGACCCTGAAATTCGACCAGGAACACTTAGAAGTACCTGAAGGGATCCTTGCTGGTACGTTGTTAAGTTCCCAAAATGTTGGGTTTGGACCTGGGAGTATCATGATGCAACCCAATTCAGAGGCAATTTATCAAGTGGAACTACCAGTAGGGAAATTTAGTGAAATGCAGTTGAACCTTCACCAGAGAAATGGCTCCTCATTTTCAGCAGTCAACGGTTACTTTTATAATTGGGAAACAGCGTCTTGGGAAGATATTGGTATGACTACAGACAACACAGTCATCAAAGAATCGGCCAAATATATCAATGGAGACCGCTCGGTTCGATTCAAACTATCAAATCAGTCCCAGTCCCAAGCACAATCGCAGCAACAGTTTAAGTCACAGCCACAACAACTGCCACAGCAAGAGTTTTATGGGATCAGTATCTCTCTTAGCAGTAGGGTGGTGGCTAATAAGTGATTAAAATTGAAGGACTTAAAAAAAGCTATGGCAAAACGCAAGCTCTTAAAGGGGTCAGTTTTGAAATTGAACAGGGTAGTATTTTCGGTTTTGTTGGTCCCAATGGAGCGGGTAAGACCACGACGTTGAAAATTCTAGCGACCTTAATGGTTCCGACCGAGGGTAAAGCCTATATTGATGGGGTGGATGTGACCAAACATCCCAAAAAGATCCGTGCTCTGATGGGCTATATGCCTGACTTTTTTGGGGTGTATGAGCGGATTAAAGTGACTGAGTACTTGGATTTTTACGCTTCCTGCTATGGGATCTCCGGAGGAAAACGAAAGAGCATTATTGCTGATCTCTTAGAGCTGACCGATCTTGGGCTAAAAGCAGATGCTTATGTAGATTCTTTGTCCCGGGGAATGAAGCAGAGGCTGTGTTTGGCGCGAAGTTTAGTTCATGACCCTAAGGTGCTTCTGCTTGATGAGCCCGCCTCAGGTTTAGATCCTCGGGCTAGGGTGGAGATGCGCGAGTTACTAAGAGAACTTAAGAATATGGGTAAGAGTATAATTATTTCTTCACATATTCTGCCGGAACTAGCCGAGTTGTGTACGGAAGTCGGAATTATTGAAGGTGGAGAGTTGATTGCGGTCGGCAGTGTGGATAATATTACTGCTCAACTTCAACAAAAAAAGTTGATTCAAGTCAAGGTTCAGGAAAAGATCAGCGAGGCTAGAGTTTTAATTGAAGAGAATCCTTGGGTAGCAGCTGTGAATGAGACAGCAGATGGTGTTTTACAGGTTCGTTTTTCTGGTGATGGAGAGGAGCAACAAAAACTACTGCGCGCTTTGATTTTAGCAGAACTCCCAGTCCTTTCCTTTGCGGAATCCTCCAACAGTTTAGAAGATTTATTTATGCAGATTACCAAGGGGGTTGGACGATGATTGTAAATCCAGTTTTAGCTAAAGAATTGCGGGATAGAGTGCGTACCTGGCGTTCCCCGTTTTTAATAACGATCTATTTGATGGCCCTAGCCGGAATCGGTGGTCTCAATTATTATTTTCAAACCATGTATAGTTTTGGTGGTACTCAGGCTTTGCGCTTAGGTTTGATGACCTTTGCTTTCCTAGCGGTTGTGCAACTCATACTAATTGCCTTTTTAGCGCCAGGAATGACGGCTTCAATCATCAGTGGGGAACGGGAGCGGCAAACCTGGGCGCTTTTATTGGTGACCCGACTTTCTCCTCTGTCCATTGTGGTAGGTAAACTTTTGTCTGCGATCAGCTATATTGTGTTGCTTATTTTAGCTTCGACGCCAATCTACAGTACTATTTTTCTGTTTGGGGCAGTTGACATGCGTAACTTACTTCTGATCGTTCTAGTTTCCTTGGTAACGACAGTGACTTTAGCTAGTATCGGTCTCTTTTGCTCTGCCCTATTTAAACGTACGATTACGGCAATTGTAATTAGCTATTTACTGACCTTCTTTCTTTTCGGAGGGACTTTAATCTCAGCCGGAGTGATACAGAGTTTGAATATGGAAAAATGGTCAAGGTTAAACCAAGCTCCGCCGACCCCTTTTATCGTTAATTTTAATCCTTTAGTGGCCTTAGGTTCGGCTTTGCCTGAGGGGGTAGAAATAGTACCTTTTTCCCGCTCCGTTGTCCGATCTACAGCTGTGTTAACCAGCAATGGTCAAACTATGCCGACTCAAGTGAAGCCGGTTGAACCTCGGCCCGTCTGGCAGGTCAATCTTATGTTAGATGCCCTGATCATCTTGGTTTGCCTAGGGCTAACGGTTTGGCTGATTCGTCCTCTGCGAGCAGGGAACAAGAAAGGGGGGTAACGGTGGAAGCTGTAACAGGGCAACACCTACTTAAGGCTCTGAAGCCGGTTCTGAGACATATAAGTTGGCAGCACTATGTTAAGTGGCTGGTTAGAGGGTTTACTATTTCTTCCGGGTCTGCTCTGCTCGTGTTCACGGCCGCCCGAATGTTTCCTATCTATAATAGTAGCTCCTGGGTGGTTGTTCTGAGTTTGTTACTATTACTTTCAGTCATGCTCAGAGCATTTAAGGTGCGTCCCGGTTTGTGGGAAGCAGCCTTGAGTGTGGACCGAGCAGGGCTTAAAGAACGTGCGACGACAGCTTGGCAATTGCAAGATGCTGTGGATGGTTTAGCCCAGCGCCAGCGCCAGGATGCCTTAGAACATCTCAACGGGTTTGCGTTCAAAAAAGCACTACCTTGGCCTAGGTACGGCCAACAATTGGGAAGACTTACTGCCCTCTTGGTCGTTGTTCTTGTTTTGGCTTTATGGCCAAACCGGATGGACGAGATCGCTCGCCTTAATCATGAAGCGAAAGAGGAACTGATTGCAACCCAGGGTGTGGTTCAAAAGGTTGAAGAGCTTTTAAAGAATGATCCCAAAATCTCAGCTGATTTGAAGAGACAACTTGCCGATGACTTGACAAAGTTACAACAGGAATTGAAGAAAGCGAAGTCTTTGGGAGAAGGCGCAGAGGCTTTGGCTAAAACCCAAAAGGAACTGACGACAAAGCTAAGTCAGACCGAAGAGAAGCAAAATCTTGATAAGTTAGCATTTAGGTTACAGCAAAATCCTGCGACTAAAGGAACCGGAGCTGCTTTACAAAAGCGAGATGTTGCAGATCTTAGGCAACAGACAAGCGAGCTGGAAAAAAAGATCAAGGAAATGGAACCCGCGGAAAGAGAAAAACTGGCTAAGTTTTTTGAGGAGATAGCTAAGTCTCAGGAAAAAGCGGGTAACTCTAATCGAGCCGGTGATTTAAACAAAGCGAGCCAGGCAATTGGCTCTTCGGGACAAGCCGGGGCCGAGGAAATGGCGAATTTGTCTGAGCAACTAGCTCAGCAACTTGCCTCGGATGAGGCTGCAACTCGTATAGCGGGTGATTTGACCGAGGGCCTCAGTAGTGCCAAGGAAAAAGTGTTGGCAACCGCCAATCGTTTAGGAGCCGGATCTGTCCCTAGCGGAGCTGCTAATTCCCAAGGCTCTAATGGTTCTGGTAATCCCACTCAGACTGCCGACAGTGACAAGGTCGGTAAGAGCGGAAACGGAAGTGGAAACAACGGTAGCGATAACGGGAAGGATAATGCAGCAGGTTCCGGCTCGGGAACGGGAACGGGAACAGGGTCAGGAACGGGGAGCGGTAGTGGAACAGGTGGAGGTTCAGGGGGCGGCGGTGGCAGCGGGAAAAGTGGCAATAATGCGGGGAGCGGAACGAGCAACCAGACTAGTAGTATGAATGGGCAAACAAAAGTTGGAGCTCCCGGCTCCAGCGGCATAGGTGGAAATGGGGACAGTCGTGAAGGCCACTGGGATCAAGTTTATGTTCCCAGTGGCAGGGTCGGCAACGGGGGAGTAGAAAGCAGGTTGGGTGGTTCCGCTGGTAATAACTCAGGAGATTCTACCATGGTTGATGCTGCCGGTGGTTTAGCTCAGGGTGGAAGTTTACTTCCCTATTCTGAAGTATTTACTCAGTACGAGGCTGAAGCGAGAGAAAGCATGGATAAAGAGAGTGTTCCAGATAATTTAAAGACTTTAGTTAGAAGCTACTTTTTAGATTTATCTGGAGAGTAAACGCGGGGAGAAGCGGAGGGACGATTCTCTTGCTTCCTCTTGCCCTTTCTGGCGAGGAGTAAAAAACAAAAAATGGTAGGAACAGCGGAGGAACACAAAACGATGGAGGGATAGATTTTGCCGACGGATATTGGAGAAGCTCAATTGACTGAAATAGTGGATAAAGTTCAAGGAATCGAAAGGGAAGTCGCTAAAGTGATGGTAGGCCAGCAGGATGCGATCAGACAGGTTTTATTATGTCTGATTTCCGGAGGGCATGTTTTGCTGGAAGGGGTCCCTGGTTTGGGTAAGACTCTTTTAGTTAGGTCTTTGAGCCAGGTCTTAGGGCTGAAATTTGCGCGGATTCAGTTCACCCCAGATTTAATGCCTGCCGATATCGTGGGGACGAACATTATGACAGAAACTGGAGAAGGGCGAAGCTTTCAGTTCCAACCAGGATCAATTTTTGCCAATTTAGTGTTGGCTGACGAGATTAATAGGGCGACGCCAAAAACCCAGAGTGCTTTACTGGAGGCCATGCAGGAGCGAACGGTCTCTGTAGCGGGAATTACAAGGGCTTTACCCAATCCGTTTTTTGTGTTAGCTACTCAGAATCCGTTAGAGATGGAAGGAACGTATCCTTTGCCTGAAGCTCAACTGGACCGCTTTCTCTTTAAAATTATGGTTGCTTTTCCTTCATCTGAAGATCTAAAGAAAATTTTGACCATGACGACCACGGAACAAAGTGTTCTACCGGAAAACGTGGTTGACGATCAAGGGCTGGCTCGTCTGATTAAAGTTGCTAAACATATCCCAGTGGCGGATCATGTGGCAGATTACATCGTAAGGCTTATCTTGGCGACTCATCCTGAACAGCCTGGAGCTGTTGAACGGGTTAAAAAATATGTTCGGTATGGAGCCAGCCCGCGAGGTGCCCAAGCGATCCTAACGACAGCGCGAATCAGGGCCTTACTGGATGGACGATTTAATGTCGCCTTTGAGGATGTTTTTGCGGTAGCTTTGCCAGCCTTAAGACACCGTATGTTTATTAACTTTGAAGGGGAAGCAGAAGGGGTTACAAGCGATAATCTAGTTCAAGAATTACTGGAGTCTGTACAGAAGTAACAGAGACATGAAAGACGTATTGTTTGAGGATTAAAGTTCAATGTTCGAACCACGAACAACGAACATCGAACTTCGAGTAGGGGGGAGCGGGTTGGCAGTACTACTCTTTGAAAAGGAGTTTCTTAAAAAACTAGAGACTATGGCCTTCCTCTTAAAAAAGGCTCGGGCCGGGCGTTATAGTGGGTTACATCGTTCAACTCGCAAAGGTCAGTCCGTAGAATTCGCGGATTATCGAGCCTATGTTTCAGGCGATGATTTTCGTCAAGTGGATTGGAATGCTTATGCTCGGTTGGATAGGTTGTTTATAAAATTGTTTATGGAAGAAAATGATTTAAGTATTCATCTTTTACTGGATACGAGTGGTTCCATGGCCTTGGAGGGTAGTTCAAAGTATCCTTTAGCTAAACAGTTGGTGGGTGCTTTAGGTTATTTAGCACTCGTTAATATGGAACAAGTGGGTGTCATCGCCTTAAACCAGGGAACTAATCGTGTTCTGCCGCTCCAACGGGGAAGAAACGCCATCAGTAGGCTCTGGGGATTTTTGACGCAATTGGAGGCGGGAGGGGAAACAGACATAAATATTAGTCTGCGTCAAACCGGGAAACACATTAAAGGGCCAGGCATTGCCATAATTCTCTCGGATTTATTAAGCCCGTCAGGTTATCAAGAGGGCCTTAAATACTTGCAGCATTTGGGTCAGCAAGTAGTGGTTTTGCATATTCTTTCTCCAGAGGAAAGAGATCCCCAGTTACTGGGGAATTTCCGTTTGCTTGATTGTGAAACAGGTTTGGAAAAAGAAGTGAGTATTACGCCGATCCTCCTCAAGGCCTACAAAGATCACCTGGAAACGTTTATCAGCAGTTGCCAGCAATTTTGTCTAAGTCGGGAGATCACTTATCACATGGTCGGATCGGATGAAAGTTTGGAAGATATCCTTTTGCGTTCTTTACGTGGGACTGAAGTTTTGGTGTAGTTTTTAGGGAAAGAGTTGGTATAATGCAGTTCCTGGCTCCCTTCTCGTTGGTATTTTCACTGATCATTCCTGTCATTATTGTATTTTATTTATTAAAGCAAAAGAAACAACAGCAAACGGTGAGTAGTACAATGCTCTGGCAAAAGGCTTTAGCGGATACCATTTCGCAAACTCCTTGGCAGAAACTACGCCGTAACCTGCTTTTATTCATACAGCTCCTTCTGGCCTTGCTCTTGGTTTGGGCTTTAACGCGTCCTTTTTTTGTGCGCGAGCAGCAAGCCGGGGCCAGTTTTATCCTCCTTGTAGATACATCGACGAGTATGATGAGCAAGGAAGAGGGTGGGACTCGGATGGAACTGGCTAAGGCTGAGGCCGAAAAGCTGATCAAGGCTCAGAGTAATGGAACAAAATTCACTTTGATTGGGGTGGGTTCGGTTCCGGAAATACTGGCGAACCAAGTTGACCGCCAGGAAGTTCTGAACAAATTACAGGGAATACAGACGGGTTACCAGGAGGGGAATCTCGATAATACGCTTTCTTTAGTCTCCGCCCTGCTCGAAAAGGGAACAATGGCCTCGGTCATTTTTTATAGTGACGGAGGAGTAATTTTACCGGAAGGGCCGGTGGGAGTGAAGGAGTTCCAATACAAACGAATTGGTACCCGTGAAGATAATTTGGCAATTGGGGCTTTTTCTTGGCGTGACGGCCCAGAAGGAGCGGTTGCGATGACTAGGATTGATAATTATGGTGCTGAAGAGCAGGAGGTTACAGTTAATCTGCTTTCTGAAGGCAAGACGCTCGACGTCCAAGCAGTTAAAGTTGAACCAGGTAAACCCGGGTATCTGTTTTGGCCGGTTCCCAAACAAACCTCATATTTAGAGGCGCGTATTGAAGAGAAGGATGCTTTGGACGTTGACAATATCGCTTGGTTGGTCCCCCATAAGAATGACTTAAGTAAAGTGTTATTGGTGACGGAGGGGGATTCCTTTCTGGAACAAGTCCTGAAATTAAACCCTCTTCTTGAAGTCCATAAAGTAAAAGCTGAAGGTTATTCTGGAGTTAAGGACAAGTACGATCTTTATGTGTTCGATGGTTTTTGGCCGGAAAAACCGCCGGAAGGCCAATTGTTAGTTTTTAATCCCCCTGCTTCAAGTGGGTTAAGTGGAGAAAAAGAAGGGTCAGTAACAGAAAAATTACAACCCGCGCTCGAACAACCCCTCTTGGACCACGTTTCGTGGGCGGATGTTCATGTGGCTAAAAGTAAAGACTTAAAACTTCCCACTGACGGGCAAGCGCTCTTGAAAAGCGGAGAGCGGACTATGTTAGCGATAGGCAAAGTAGACCGAGTAAGGGCCGCTATTTTCGGCTTCGATTTGCATCAGTCTGATCTTCCCCTTCGGGCAGCTTTTCCTATTTTGATTCAGAATCTAACCAATTGGCTGCTGCCAGGGGTGAACCCAACAGAAACCCTGGTCAAGATTGGGACACCGTGGGAATTGAGTGTACGGCCCCAGGTTGATGAAGTAAACCTTTATCAACCGGATGGACAGAAGATTCCTCTAGCGCCGCCTTTCCCGATCATTAAAGCCACCGACAAGTTTAGTCCGGGCTTATATAAGCTGGAACAGGTAAGTAAGGGCGAAAAAGAGCTGAGTCCGATCGCTGTGAATTATTCGTCTCCTCAAGAATCTCAAGTTAAGCCGGTGGTTCATCTGCTGCTTGGCAAGAAAGATCTGAATGTTGAAGTCGGTACTAACGTGGTCTGGGAGTTTTGGCCCTGGGTTGTTTTAATGGTCTTGTTGCTTTTAGCGGTGGAATGGTGGGTGTATTTGTGTGGGCATTAGTTTTTCCCAACCTCTCTATTTGCTTTTGTTTGTCTTAGTTGCGTATTTCGTTTATCTCTGGAAAATAAGTCCTAAGGCCTTTACCGCCCGACAACAAAAATGGTTTTTAGGGGTGCGCTTAGTTTTGGTTAGCTTGCTGGTTCTCTCGCTGGCCGGGCTGGGATTTAATTTCCGACATTCAGAAAAATCGGTGGTTTATGTGGCAGATCGTTCAGCTTCGTTACAGGAAAAAAGTAAAGAAATTAGCGATTGGATCAGTAAATCTCTGGTTTCCCTGCCGGCCACTATGGGAGCGGGAGTTGTAAGTCTAGGGAAAAAGCCGATGGTCGAATACCCTGTGGAGACCCATCCGGATTTTAAAGGGTTGCAAGGGGTAATTGACCCTAACTATACGGATTTAGCAACGGGTTTAAGATTAGCTCGTTCTATGTTGCCGGAGGAACTAGGTAAACATATCGTCTTATTGACGGATGGCAAACAAAACCGGGGGGATGCGCTAGAACAGGCCAAATTGTTGAATCAGCAAGGGGTTCGCATTGATGTTTTACCGATCTCTCCTTTAAGTGGGCCAGAGGTCTTGGTGAAAACCGTTGATCTTCCTTCTCGCCTTCATGAGGGGGAATTCTTTGACTTGAAGGCCACGCTGGATAGTACACTTTCGACCGGTGGCATGGTACGTATTATGGTGGATAATAAAGTACTACGGGAGGAAGAAATTGAGATTGGCAAGGGAACAAGCCAGCTAGTCTGGGGGTTCAGTGCTGAGAAGGCAGGTTTACATACCTATAAGGTCGAGGTGATCAGTGCTAAAGATACGCATAAAGAAAATAACGTCGGTCAGGCCATAACTCAAGTTGAAGGCGTGCCGAGGATCTTAGTTGTGGAGGGAACCACAGGGGATAGTAAGGCCCTTGGCACGGCGTTAGCCTCCGTTAACCTGCAGGTGGAGACCGTCGAACCGGGGGTTATGCCTAAGACCCTCACAGGACTGGCCCAGTACTCTGCGGTTGTCCTCGTCAATGTGTCTGCGACGGACATGCAGGACGCGACAATGCAAGCCTTGGAGAATTTCGTGAGTGACTTAGGACGAGGGTTAGTCATGGTTGGAGGAGAAAATAGCTACGGACCGGGAGGGTATTATAAAACTCCTATTGAGAAAGCATTGCCGGTCGATATGGAGATTACGGGTAAAGCAGAGCTGCCGAGTGTAGGTTTGAACCTGATTATCGATAAATCCGGCAGTATGTGTCATGCGCAAAACAACGTAACCAAAATGGATATGGCCAAGGAGGCTGCTCTGCGGGCGACCGAAATCTTAGACACCAAGGACCAACTGGGTGTGATTGTTTTTGACAGTGAGTATAAATGGGTGGTCAAGACAGCGCCGTTAATTAATAAGAAATGGGTCCAAGAGCAGATTGGCTCCATTGAACCCAGTGGTGGGACGAATATGTACCCTTCTTTGGAAGCTGCGTATAAGGCCCTCAAAGCAGCCAAGGTTAAGGTGAAGCATATTATTCTTTTATCTGATGGGGTTTCCAAATATGGCGGAGATTATGAAAATTTGCTCATACAAATGGAAGCAGATAATATAACCTTGTCGGTGGTTGCCATAGGTAGTGATTCAGATACGTCTTTGCTGAAGTATTTAGCCCAACAAGGACATGGTAGGTATTACTTTACTGATCAGATTGACAATATTCCCAAGATTTTCGCTAAGGAAACGATGCTGGTGACACGCAGTTATTTTGTTCAAGAGCCTTTTACTCCGATCGTCACAGGGTCGGCCAATATGTTGCCTGTTACAACGGGACTACCGCAACTTTTGGGCTATGTTGCCACCACCCCCAAAGATGCGGCGGAAGTGATCCTGACCAGCCAGGAAGGAGATCCAGTTTTGGCGCGTTGGCACTATGGACTCGGGCGAACGGTAGCTTGGACAAGTGATGTTAAAGGGCGCTGGGCAGAACCCTGGCTGAATTGGTCAGCTTTCCCCCAATTTTGGGGAAAGGTAATCAGTTGGACACTGCCGGAAGAGAATGGCAACGGCCTGAATGTAACGACAACTCGTGAGGGGGGCCTTGGTCACATTAATGTGGATATCCCGGTGGAAAGCCAAAAAGCAGCCGATCTTCAGGCTAAGGTCATAGCACCTGATGGTACCTCCTCGGATTTAATTTTACCCGCCATCAGCCCAGGCCAGTATCAGGTGGACTTTCCGATGGAACAACCGGGCACTTATATGATTCAAGTGATTGAAAAAGAGGGCGACAAGGTTGTTCAGCAACAAACCGCTGGTCTCGTGCAGTCCTATTCCCCAGAGTTTTTGCTCCAAGCGGATCAACATAAATTTATCGAACAACTGGCTACCGCTGGAGGAGGACAAGTCCTTGATCCAGCGCAGTTTGATGGGATAGGAAAACTAAAGGCTCCGGAAGCCATGGGCAAAATACCCCTTTGGCCGAAGTTCCTGACGTTTGCGGTTTTGCTTTTGCCTATCGATATAGCCTCCCGTCGCTTTAACTGGAACCTAAAATGGGCGTCAGCACTAGGACAACGTTTGGGGTCGCTGCGCCAAGCAAGTAACGAACGAGTAGAGCATGGTCAAGAGTCTTTGATCCAATCACTCAAAGGACGCAAGGCAGGAAGGGAACAGCTTTATCAACCGATAGGTGGGACAGTGTTTGAGGAGCGAAGGCTGGATGAGGAGAATGGGCAAGAAAGCTCGGACCCAACAAGCGGCGCTCAAGGGAGCCGGAAAACAGCGAAAGGTCCGGAAGAGCGCGGGGAGGGTGCTTCGAGGAGTGCCAAAGCTATGGGTAAAGTAGCGAGTAAGGATAAAGGTGAAATGGCTAGTCAAAAGGAGATCACGGATAATGGATTTAGTGCGAGACTTTTAGAGGCAAAGAGAAGGGTTGTCGATAAGGAAAATAAGTAGAAATAGGATTTACGAGGGGGAACGTAATTGTTAACGGGGCAAGAATTGAAAAAACTGCGTAATAAACAGATCGTGATCCAAAATATATTGTATGTTCTTGGTGTGATATTAGTAACTTTATGTTTGATGAAAGTAAATTCTTTCAAAGAATTCAGTCTTATGGCGGGTGTAATATGCCTAATTAGTCTTATCATGAGTTTAATCACACGCAAACGAGGCGAAATTATCGAGATAATAGTTCCTGCGATGAAGCCATTGTTTGAATATGAGCGAGAAAAATTAGGTATAGAATATAAGAAACTCAAAACAAGACAAATAGTATGTCTTGTAATATTAACAGTAATGATGTTTTTTGAAGGGGTTATAATTCCTAACAATGGAGTAATAGTTCATGGGAAACCCGTCTTGTATTATTGGTTGCCGATGTCTCTGCTGATGTTTGTTGTGCTAAATATTTCAGCTTACTTTCACATTAAAAAAGTCGACAAATCTAATTTGGCAGAGCTGAAAGGCTATGCAGATAGAACGATGTTATATGGAGTAATAGCTGGGATAGTTTTAGGTGGATTGACCATGATGTCGATTATTGTTGCGGTTATTTTTATGCAGGCCCAATAAACCCAAGAAGAAGTAGTAGTAGTAGAGGAGGATGCCTGTAAATGAACTCTCAGCCAGTAGTAACAATAAAGGATCTTAAAATAACTTTTGGTAGCAAAGAAGTCCTGAAGGGGATCAGTCTAGAGATATACAGGGGACAGATTATCGGGTACATTGGGCCGAATGGAGCTGGAAAGAGCACCACTGTTAAAATTCTGTTGGGTTTGGTAGATGGGTACAGCGGTGAAATCAGAATCTTTGGTGAGGATATCTCAAGGGGCGACGTGGAATATAAACGAAAAATTGGCTATGTTCCCGAGACAGTGGAGATATACGAAAACTTGACAGCTTATGAATACCTGACCTTTATTGGAGAGGTTTACGGGCTAGGTTTAGAACAAGTAAATAAGAAGGCCAAAAAACTTATGGCTTTACTTGGTATAGAAGATGTCTACCATTCAAGAATATCATCATACTCAAAAGGTATGAAACAAAAACTTTTGATTATCTCCAGTATGATCCATAACCCGGATATCTTGTTTCTAGATGAACCGTTAAGTGGGCTGGATGCCAATAGTGTGATGATAGTCAAAGAAATCCTGGCAGAACTGGCGGCTTTGGGTAAAACTATTTTCTATTCGTCACATATTATGGACGTGGTGGAGAAGATTAGTAGCAGAATAATATTAATCAATGAGGGACAAATAGTTGCAGACGGAAGCTTTGCAGAACTCCAGGAAATGAGCAAGCAAGGCTCGCTGGAACAGATATTTAACCAGTTGACCGGTTTTAATAAGCACAAAGAGATTGCCTGTGAATTCATTAAAGAATTACAGGGAGTGTAAAGAATATGAAAGATTTTTGGATTTTGAAGGTCCTCGATGTTTTTAGTTTTTTTTATAAGGCAATGGGAATTGATTATGAAGTAATGAGAAAAATATTGAAACTTAAGCTATTAATGGATCAGAGGAGGGTACCTTCGGTACTGGTGAATTCTAAACGTAAGGATCAAGAAAATACATTTAATTCGTCGTTAATCATTTATGCGCTGATGGGTCTTGTTTTTGTTTTTCTTATGTTCCCGCCTTTCCCCCTCTTCTTTAAAATGAACTTAATCTTTGGAATGTTGATCTTTATGGTTACGATGACAATGGTTTCAGAATATTCGTCGCTCTTGTTGGATACAAAAGACAGGGGAATCCTGTTATCCAAACCTATAGATTTTCAGACTGTAAATGCTGCTAAGATAACTCATATTCTCATAAATTTGTTGACGATCACTTTTGTAATGGCTGGACCGTCGCTAATAGTAGGACTATTAAAGTATGGTTGGGTGTTTTTTGGTATCTATTTTTTCGATTTGCTACTTCTCTCGGGACTTATTCTTTTCTTAACTTCCGTTCTTTATTTCATAATGTTGTTGTTTTTTGACGGTGATAAGCTTAAGGACATTATTAACTACTTTCAAATCATCTTATCCTTGGTGTTGACGGTCGGATATCAGTTTGCGGGTCGAATTTTTCAATTAGTAGGTCATAATATGGTTTTAAGCTTTAAATGGTGGATGTATCTGTTGCCTTCTGCCTGGTTCGCTGCCCCTTTTAGTTTAATATTGGAAAACAGGGTGGAAAATAATTATTTATATTTAAGTGTAATAGGGCTATTAGGTCCAATTTTAGTTCTAATAATATATTTCAGAGTAATCATTAAATATTTTGAAAAAAATCTTTATAAGCTTGATAACGTTACGTCAAAAAAACGAAAGACAACGGAAAAAAGAGCAATAATCTTTAAAAAAATAATTTCGCCAATTGTTCGCAATAAATACGAGAATATTTTTTGCAGATTTTCGCAAAACATGATTTCCAGCGAGAGAAGCATTCGGCTGCGACTATATCCTAGCTTAGCGATGGCAACGTTTATGCCGATAATCATGATGGCTAATTTCTTGTTGATCGGAATTAACTCGGTGAACTCTGCCTTAACAGATATGTCTCAAGGAGCTTATTACCTTTGGTTATATCTTTCTGTTTTCATGCTTGCAGTAACTCCCTTTACGTTAACTTCAAGCGAGAATTACAAAGGGGCATGGATATACAAAGCTTTGCCTATTGAGTTACCTGGTGTAATTCTTATAGGAGTATTAAAGGGCTTTATCTTGAGGTATCTTATCCCGGTATTTCTGTTGGTTAGCATTCTCTTTGCCGTACCATACGGGGCTCGATTAATACCTCATCTGATCTTGATATTCTCCAACCTGTTATTGTTAATTATTTTGCTTTTCAAGCTGTCACCAAAGGAGCTGCCGTTCAGCAAAAGGTTTCAAACTGGAGAAAACAATAGATTGGAGTTAGTTTTCGCTTCGCTTGCCTTCTGTGGGATGTCTGTGGTGGTGCATTACGCTTTGAGAGATTTTGGCGTGGGCATACTGATATATGTTATCGTAGTACTTTCCTTGACTACTGTTTTATGGAAAACCAGTGCCAGGATTAGCTGGAAAGATGTTTAGGCCTGGAATTCAATGGATGGTAGCAACTTAAGGAAGGAGTTGAAATTCGTTGGTTGGAGTGCTACAATTATATAAACCGTTGAAGGGGAAGTAAAACCGCAAGACCAACCTCACAGAGAGTCGGGTAAGGTGGAAGCTCGGCAGGTAACGGAGCGGGTAAATGGGCCCCCGAGGGTGGAGCGAAAAGGCTTAGGCTTTAGTAGCTACCAACGCAAAGCCAGCGTTATTGGGCAAAGGGTGTGTTGGCACTCTGCAGGCGAGGATGCATTAATTTTTGTGCATCAATTAAGGTGGTACAGCAGATTAACGTCTGTCCTTATCTAAGGGCAGACGTATTGTTTTTGTACTACCACGATTCGTTCTTGATCATCATAACCGCAGATGAATGGAACGTGCAGAGAAAAAACCCCGCAAATTATTAAATTTGAGGGAGGCAATTATGATGAAGGATTTAAGATTGGCAGGACTTTTGGCTGAGCGAAGTACAATTGAAGTCAACGGGGTAATCATCGGGGGAAAAGAAATTATTTTGATGGGTGGACCTTGTGCTGTAGAATCAAGTATCCAAATGAGTCAGTCTGCCGAAACTGTAAAAAAGGCAGGAGGTAAGATCCTGCGCGGCGGGGTTTTTAAACCACGCACATCGCCATACAGTTTCCAGGGTTTGGGTCTGGAAGGACTTAACTATTTAGTTCAAGCCGCTCAAGAACAGAACTTACTCTGTGTAACTGAAGTGATTGATGTCCAAAGTTTGGATTTAGTAGTTGACAAGGTTGATATTATTCAAATAGGTGCCCGGAATATGCAAAATTTCGGATTGCTAAAATTGGTTGGTAAAATCAAAAAACCGATTATTCTCAAAAGAGGATTGTCGGCAACTATAGAGGAATGGTTGTTGGCTGCTGAATATATTTTAGCTGCTGGTAATCCCCAGGTTATCCTTTGTGAACGAGGAATTCGCACGTTTGAACCCAGCACTAGAAACACTCTGGATCTAAGTGCTGTTGGAGTGGCCAAAGCACTTTCCCACTTACCAGTCATTGTCGATCCAAGTCACGCGGCGGGCAGACGAGATCTGATTTCGTCTTTATCAAAGGCTGCAATTGCAGCAGGTGCGGACGGTCTATTGATCGAAATGCACCCGAATCCTGCCGAGGCGACAAGCGATGGACCTCAGTCTTTGTACCCAGAGCAGTTTGTCCAACTAGCCCTGGAGCTTGGGACGGTCGCAGGATCGGTCGATAGGGTTTTTGCTTGTGGGGGACGCGAAGATGAGGATACTCTCGAATCCTTGCGCACCCAGATTGACACGATCGATCAAAGTATCATCAAACAGCTAGTGGCCCGAATGCAAATCGTCGGCAAAGTAGGGGATCAAAAACGTCTGGATCGGGTTAAAGACAGCAACCGGGAAAAAGAAATTATTCAGCGCTTAGTTAACCTGGCCGTGGAATTACAACTTCCCCCTGAGTTAGTTAAAAGGATCTATCCTTTGATTTTTGAGTATGGAGTGCAATCCCAAATCAAAAGTAAAGTAACACTGGATAAAGAAGTAGAGCTATCGTTCTATCCTTTAGGAAGTAAATAATAAGTTGCGAAGTAGGAGAAACATCTTTTATTTTAGTAAACTACGTCAGGCCTAGGTAAAGATAGCCTAGGCTTTTCCCTATTTCAGGAAGGTTTAATATTATATTTGTCAAACAACACATAGAATTGACAAAGGTTTCTTTTCTTTAAACGGGGACATCTTGATTGAAAACGCATGATTGTGAGACTGAGGCCTCCAAATTATCTGAGTGTTCATTTCTTTAGCATTATTTAATTAATAATATTTTTTTAGCAAAGCATTAAAGAGGTTTTTCAGTATAATTCGCGAATTTATGGTTAAACCCTTATCTGGCCCGAAATAAGGTAAAAAAGTCGACGGAAGAGGTGAACTTGTTGCGTTCGCTCAAACATCAAATCCTCATCATGCTGCTTTGTTCACTTGTTATACTGGCGGCAAGCTTCCTCATGGTCATTGGTTGGTATATGAAAGATCGTGATGTGGCAGCCGCTATTATTAAGGCTCAAACAGATTTATCAACTTGTGGAGAAATTATTGATAAGACATATCCCGGCTCCTGGTCCGTGCAAGACGGGATCCTCTATAAAGGACCCATTAAAATTAGTCTCAATAATGAATTAGTGGATCATTTATCCTTTCTAACGGGGGACACTGTGACTGTATTTTGTGGGGAGACGCGAGTTGCTACCACAGTAAGGGGTTCAAATGGTGAACGAGCGATTGGCACCAAGGTTTCCGATAATGTAGCTCAGACAGTATTGCAAAATGGTCAGACTTATTTAGGAGAGGCGAAGGTGGTAGGGCAGTTGTACCAAACCGGTTATGTTCCATTACGAACAGAAAGCGGTAACATAATTGGAATTTTTTATGTGGGAATTTCCCATGCCTATGAGCAGGAAATTATCACTAGATCTTTAATCACGATGGCCGAAATAGGACTAGCTTTAACTATTTTGGTAGCTCTTCTCACTTGGTTTTTTCTTCAGAAAGTTATTATCTACCCCTTGCACAATATCATGTTAGGAACTCGGGACGTCGCAACCGGACATCTTACTCAGAAAATCAAGGTTTCCGGCGCCAAAGAAATCGAAGAATTGGAGGATGCCTTTAACCAAATGGTAGAGCAGATCCAATCCCTAACAGGGGGAATTAACCGAGCGACCGGCAGAAACTTCGGGGATGACCGAACTGAAAGTGAATTTCTTACCGCTACAGAAGTATTAGAGGGGAGCAACTCAACGACTGACTTAACCATTGAAAATACTGTGACTGTAGTGAAGAAGCCGCTATCCGGCTTAGATAATCCCGAGTATATCGGTGAAGAGGGGTTGCCTAAGGGTTTGAATCAAGCCACTCTTGCTCAGATAGTGAATTTTTTGCAAGCAACTCGCCGTCCCCTCTCTGCTGAGGATGTCGCGGAAGGAGTTAAGCTGACTAGGGTCACAGTGCGTCGCTACCTCGAATATTTAGAGGAGCGCGGAGTATTAAAGTCTGAACAGAAATACGGCACGGTAGGCCGACCCGTTAAATTGTTTATCCCATTATAAAAGGCTCCAGCTTGGGCCTTTTTTTATTACCTAATTCCGAATCCTGCTTTCTTAATTTACTAAATTATCTCAACATTTTATTTATTCACAAAATACTTTCTTAATTTACTTAAACACGACAGATCGTGCCAAGAACGATAGACTGAATCATAAGCACCTTTGCATCCATCACACTTAAATTGCGAGCTGCTAACCGCTAAAAAACACTTTGCAAGAAAGGAGGTAAGAATTGGAGGTCCATTACAAGTTCCTGCTGCAAAAGCTGCAAAAAAGATTTATTGATTCAAACGGAGAAGTACAGAACTGAAGGAACACAGACTTATAGAAATGAGCGTCTTGCCAACTGGTTGAATTAAAGTGAGGAGTGATAAATATGGAACCGAAGAATTTTTCGACACCCTCTGAAATAACTTATACCTCTATACAAGCTGGAATTAAAAAAGTGGGTATGAAATATTCCAATCAGTTTATATTGGCAATCTTAGCAGGAGCGTTCATAGCTTTCGCAGCCGAAGGATCAAACATGGCAGCCTTTAATTTATTTGCCAAGCCAGAAACTTATGGCCTCGGAAAAGTTCTAGCGGGAGCTATCTTCGGAACAGGTCTTATGCTAGTTGTCTTAGCGGGGGGAGAATTGTTCACAGGAAATACCATGATTTTGGGCGGAGTCTTAGACGGGAAAATTAAGTTTAGTGGAATGCTTAAAAATTGGTTTTTTGTTTATTGCGGTAATTTTGTCGGTTCTGTACTTCTTGCCTATATGATGGTCCATTCTGGATTGTTTAATAGTGGTGCCAATGTTCTGGGTGGGATAACCATCAAAATAGCATCCTACAAAGTGGGATTGTCCTTTATGTCTGCTTTCTATTTAGGAATCATGTGTAATATGTTAGTTTGCTTAGCAGTTTGGATGGCCTATGGAGCCAAGGACATGGTCGGTAAAATATTTGCAATTTTCTTCCCAATTTGGCTATTTATCACCTCTGGTTTTGAGCATAGTATAGCAAATATGTATTATATTCCAGCAGGTATATGGGCAAAAACAAATCCAGCTTGGGTAGCTGAAGCCCATCTAACACCGGCAGCGCTTGCAAATTTAAATTGGGGGACTTTTATTATAAATAACTTAATTCCTGTAACCCTTGGCAACATTGTAGGGGGATCAATTTTCGTGGCTGGTGTCTATTGGTTTGTTTATATAAAAAATGATACCATGAAAGAATGTGTACCAGCAAATCAAGCTAGGTCAAGTGCCGCGAAATAGAAATGCAAGAAACGTCTGTCCTTACAAATAGGGACAGACGTTTCTTGAGGAGCAGACTGTTAATTTACAATATTAATCAGCTCTCCTCGAATAAAGGCTTCGATATTGAGAGTCATTAGGTCAATAAGCCTTTGCCTCGACTCAAAACGCCTCCAGCCTATATGCGGTGTGACGATGACGTTTTCCATCTCAAACAAGGGGTTAGTCGGTTCCGGAGGTTCGGGGTCCTGAACGTCGAGCGCAGCACCAGCAATTATCCTGTTTTGTAAGGCTTCAATTAAATCAGTTTCTTTTATAATCGCACCTCTTGACGTGTTGATGATATAGGCCGAAGGCTTCATCAGCTTCACCCTGTTCTTATCAATAAGATGCAAGGTATCAGGGGTGAGGGGACAGTGGAGGGTGACAAAATCACTCTGTTTGAGCAATTCTTCAAGGGAAACAAAGTGTACGTTGGGGTTGTCTGCCGGTTTCGGGGTTCGGCTAAATACGAGAATATTCATTCCTAGAACCAGGGCGATTTTTATCACCGCCCGCCCAATAGCGCCGCTACCGCCAATGACCCCGAGCGTTTTGTTTTGCACCTCGAAATGGGGTAACTCTACGTGTTTAGTGAAATTATCAAAGTTTTTCTGTCTAATCATGATCTGCCGCTGGATCAATGAAGAGCTAAAATTCAAGATGTAGGTAATCACTAGGTGTGCGACAGCTTCGGTGCTGTAGCCAGGAACGTTGCAGACGGTAATATTCTTTTCTCTGGCAGCAATAATATCGATGTTGTTATAGCCGGCTTCGCAGATAAGTTTAACGGAGGGAGGGAATTGAGAGATCAAATCCTTCCCTAAAGGTAGTTCTTTCGTGATAATGATGGTTTGATCTTTAACTCGTTCTATAATTTCCTGATCGCTACTTTCATCGTATTTTGTGAACGTAGTAAGTTGAGCTAGCGCAGAAAAATTGAGTTTGTTGTCAAAGTTCAGTTTGGCTGAATTGAGAAATACAGCGTTTTCCATGGTACCCTCCTAAAGTTTAAGTTTTATTAAGGCACATTCAAGAAAATAACCAGTCAGTCTGCCAGTCTATTTTGTGTCATACTGCGTCGGCATGTTCACCTAATAGCCCCGCTATGAGGTAAACATACCTCCTTGTCTGACGCAAAATATCCATGGCATCTTTGACTGGTTATTTCCTTTCATATGCCTAACATAAATATTATTATAGTTCCACCTCAACTAGCGGTCAATTCATAAACCAGTTAACGCATCTCCTGTGTGTTTAAAATGGTACAAGAAAAGGCCACTCTGAAGTGGCCCAAAATATTTAGTGATCGTTTAAGTCAGCCTTGCAAGTGGAGATGCCTAACATTGCGCTAATCGGGCAATAACGTATCGCACCTGTAATAAGTGGTACTAAACCAATTAGGCCCCACCAACTCCTGAGGTACAGACCTAAAAAGAGCATTATTGCGCCAACCACAAGCCTAATAAACCGCTCAGTTCCCCCAACGTTACATTTCATCTTAAATCACCTCAATAAATAGTGTATCCATCCAGATAATAATTACACAATTTTGGCTCATCGCTAACGTTAATCTCCCAATCTCTTCACCGTTTTTGCCGCTCTCCAAGTTACTGCATATTCATCAAACGTCTTTTGGACGGTTGCGCCAATTTGTCTGTAAGCTCCGTCATTTAGGTTTGCCAGAGAGGTGCGAATGGACCACCTTGGGCCTTCAAACCCGCCACCATTAAGGAGCACGATAGAGGATTCTTCCGCTAACCGAAATAGAATGTCAATGGGTTCATAGTTTAGTTGCAAGTACTGAACGAATTCGTCGCCGTACTTTTTCCTGGCCCAGACTAATAAATCAATTTGACTGTAGTAAGCGGCGTCAAATGCATCGTTGCGTAATTCGAGTCCAAAGCCCTCGTACAATAACTTTTGTCGTCGGTGACAAATTTCTTGTGTCAATTGCTTGTAGCGGTTCTCTTTATCAAGCAGTGCAAAGAGCGCAAAAAGACCCATTTGAACCTGCTGAGGGGTTGATAAACCCGCCGTATGATTCAGAGCGACTTGACGACTGTCCGCCACGATCCGATCAATAAAACGAATTTGGTTAGGTTCTAAGGTAATCGTTCCATAGCGCTCCGCTAAGGCCTCCACTTGCTTGGGCGGCAGTTCTTTCAATAATTGATCAAATATATTGTCTTGATGAAGGGCAATGACACCCAAACGCCAACCCGTGGCGCCAAAATATTTGGAGAACGAGTAAACCCCGAGGGTATTAAAGGGTAGATCGGCCATAAGTGAACGAAAGTTAGCCACAAATGTGCCGTATACATCATCAGTAATTACCATCAATTTGGGATTGTGGTTCTTAACGACTTCAATTAAATGGTGCTGCGACGAGGTTTTTATCGCTACAGAGGGTGGATTGCTGGGGTTAACAACAAAAAGAGCTTTGATGCCGGGGTCTGATAATTTATCAAGCTCAGAGTTTGGATATTGCCAAGTATGGTCACCTTGTTCATCTGCTTCTAGGGCATAGATTTCGACAACCTCAAATTGATAGCGAGATAAATGAGGAATTTCTAAATACGGGGTAAAGGTTGGCACCATAAGCGCAATCTTATCTCCCACAAAAAGCAAGTGATTGGCGATCAAGGAGTCGAAAATGTAACACATCGCTGCAGTGCCGCCTTCAACAGCGAATAAATCATATTTGCCGGGGGGAGAAATTGTATTGCACATTTCTTGGATAAGATACCTGTGCACAACCTGTTCCAGGTGCACAAGCATTCGATCGGGTACAGGGTAGTTATCTCCGACGATCCCATCAACGAGTTCATGCACCCAAGCATCTGGGTCAAACCCCAGCTTGAGGGATCCATAGTCAAGGATGGTCCGGAGAAAGTTGACACCGGGTGCATTCGGGTGTTTTTCAGTGTAGTCTTTCAGACGGGCTGAAATGCCTTCTTTTTTTGGCATACCAGCTAGGTCGTTATCCTTCCACACGTTGCGGGTTTCCTCCATCGCAAAGTGTCCTAGGGTGAAGAAGGCTTCTCGCGGTGTTGAGGCAATCCAGTTAGGGTTGCCTCTTCCGGCATTTAGCATCGACCAAATGCTTTTATTTCCACAGTCATGGGCAAGACTTATTAATTTGTTTTTGAGTTCAAAAGGGCTAAGCTTTTCATAAGTACGTTCCATTTTTCGACGGGTAGTGTCGCTAGTAATGCTTATCATCCTTCCTGGGCATAATTAAGGCATCTTTGACTGGTTATTTTCTTGAATGTACCTAAAGGCCTTTAGGGTACTCTGTGCGGTACTTGCAACATTTATGCACCCTATTAACTCAATTGTCAGATTAGGTAGGGCAGACCCCGATCTATTACAAGCTTATCGTTAGAGTCGTCTAAATACCAGGGTTTAGAGAAATCAGCAAATCTTAATAAATTCGTCTAATATTCTTAACTGTTTTTAAAGGAACTGAGTGTATACTATTTTTTGAAGAGGTGAAAGTTATGGAGGACGGATTTATGAAAAGACGATTAATCTACTCAAGCACGGTCCTACATGTAATCTTATGGGGATTAATGAGCGCGTTTTCGGTATGGGCCGCCTATCATGGCATAGCAGATTGGTCAGATAGAGCACAAAGAGGATTCTGGGATCAGATGGGTGTGTTGTCGCTCCTTTTAATTATTGTCTCTGTGTCCGTGTGGTTTTTTAAAAAGCAGATTATCAAGGTTAAACTGAAAGATCGTGAGGGGTTTTCCTGGGTCAACGGTTCACTGATTAAGGGACTGCGAGAGGCCCATGTCACCCTGGGCTGGTTAGCATTTGATCTGGGGCTTGGGCACAGCGTATATTTTATGGTCAATTTGCCAACCAGAATGAACCGTGTCTACAGCGGGGTAATTGCACTGGTAGCGATGACGGTCTTAATTATTACCGGTTTAATGTATCGGCATAAGATCATGAGCTTTAAGACCATAAAGAAGTGCCATTTAGTTATTTCTGGAATATTTGGAGTATTGTTGGTCGCTCATATTTGATAGTTTAGCATTATTTCTTCGTAAATTGAAACTTCTTTCTCGAAAACAGGAGGAATTGATTGGACTTTACCGAAAGGTACTATTAATATAATGGTACAAAATAGTTAGGAAAGGTGTGAGGTTTAAGATGTCAGTTAAGCCATTGCGTATTTATTCTGAACAGTGGAGTCCATCGGAGGAACAGATTAAGAGTATATTTCCAATTGATGATTTAATATCAGAAGTTGGAAGGGATCCCGGCATTAAGGTCTTTACGGATGATGAAATAAGACTAAAGTTGCCCGCTCAATTTAATATCGCTATTCAAGCTAGAGCACATAATCAGTCTCTTATTGAGCTTTTACATGAATATTATGAGGATAATAAATATAAGCCTGAGCTGGCAGGTTTATTAGGGGTACAATTACCACAAATTATGTGGGTTGATACCTTAGGCTTTGAAGATTACCTTATCAGTCTCCATATATCGAAGCTTAACAAGCAAGAGATTTTTATTAATGATCTTGTTTTAGTCAAAAATGATAACTTCGACCCCTTAAGTGATGCCATCCATGAGAAAGTATTTAACAATTTGCGTAAATTTGCCAAGGACCAAGGGGCTAAATACCTGTCGGGTTATGCAGCTAATAAAAGTATGTTGAATATATTCAAAGGTAAAGGGTTCAAAGAGGATAAGCGCGAAGGTATGGGTAATGATTATCTTTGGGGAATCGCCAATGTGATGGGTAAACAGTTGCCCTTCTATACAGAGTTGTAATTTATCATGACAAATAAGATAACGATCTACTCAGATTTCTTATGACCCTTTTGCATGATTGGGAAAGTCCCACTTGACCAGTTGGCCAAGGATAGAAATTTAACCCTAGAATGGAAAGCCTTTGAGCTTAGACCAGAAGGTTTAGAAATTCCGCCCAAATCGGCGGAATATCTGGCCCGAGCGAAAACCGGTATCGAAAATTTGAGTCGAAAATACGGACTTCACATGACCTTTAATAACCAGAGTAAACACTCCAGATTAGCTTTGGAAGGAGCTAAATTTGCTGAAGAACATGGACTTGGCAATGAATATCATGATGCGGTTTTTGTTGCGCTATTCCAAGAACAAAAAAACATCAATGACCCAAAGGTGTTGTCTGAGCTAGCCCTGCAGATCGGACTAGATCAGGATGAATTCAGGCAGGCACTCGTTACTCGAACTTATCAACAAGCGGTAACTCAGGATATAGAAGAAGCCTACCAGCTAGACATTCACAGTGTGCCTTGTTTTATCGTTGCGGGTCGCAAGGCTTTTGGC
>JARLHU010000099.1 GCA_031292095.1 Desulfosporosinus sp.
TCAGGCGGCATTAGCAATTGAGTTACAAGCGATTTGTAGTTTAGAGCCAAAATGTATTTATTCTGTGTTAATCTGTGTAATCTGTGGTTGATTAACTGAGTACCTGAATAGTCACAAAAATAATGATTCGCAATTCAATTTGTAGGTATAATTTTTCACGGGAATCACGGAAAGTATATAACGGAAGTTTATACTTTCTGATAGTATTACAAGGTATATATTACCATCAATTTGGGCATAATAATTCTATATCCATATTTATTTCTATAAAAAATACTAAAGATTGTCCGAGTAACGTGTTTAATTCAAGTGGATCTAGGTTATTAAAGAAGGAGGTTATTTATATGGACCGAAGCGAAATAGCATTTTCTAGTTTATCTAACAACCAGATCGAAGAGGTTAAGTCTTTGGAAACAAAATTTAATACAAATCACACCACTGGTCAAGAGACTATCCTAATTGCTTATACTAAACCCGAACAAAAATAGAGAACTCCAGCTAAGTGGTGGGCTAGAGTAAAGAAAGTTACTGGTTGATCATTAATCCAGTAACTTTCTTTCTTGTTTTTATACTATCAGAAAGTATAAACTTGCGTTATATACTTTCTAAGCATAAGAGCAACTAGGCAGCCGCTGGCCATGGATGGCTGAGTGTCCCTGTAGCCAAGGATGGCGAGAAGGGACCGCCTTCGCTAAGGCTGACAGAATGAGTAATTCGTGCGAAGACAGTGTCTTCGGGCGCCAGCCAAGTTTTCTTTATTCTCTAACACGATACCCTTTTGCTGTTAATGACGCTTTGACCTCCGCGACTTGTTCACCCTGTAGGTGAGCAAGAATCTGGACCTGATTATCCTGGAGATGATAAACCGCAAAACTTGAAATATTAACCTCAAACTGCTTGATTGTCACAGCTAGGTCCAATAGGACACCTGTATCGTCTTTTGCCTCGATTACTACACGCTGACCCGGACTGCGAAATCCCAAAATATCCAAAAAAGCATCCAAAATGTCGGTTCCCGTAATCAGACCGACCAGTTTACCTTCGTCAAGGACAGGCAAGCCACCAATTTTATGTTCCCGCATTAACAAAGCCGCATCCTCAAGCCGCGTGTCAGGATGACAGGTCAGCACCTTTTTCACCGCGACTTCTCGGATCGGAGTTTTAGCAATGAGGTAATTGAGTTCAAAAATACTTAACGTCGTAGCAGGAGAAGGAGAGACCTCGCGGAGATCCCCATCTGTTACAAAACCCACGAGTTTACCCTTATCCATGACCGGCAATTTAGTAATCTTTTTCTCGCGCATAAGGGTCATCGTATCTGCGATGGATTCTTCTGGACCTACCGTAAAAACCTGAGATGTCATGAATTGGCGAACATACATTTTGCTTTGCCCCTTTCTCATTAAACAATTCCCTTATCCTCCAAGGTAGGCTTTACGGACTTCTTCACTGGCAGCCAAAGTTTTAGAATCTCCAGAAAGCACAATCTTCCCTGTCTCAAGTACATAGGCCCTATTGGCTATGGAAAGAGCCATATGCGCATTCTGTTCTACAAGTAAAATAGTCGTCCCACTCGCATTGATCTCCTTGATAATCGAAAAAATTTGTTTGACCAGGATGGGGGCCAAACCCATCGAGGGCTCATCGAGAAGAAGGATCTGCGGCTTAGACATAAGGGCTCGCCCCATGGCCAGCATTTGCTGTTCTCCACCAGACAAAGTGCCTGAAATTTGACTATTACGTTCCAGAAGACGAGGAAATAACTCATAAACGCGCTGCATGTCTTGCTTAATCCCTGCTTTGTCTTTGCGTAAATAGGCCCCAAGTTCCAAATTTTCGATAACGGTCATATTAGCAAACACATGGCGACCTTCAGGAACCTGTGAAATCCCTTTTGCTACAATCACTTGAGGCGCAATACTGGCTAGATTCTCACCTTTAAACGTAATCTTCCCTGTTTTTGGGCGCAGTAATCCTGAAACCGTCTTAAGACTTGTGCTTTTCCCAGCACCATTTGAGCCAATCAGGGTAACGATCTCTCCCTGATTAACCTCAAAGGAGATGCCTTTAAGGGCGTGAATTGCACCGTAGTATACGTTAACATCTTCAAGTACAAGCATCAGACAACCTCCTCCCCTAAATAAGCCTCAATGACTTTAGGATTGCGTTTGATTTCATCTGGTGCACCCTGAGCAATAATCATACCATAATCTAATACATAGATGCGCTCACAGACCCCCATTACTAAGGACATATCATGTTCAATTAAGAGAATTGTAAGCTTAAACTGCTCCCTGATCCAACGAATTAGATTCATGAGATCATGGGTTTCCTGAGGATTCATACCAGCAGCCGGCTCATCAAGCAATAATAGTTTAGGGTCAGTTCCTAAGGCCCGAGCAATTTCCAAGCGGCGCTGTTCTCCATAAGGTAAGTTTTTAGCCGTTTCCTCTGCTTTATCCTCAAGGTTAAATATCTTAAGTAAATCCATAGCTTTACGTTGCATTTCCGCTTCACCTGAGTAATAGCTGGGAAGACGAAACAAGGCACTGGCTGTACTGTAAGAAGTACGTTGATGGTAAGCAATTTTAACATTATCGATAACACTCAAATCACTGAATAAGCGAATATTTTGGAAGGTTCGTGCCATTCCCCGTTGGGTGACTTGATATGGTTTCAGCCCACTCACATCTCTGTCTAAAAACGTCATTTTTCCTTCAGTCTTTTCATAAACCCCTGTCAGTAGATTAAAAACCGTGGTTTTTCCTGCACCATTTGGGCCAATTAGACCGATCAGTTCCCCTTGGTTAATCTCAATATTTAAATTAGAAACCGCTTTTAAACCACCAAAGGACTTTGAGAGATTTTCAATTTTTAGAAGCGGCATTTTTATCACTCTTCTTTCCCAGGAAATTTAAGGTAAATTCTTTCGTTCCCATGATTCCGGTCGGTCTAAAGATCATCATTAAGACTAATAACACTGCCGTTATAATATTACGCCACTCCGGAACACCCGCTAAAAGTGCCGAAGCTAAAGTCATGACAATAGCACCTAAAATACCTCCGGTCATACTTCCTAAGCCGCCAAGCACAATCATCACAAGAATGTTAAAGGACAGGATAAAGTTGAAGGTCATAGGTTGAATGATATAAAAGTAGTTGGCATAAATTCCGCCCGCCAGTCCAGCAAAAAAGGCCCCCATGGTAAACGCCATTACTTTGTATTTTGTCGTATTCACTCCCATAGATTCTGCGGCGATCTCATTTTCGCGAATAGAGATACATGCCCTGCCATGCGTTGAGCCAACAAAGTTTTTCATTAGCACAACACTCAAGGCCATTAGGCCGAAGGCCCATGTCCACGTAATTTTGCTGGGTAGAGTGAAACCTGCCGCTCCACCGACATACTCCGTATTCAAGAAGATAATACGCACAATTTCTCCAAACCCCAAAGTTGCAATGGCCAGATAATCTCCCTTAAGACGCAGCGTAGGCAATCCAACCAAGAAGCCGGCCAGGGCTGCCACAATCGCTCCGGCCAGAAGCCCTAATAATAAAGGGCCGTGCTGAAGAGCAGTAACAATCGCCGAAATATAGGCTCCTATAGCCATAAACCCAGCATGTCCAATCGAAAATTGACCAGTTATACCATTGATCAGATTTAGACTGGTTGCGAGGATTATATAAATACATATTTGGATTAAAGTCAACTTATAGAAAGGAGGCATGATGTCAAACACGATCAGCCCTTGAACAACTGCATATAAAAGAACAATTGCCAATAGCGACACTATATTTTGGCGGTTGAACCAGTTGCGCATTTTACTCACCTACACTTTCTCACGGATGTTTTTACCAAAGAGTCCACTTGGTTTAATAATAAGGACAAGAATCAAGATGAGAAAGGCAACTGCATCCCTCCAGGTTGAAGCTCCAAAGCCACTCACGATTGATTCAACCAAACCTAACATCAAACCCCCGACCATTGCCCCTGGTATAATCCCGATACCC
The DNA here is from genome assembly GCA_031292095.1 of Desulfosporosinus sp. Classification (GTDB taxonomy): domain Bacteria; phylum Bacillota; class Desulfitobacteriia; order Desulfitobacteriales; family Desulfitobacteriaceae; genus Desulfosporosinus. The sequence continues at coordinate 4,012 of JARLHU010000099.1, forward strand.
CCGAGCACAGCGGCTACGAAGGCCTTCAAACCAGGAATGATCCCCATTAAAGGGTCAATCGTATTAAAGTAGACACCCATTAGAACACCAGCAGCCGCCGCTAAAGCTGAACCAATCGCAAAGGTGAACGATATAATATTATTGGTGTTTATTCCCATCAGTAAAGCTGCCTCTTTGTCGAAGGATACTGCACGCATGGCCTTGCCAACTTTCGTGTATTGAACGGTAAAATGCAAGAGAGCCATAAGTACAACAGAGGTTACCAACATTACAATATCTCCGTATTTAAAGTAGACACCGCCTACAATATACATTGTTTCTGGGAAGACTGGAGGATAGGTACGCACTTGTGCCGTAGCAACTAACATGCCCCCATACTCTAAGAATAACGAAACCCCAATCGCGGTAATTAAAGCCGCGATACGAGAGGCGTTTCGCAAAGGTTTGTAAGCAATTCGTTCAATTAATACCCCTAATAGGGCACAAGATACCATTGAAAAAAGCAAGGCGGGCAAAAAGGACATATGCAAGGTTGTGATTGCAAACCAACCAGAATAGGCTCCGACCATCATTACGTCTCCATGCGCAAAATTGATCAGTTTTATGATACCATAGACCATCGTGTAGCCCAAGGCAATGAGTGCGTAAATACTTCCTAAAGATAATCCATTGACAAGTTGTTGAAATATTTGTGTTGTGATACTACTTCCCATAAACTCACTCCCTTTTATGCTAAACCTTTCCAAATTAGAAGAGAGAGGGTGAATCTGTCCCCTCTCTCTGTTTACAGGATGACTGTTATGCCTACTATTAAGTATGCCTTAGATTACTCTCAATTATCACTGAGGAGCAACGCGTGTTAAGAAAACGGATTTTCCGGCTTTGTTTTCTTTAATAACGGCACTCTTCATTGGGTTATGCGTTTTAGGATCAATTGTGATATCTCCGCCTACGCCTTTAAACCCTTTCATATTTTCTAATGCAGTACGAATTTTCTCTGGGTCAGTGCTCTTAGCATCGTCAATAGCTTTGACCAAGAGATTTGCGGCATCATAACCCAAAGCAGCCATAGCATTCGGCTCACTATTGAATTTCGCCTTATAATCTTTCACGAAAGTAGCCATTCCTGGGTCATCGGTTGCAACATGGTCAACATAGAAGGTATTATTCATTGCATCATTTCCACCGATATTGAAAAGTTGTGGGTCGTCCCAGCCATCTCCGCCCATAAATGGCATCATCATACCTTGCTCACGCGCTTGCTTGACGATCAAACCAACTTCTTGATAATAACCTGGTAACCAAACCATATCTGGGTTTTCTGCTTTAATTCTTGTTAAGATGGAACGGAAATCTTTATCGCTACCGGCAACATATTGCTCGGTTCCGGTAATTGTGCCATTTCCTTTTTTAAAGTTAGTTACAAAAGCATCCGCTAATCCCTTTGAATAATCACTTTTTTGATCGATAATTACGGCTGCTGTTTTTGCTTTTAAATTAGTTAAAGCAAAGTTTGCCGCAACTTGACCTTGGAACGGATCAATAAAGCAGGCTCTAAAAATCCAAGGACGTACAGCTCCGGTAGCCGGATCTACTGTAAGCTTGGCATTTGTCCCACTTGGGGAAATCATAGGTATCTTATTATCTGTTACAACCGGAACAGCCGCCAACGTGACGGAACTGGTCATAGATCCGATAACTGCGACGACCTTGTCCTGAGTGACGAGTTTTGTTACTGCAGCGGTCGATTCACCAGCATCTGATTTATTATCTGCTGCCACTAACGTTAATTGTCTGCCTATAACTCCGCCTTTGGCATTTTGCTGCTCAAACGCTAAATTAATGGCATTCTGAGCCGCTTGGCCAAACATAGCTGTTCCACCACTCAACTCTAAATTACCACCTACCTTAATAGGTGTCGTATCACTCGCTCCGGTTTTTGGTGCTGCTGTTGTTCCACACCCAGCAGCCAATGAAAGGCTTAGCAAAGCGACGAGACCTAGGGATAAGCCCTTACTGAATAGTTTCATTTTTTTTCCTCCTTCAAAATTCGGGAAATTAAGCTTCTCTAGTTTTCTTACTTGGTCACAGTCTACCTACGCCTTCACCCCCCCCATCTTTTTTGAAAGCCCCAGTCAACGCAAATTTTCGTGACTGGGGCTTCATTGCCTTGTCTAAGAGTATTCAGTCCTTAGACTTCCAAGTTTGAGTACGAGTTCTACGCTAAGGACATTTTAGCTTTTGTACAACATTAAGTCAATGGGATTTCTGTTATAACATATTTATTGTCTAATAACTGCGAATTAAGGGTTAACATGGGTGAGTAATGTCTTTTTACCGTCAACCAATTTTATGATAACCGCGCTCTTGACTGGATTATGGGTTTTTGGATCAACTGTAATGACCCCGGTTACCCCTTGAAAATCCTTAGTATTTTCCAAAGCAACTCTGATCTTTTCTGAATCTGTACCACCTGCGGTTTTAATTGCTGCGATCAACATTTCGGCGGCATCATACCCTAAAGCTGCTAGAGCATCCGGTTCCGCGTTATATTTTGCTTGATAAGCATCAGCAAAAGGTTTTGTAGCTGGATCCCCAGCCCACATATGGTCAACGAAATACGTGTCATTTAGATTTGCTGCTCCAGCTAAATCTGCTAATTTCGAAGAATCCCAGCCATCTCCTCCAACTATTGGAACTGTAATCCCTAATTCACGAGCTTGTTTTACAATCAAGCCCACCTCACTGTAATAACCAGGGACAAACAAGACTTCGGGGTTGCTGGCTTTAATCCTAGTCAAGGTGGATTTAAAATCCTTATCCCCTCCGACGTAATTTTCAGTATCGGTAATGGTTCCCCCAGCACTTGTAAGGTCTTTACTGAATTCTGCTGCTAAACCTTTAGAATAATCATCTTTTTGATCGATAAATACGGCAGCCTTATTTACTTTGAGAGTGTTGGCTACGAAATTCTCTGCAACTTTCCCTTGGAAAGGATCTAAAAAGCAACTTCTAAAAACCCATTGATTCAATGACCCATCTTTATTAACGGTAACTTCCGAATTTGTGGCCGTCGGCGTAATCAACGGGATTTTGTTGTCCGCAGAAACTGGCACTGCTGCCTTCGTATTTGAACTCGTTACCGCCCCAATCACTGCTACAACTTTATCTTGCGTGATGAGCTTAGTTATAGCTGTTGTTGACTCGCCGGCTTCTGATTTATTATCGGCTGTAACAAATACCAGTTGTTTGCCAAGGACTCCACCTTTTTTGTTTTGATCTGCAAAAGCAAGGTCAACAGCATTTTTAACGGACTGCCCATAGGTCGCTACACCTCCAGATAACTCCAGATCGCCGCCGATTTTAATATCTTCAGCAACTTTTGGTGTTGCTGCACTACTACAACCCGATACCAAGCCTAACATAATAACTGCTATACCTAACACTACTTTACTTTTTTTCATTTTTCTACCTCCAACGTTCTGTATTACTTTTAATTAAAATCACATCTCAAACTCAAATAATTTCTACTGTACTACACCTCCGCTTTATAAACTAAGAATTCACCTTGGAAAGAAGAAATGAACAATTAACTTTGCCAAGATAAATTTTGTGCAACAGTTATAATACAGATGCCCACTGAGTTATGTAAATATTGCTTAATTCTATATCTGTTGCACCATTGTGTCAATTATTAAATCCTGTCTCACTACATAGCTATCAGTAGAGGATTCTTTTGTCACCGGAACGCTTTGTTAGCTTCTGATTATCGAAAAACTCAAGCAGTGGAACCGCGTACTTTCTCGAAATACCCCACATTTCTCGCACTTCAGAGACACCTGCTTCACCGTGGATTTTAAGAAACTCGCTTAAAATTTCTTTGGCCGACTCTAGTTCTATTTGACGATAGTAATACTGATCAATATGTACCCATTCTCCGATCTCACACAGGTACTGAGCATATTCTGGAGCCTCCGTTTTGAGAATACCGCAGGCTTCAGCCGTAGTAACCAGATCGGGAGGCATGAGGGTATCTCTTTGCCATTTTAACCGTAATCCTTCTAAACGTTTTAAAATGCTCGGGGGAATTTCCGCTCCTTCGTTTGTTTGGACCTTGCTTCCTGAAATTCGATAGAACCCTCGCGCAGCACCCTGTTCAAGAATTGTCTGCCAACGACGATGTGTCCATAAAATTCCCAGGCGAGTTTTTAATTCTTCTCTGTTAATTCCTCCGCGCAGAGGGTTCGCTTTTTCATAAGTTTTAACGATATTTATTAATTTTGACCGCCAAAGCTCTGCTGTTGTTTTCCCCCAGTAAAGCTTTGCTTCATCTTCCAGCCAAATTTCCAGTCGTTCTAATTCCTCTAGAGATTTTAAACTCTCCTCCAATTCAGTAACACAAACATGTAGACGTGCCGCTAAATCCGTGTCCGTTCGTGGTTCGATCATTTCTTTTTCTAATAAATCAAGTGGGTCGCCTTGGTCTTTCATTCTCATCTGTGCCAAAACGTTTTCTTTAAAACGTTTCTGCTTAAACTCTGCTACGCCGAGTATTTTTCCCCCTGCGATCGTATGGGCAGGAGAATAAAACCTGAGTACAAAACGATCTCCGGGGACTGCAACGACTGCTTCTTCCAGAAGAATCTGCGCAAATCCCTCTTTTCCGGGCGCTAGTTCCTGCTGGTCCAAAAGATGTAATCGTCCAAGGACCTCGGTGGTTCCGAGGTGAAAACGGACTCGTTGTCTCTGGATCAAGGGTTTATCTGCCGAAAATAAATTTAAAACTTTCAAGTCCAAGATCTTTCCGACCTTAAACACACCTGGCATAACAAGTACTGAACCCCTTTCCACTTCAGCGACATCCACCCCTGCAAGATTCACCGCGACCCGCTGTCCAGCCTCTGCAAAATTCACTTTGTTTTTATGGACTTGTAGAGAGCGGACTTTCGCAAGAATATGGATCGGTTCAATCGCCAACTCCTGCCCCAGTTTCACTGTCCCACTGTAAAGCGTTCCGGTCACAACTGTACCGAACCCCTGCATGCTAAAGACCCGGTCAAGTGGCATACGAACGGGCCCGGTTGTTTTTTTACTTTCGACCTCTGAAAGCAATCCATCGATGGTTTGACGCAAGTTTGGTATTCCGTCACCCGTCAGGGCTGAAACACGGCAAACGGGTGCATCATGAAAGGCTGTTTCTTTAAGCTCCTCGCGTATCTCTTCTTCTATAAGATCGAGCCACTCTTCGTCCACAAGATCGGCCTTATTGAGAACAACTATTCCTCGAGGTATGCCGAGTAATGTCAAGATATCCAGATGCTCCTGAGTCTGAGGCATAATTCCTTCATCTGCGGCAATCACAAGTAACACTACGTCCATGCCACTGGCTCCGGCCAACATCTGACGGACAAACCGTTCATGCCCCGGAACATCCACAATACCAACTTGACGTCCACTGGGCATCACCATATGCGCAAATCCTAGCTCGATGGAGATCCCCCGTTGCTTCTCTTCTTTTAAACGATCTGTTTCCATGCCGGAAAGAGCACGAATCAACTCTGTTTTGCCATGATCAACATGTCCTGCGGTCCCCACTAAATAATGTCGCTCACTCATTATTGTTCCCCTTATTCATCTAATTATTTCATTTCTTTAAACTCTACGCCAAAAATATAGAATCGTTGGTAAGAAAACTAGTCCCAGGTAGCCAAATAAAGGATATACGAACTGGACAAGATGAGAAAATTTCACTCCAGCTATCGGCAATAGCAAGAGTAATAGAAGGAGCGTGGCCTTACCATAACTCAGCTTCCCTGTGTCAACGACCCGGCTAACAAGACTAAAACCATTTCCAATTGCTGCTGTGATCATTGTCAACCATAAAACGACTACGTAGAAAAAGGCGGGCCAATCCCCTAATTTGCCTGCAACCGCGACCATGGGGATTTCTAACCCTAAAATATCTGGAAACCGCAGTAACGCAGCCCCAATGACGAAGGCAAATATCCCTAGTGCAACCCCACCAAGAACTGCGCCCAAACGAGCTCCTGATCGTTGAACATCACTTCCCAGTGAAGCAAATACTACCATGGCCAAGGTCAGATTAAAAGATACATAGAGAATCGCCGAGAGAGCCCAATTATTAACAAGAGGGTTAGACAGCACCACGATCCCCTCACCATCTCCGGACGTCGCGAAGAAAACCGCCGCAGTCGCGATTCCTAAACAAAAGATAAATTTCAAGGGTATTAAAACGGAGTTAATCCATAAAACCCCTTCTCCGCGAAACCATAAGGCTAAGGCGATCACTGAACCTGTCAAAAAAATACCTAACCACCTTGAGAAACCAAAATATTCGTAAAAGAGCGCACCACATCCCGAAATCATCGCCAGCATCCCCAAGAACAAAAGAACACTCACAAGCCCATCTGCCCAGCGACCCCATCTAATGCCGAGTAGATGATTAAAAAACTCAGGATAAGATGAGATCTTCCAGCGTCTCTGCAAATCCAACATGCCCCACCCTAGAAGCGAAAACAAAACTGCACTAACAATAATTCCCGCTAAACCCCAACGACCAAAGCGCGCAAAAAATTGCTGTATTTCCTGGCCTGAGGCAAATCCTGCCCCCATGACAGCACCTACGTAAGTCGCAGCTACTTGAAAGGTTGTTTTCCATTTCATAACACTTCCCTCCTCGCCATCATGCTTATGGCTAAAAAAGGGATCTCATGCATAGAAAAGCTAAGATTTGGGAAGAATTTGAATATATATTTTTAATTGTATTGAAAGTACTTATTTCTATAGGGGGTAGCTTGTGAGCCTATTTTCGTTATGGACTGAACCTCAAAAAATGAAAGCCCATGTTGATGACTATTCCGCCAAAGCCAAATTGGAAACAAGGCTTTCAGATCTTTTTGTAGCTACTCAAAAGCGTCCCGCTGTAATCCTTTGCATCGGAACCGATCGATCTACAGGAGACGCTTTAGGTCCTTTGATTGGTACACACCTTTCCCGCCAGAATCTACCTCAACTTCATGTTTATGGTACGCTAGATGAACCTGTTCATGCTACTAATCTAAAGCAAAATATTGAATTTATCCAGCAAACATTTGTTGATCCTTTCATCATAGCCATTGATGCCTGCCTTGGGCGTATAGATTCTATAGGATGTATCGTCCTAGCCGATGGACCTTTGAAGCCCGGTGCTGGTGTCCATAAACAGCTTCCTGAAGTAGGGGAAGCTCATTTGACCGGAATCGTTAATGTCGGAGGATTTATGGAATATATGGTTTTACAGAATACCCGACTCAACCTCGTGTGGCGGATGTCGGAGAACATTAGTTCTATCTTAGCGCGTTCTTACTCAAAAATACGTTATAAGTAATCCGGCCATTATATATTCTGCCCTTGCATTGCTTTCGCTATGACTTCTATTTCTTCATTGCTTAGTGAATACGTTGACCGCCCTTTGTTAATAGGTTTGGCATATACTCTAGATTCTTCACGGCTGTGGATGGCACTGAGAACTACTCCGCTCCCCTCTTGATTCAAGAGCGCAAATGCAAAGCTCAAATCACTTCCCATGTTTTCGAAGGCACTAAAGCGTAGCAACTCTGCGCGATCAACTCCAGCACGCAATTTTAGTTCTATTTGCTTAAGCCTCACATTGCAGGCCTTCAGTTCCTGATCCAGTTCTATCACTTGCTGAAGATATTTTTGAAGCAGTGGTTCTAGTTGCTCTCCCGAACTAAATGTTTGCAAAGTTACATAAGAAGCTTCAAAACGTTTCATGCGGCGAGAAAGTGATAAAGTAGTAAGTAAAGAAATTAATAACAGTAGGGTTAAAGCACTCATGCTCCACCAAATCAAAGGCATGATGCTTACTAATCTTGTCACCAGTTTTGCCTCCCTATCCCCTGCGCCCTAATTGGATCATTGAAGATTATATACTATTTTGTGGTTTTACATACCTAAATGAAGTTTAGTAAGAAGGATGGTTATCGGAACAGCTATAAAAATTGCCGGCAATAGATTTCCGACTTTAATTTCTTTCATTTCGAGAATATTAAATCCTATCCCTAATATTAGTAGGCCTCCAGTTGCACCCATTTCAGTGATGACTTGAGGAGAAAGGATTCCTTGGAGTAACCCAGCTGCCATGGTTATAGACCCTTGATATAAAAATACCGGTAGCGCCGATACCACTACACCGATCCCCATTGACGAGGCAAATACTATGGCCGATATTCCATCTAACATTGATTTTGCAAATAGTATATTATAGTTTCCTCTTAATCCACTCTCAAGTGAACCCATGATCGCCATGGCTCCGACACAGTAGATCAAGCTTGCCGTTACGAACGCTTTAGTAAATCCTGTCACTTTCCCATTTTTTGCTAATTTGCTCTCTAGCCACTCCCCAAAATGTTGTAGACGAAGCTCGATATCTATCAATTCGCCGATTACGCCACCCAATACTAGGCTGGCAATCACAATCAAAGGATTTTTGGTTTGTAATGCCATACTTCCTCCAATCAGTAAGACAGCTAGTCCGATCCCCTGTATGACTGTTCTTTTCATTTTTTCTGGTAAGGCTTGTCCAAACAGAAGCCCTAATAATCCGCCGAAAACAATTGCTACTGTGTTTACAATGGTTCCTAACATCGAACTCGCCACCTTCTTTAGGTCTTATACTTTGTGACCGCTCTCGATTATGTTTCAGAATTTCTAATGTTCCACGTGGAACATATATCCTTGATTCCCGTGAAAAATTATACCTACATTAATAAACCCTGATTTTACAGGCATTTTGGTGTTTTTGTAGGTATAAAAATTATACCTACAAATTGAATTGCGAATCATTATTTTTGTGACTATTCAGGTACTCAGTTAA
>JARLHU010000100.1 GCA_031292095.1 Desulfosporosinus sp.
CAGCGCGACGTCTTTACGTAAGCAGCTCAGCAAACTTCCGCTCGAGCTCCTGACCCCAGACAGGGGGCAGCGCACACGATGTGCGCTGCCGCCAATGCGCCAAGGTCCCCTCCCGCCATCCTTGGCTCCGGTGACACTCGGCCATCCATGGCCAGCGGATGGCGCTTTTGGCGGGAACCCCGCTCCCCAGAGTAGGAGCTTGAACGGTTAGTTTGCTCTGCGTCGTATGACCGAGCGCTGTGTCTCACAAGTCCCTGACCACCAAATTAACCAACTTCCCCGGAACCGTAATAACCTTAACAATCGCTTTTCCCTGCGTCCATTCACACACTTTGGGCTGAGAAAGCACCATTTTTTCCAACTCTGCCTTGGAAATATCCGCGGATACAGTAACCCGATCGCGGACCTTGCCATTGACCTGTAGAATAACGGTCATTTCATCTTGGACGAGTGCAGCTTCATCTACTTCAGGCCAGGGCTGTTTGTGAATACTCTCCGTATGCCCAATTTCCCTCCACAGCTCTTCCGTGATATGCGGAGCAAAGGGGGCCAGGAGGATAAGGATCGCTTCAACCGCCTCCCGACCGACAGCAGCAACCGCCTTAGGTTGCTCCTTATAAAGGTACAAAGCATTGACCCATTCCATGATTGTACTGATCGCGGTGTTAAAATTATAACGTGTTCCAATGTCTATCGTCACTCTCTGGATTGCCAAGTGAGTGTGGCGTCGTAGTTCTTTACTGACTGCATCCAAGTTACCCCATTCGCCCACTTGGTCTGCAGAAGCTGATGTGTGATTTTGAGCTTCCTTGATTATGGGCTCATACTGTGCAACCAAGCGCCAGACGCGGTTAAGGAAACGATAACACCCTTCCACTCCCTGATCGCTCCACTCCAGATCTCTCTCTGGCGGAGCCGCGAACAGGATAAACAACCGTGCCGTGTCCGCCCCGTACTTTCTAATAATCACCTCTGGACTGACGATATTCCCTTTTGATTTGGACATTTTGGAACCATCCATGCAAACCATCCCCTGGGTAAGCAAGTTTTGGAAAGGTTCATCCGCCTTTAAATATCCGAAATCTCGCAGAGCCTTAGTAAAAAACCGTGCGTACAGAAGGTGAAGTATCGCATGTTCTACCCCACCAACATACTGATCGACATTCATCCATTGATCTACCGCAGCTTGGGAAAAAGGGGCCTCCGAGTTACGAGGATCTGAATAACGAAGATAATACCACGAGGAACAAACAAACGTATCCATCGTATCCGTCTCACGCCGAGCACCCCCCCCACACCGTGGGCATGTTGTTTCAGTGAACGACGGAGATGAAGCTAATGGATTTTCTCCCGCTTTAAAGACCACATCCGGCGGCAGCAAAACCGGCAACTGCTCTTCCGGAACCGGCACTGTTCCACAGGATTCACAATACACCATCGGGATGGGGGTTCCCCAGTATCGTTGACGAGAAATAAGCCAGTCGCGCAAACGGAAATTAACTTTCCTTTGACCCAAGCCGCGACGCTCCGCTTCATCCGCAATCCCTTGCAGACCTTCTTGACTGCTCAGACCATCAAAGGAATCGGAATTAACCATGACCCCTTCCCCCGTGTAAGCAACCTTGAGTCGTTGATCTTTCGCTTCCGGCGCGCTCCCAAGAGGCACAATAACAGAATTAATCTCAAGGCTATACTTGGTTGCAAATTCAAAGTCTCGTTCGTCGTGCGCCGGCACGCCCATGACCGCGCCCGTTCCATATTCAAGCAGAACATAGTTGGCAATCCAAATCGGCACTTTTTTCCCACTCAGCGGATTAAGACAATACGCCCCGATGAACAGCCCTTCCTTCTCTGCTTCCGTAGACGTCCGAGCGATTTCATTGAGTCCCTGCATTTTTTTGATAAACGCCAACACATCCGCTTCATACCCTGTCCCACTGACCAAGTCAATAACCAAGGGATGTTCTGGTGCTAAGACCACGTAGCTCACTCCGAAAAGGGTATCGACCCGGGTAGTATACACCGAGATCTTCTCTGAGCGCTCAACCAAGGGAAATTTGACTTCTACCCCTTCAGAACGGCCAATCCAGTTGCGCTGCATAGTTTTCACCTTTTCAGGCCAACCCGGCAACTTATCCAAATCTTGAAGCAAAGTTTCTGCATAATCTGTGATTTTAAAAAACCATTGTTCCAAATTTTTCTTTGTCACAAGGGTGTCACAACGTTCGCACCCTCCATCCACAACTTGTTCATTGGCCAGCACCGTGGCACACGAAGGACACCAGTTCACTGCGGCCTTTTTCTTGTACACCAAGCCATGTTTGTGAAACTCTAAAAACAGCCACTGCGTCCATTTATAATAACCCGGGTGACAGGTCGCCACTTCTCGGTCCCAATCATAAGAAATCCCTATCTCTTGAAGCTGTCGCCGCATATTTGCGATGTTCTTCCAGGTCCAATCTGCCGGGGGAGTCTGGTGTTTAATCGCCGCATTTTCCGCTGGTAAACCGAAGGAATCCCAGCCGATGGGGTGAAGAACATTATAGCCTTTCATCCGTTTAAAGCGAGCAATGACATCCGCTATAGAGTAATTACGCACATGCCCCATGTGCAAATTTCCTGAAGGATAAGGAAACATGGCTAAGGCATAATACTTCGGCTTGGGGGATTTCTCCTCCGTTTTATAGGCTTTGTTCTCCACCCAAAATTTTTGCCACTTCGATTCGATCTCGGAAAACAAATACTTCTCTTGCATAAACCCTTCCCCCTTAAAAAATAAAAAGCCCCGTCCCCCTAAAGGGACGAGAGGCTTGCTCCCGTGGTACCACCCAATTTCAAATGTGCTCAAACGATGTTAACGGCTCGCACCGGTATTCATTGTCGTTGCATTTACGTGTTTGGTTTAAACTTCAACAGGATTGAATGAGACAACTCCCGCATCTTTCCAGAGACGTTCAAGTTGATAAAATTCACGTTGCTCAGGGGTCATTACATGAACGACTAAATCGCCGCCACAATCCATCAAAACCCATTTGGCAGTTGGTAACCCTTCAAGATGAAAAACTGGGACTCCGATCTCTGGCAACTTCTCTTCCAAATGATTCGTGATCGCTTTAACTTGAGTGGTGGTATTCCCTGTCACAATCAAACAATAATCAGTGACCATCGAAATCCCCTTTAAATTCAAAAGGGTAATATCTCCGCCTTTTTTGTCTTCGACAAAACTAACAATTTCTTTAAGCTTTTTCTGATCCAGTTCCAATAGTTTGCCTCCTTTGTAAATCCTCATAGGTCAATTGGGTTAAGGGATGAATCGGGTGGTTGCTTTCTCTCAAGTATATTAAAGTGCCTTTAACACATTCAAACGTACCCTTTTCTAAATCATCATACAAGGATTGTCGCAACTTGTCCACTTCTGGAAAGTCACGGCTGGGTTCGGTCAAATCAGCACTGTAAATAACCATCTCCAAGGGGGACATTCCTGGCCTCCCTAACGTATGACTCGCAACCGCCGCCAGGACCTCAGTATCGTCTACCCCAAAATAATGTTCCAACCAATAAGCCGCCAGAGACCCATGTAAAACATACGGATATAGTTCATCTTCAGGATATTTAAGTAAATTCCACCGCCGAGCCAGACTCAACTGATCCTTAATAGGAATTCCTTTTGCCAAATCATGCGCTAAAGCCGCACAACGAGCTTTTACCGGATCCAAACCATGATGTCTGGCTAAATCTTCAGCCCAATCAGCAACGCCCAACGTGTGCTTCAAACGCTCTTCCGTAAGAACACGCGCCGCTAAAACATACACCTCTTCAGCCCGTAATATCACGTTATCCCGCTCCCCTTTTATCTCTTTACTAGGTCTTTGCTCTTTAATTCTTAAATTACTTTACTCTTCTATTTTAAACACTAAACTTCCTATATAAACCCACCTTGCGTATTTGCGTTAATAAACACATAAGACGTTGCTAAACCTCAGTCCTCCCATGTCTATCCATTCCTTACATCCCACGACAAGGCGTTTTTGTGTCAAAGACGCAAACAGCACCACAGAGTCTAACTTCGTTCCAACCTCCGTCGTCCTAAGCAAGAGGAAATTCTCCCCTTAGAGAAGCACCATAGCGGAATTGCGTCAATGACGCACAGACGATTTTGCGTAAGAAACACAACAGTTCAATTGCGTACCAGATATTTGCGAATAGTGAGCGATAAACGAAAGGAAAGCATGCAACTAAGAACCGTCCCCAGTTGCACTTCCTATTGCACTCTTACGTCCCGCGACAAGGCGTTTTTGTGTCAAAGACTCAAACAGTCCCTCAGAGTCTAACGTCGTTCCAACCTCCGTCAGACCCAAGCCTAGAGGAAGTTTCTCTGCTTAGAGAAGCACTTAGCGGAATTGCGTCAAAGAGCGCAGAGGCTAAAGCGTTAAGAAACACAACGGTTCACTTGCAGAAAGCCAAGAGGTTTTGTGTTTTAGCTTTAGCCTCAAGCGAATAGCAATGTAGCGTGTGCGAACGGGCAGAGACACTTCCTCCCCAGAGTCGGTCGGCCCATTACATTTGTTTCGGTTTAGCTTCATTCACCGTTAATGGCCGTCCCCTAAAATCCGTGCCATTTAGCTCTTCAGCCATACGTGTCGCATCCTCATCCTCAACTTCGATAAAACCGAACCCCCGAGAGCGGCCAGTTTCACGATCAGTAATAATACGACTACTTTCCACCCGTCCATGCACGAAAAAGAATTCACCGAGTTCGTCTGCTGTAGTATTCCACGGGAGATTTCCGACATAAAGTGTTGTTGTCATAGCAATACCCACCTCTTTGAATTGATTCATTGATCTTTTTTTAGTATGATCAAATCCAAACAGAGTATGCGCATTCTCTTCACTCAGCGTCATAAAGCCCGTGTTGTTGAAGAAAGAGACGAACTGGCTCAGGCAAAAGGTAACGAATAGGTTGCTTATTTCTCACGCGCGCTCGTATATCTGTCGAGGAAATCGCCAAGGCGGGAACTTCCAAATAATGAATCCTACCTAAAGTTTCCGGATGCTCTTGTTGGACTTTAAGAAGAAAATCACTCGCATCAAACCCAGGACGCGCAGCACCGATAAATTGAATCATCGTTAAGATTTCTTCGGCTTCTCGCCAGGAAAAGATTTCGAGGAGAGCATCCGTTCCCGTAATAAAATAAAGTTCATACTCCGGCCAAGTGCGGCGCAATATGCGTAACGTTTCCACGGTATAGGATAGCCCTCTTCTCTCAATTTCCAGGGGAGAAAGATCAAACGCAGGGTTATCCTTAATGGCGAGTTCAACCATCTCATAACGTAAATTTGCCGCTGAGACGTCTCGTCTGATCTTATGTGGCGGCGTCCCACTTGGTATAAATAAAACCTTGCTCAAATCAAACTCACCGCGCGCCATTTCCGCGGCCACCAGATGCCCATAATGAATTGGGTCAAAGGTTCCACCCATAATCCCCAAACGAGGTTTCTCGTGCAGAGCTACCCGTTTCATGTTCGTCATGTGAGTCTCCTTGCAAATAGAATAATAGAATAATAAAATAATAAGTTACACGATTTTCGTCGTCCACTCCTCCAGATTCCACACATCAGTCACCCAATCTTCATAGAATTCCGGTTCGTGGGAAACGACAATCACAGTCCCTCTATATTCGATGATCGCTCTCTTAAGCTCTGCCTTGGCATCCACATCCAAATGATTGGTCGGCTCATCGAGGACCAGCCAGTTGACATCCTTCAGCATGAGCTTACAAAGCCGAACTTTAGCGTTCTCTCCGCCACTTAACACCATCATCTTACTCGAGATGTGTTCCTTGGTCAAGCCACATCTCGCCAAGGCTGACCGAACCTCGGAATTCGAGAGTCCGGGATATTCACCCCAAACTTCATCTAACGCCGTCTTATAATTCTTGCCACCGGATTCTTGCTCAAAATAACCAGGGTAGAGAAAGTCCCCAAGTTCTACTTCACCAGAAACCGGGGGAAGATACCCGAGTAACGTCTTGAGCAAGGTGGATTTTCCCAATCCGTTGACCCCACGTATAGCCACCTTTTGTCCTCGCTCCAGGGCCAAATTTAAAGGACGAGTCAAGGGTTCATCATAGCCCAGCACAATATCCTTTGCCTCAAAAATCAATTTACTCGGCGTCCGTGCTTCTCTGAATTTAAACTTTGGTTGGATTCTCTCCCTCGGCTTCTCAATCAGATCCATTTTCTCTAACTGCTTCTGTCGGCTCTTGGCCCGTCCAGTCGTTGAAAACCGTGCCTTATTCTTCGCAATAAAGTCTTCCATACGGTCCACTTCTTTTTGCTGCTTATCATAGGCTTTAATTTCCTGAACCTTTTGGGTTTCAAAGAGTGCCATAAATTCTTCATAGTTTCCGGTATAGCGAGTCAAGCCCGCATTTTCCACATGATAAATGAGGTTGACCACGGAATTCAGAAAGGTCACATCGTGGGAAACAAGGATAAAGGCATTCTCATACTGATTGAGGTAGCGCCTCAACCACTCAATATGATCCACATCCAAAAAGTTCGTCGGCTCATCTAAGATTAAAATGCTAGGATTTTGGAGCAAGAGCTTCGTGAGTAAAACCTTTGTGCGTTGGCCCCCACTTAAATCCTCGACATCTTTGTCCAGCCCTATTTCTCCGAGTCCCAAGCCATTCGCAATTTCTTCAACCTTCGCATCAAGCGTGTAAAAGCCATTGTGTTCCAGAATGCTCTGAATCTCTCCCACATCTTCCAAGAGCTTGTTCATTTCGTCTTCCGAGACGCTACCCATTCGGTCATAGATCTGCAGGGTCTCCGCTTCCAGATCGTACATCCCTTGAAACGCCTCTTTGAGAACATCCCGGATCGTTTTCCCCTTGGTCAGAGCTGTGAGTTGATCTAAATATCCAACCGTTACCCGGCTTGACCATTCCACATTCCCTTTATCAGGCATAAGTTTTCCTGTAATGATATCTAGAAAGGTTGATTTACCTTCTCCGTTCGCCCCCACCAAACCAACGTGTTCCCCTTTTAATAAGCGAAAACTTACATCCTCTAAAATTTTGCGTCCACCAAACCCATGGCTGACATTCTCTACATTTAAAATGCTCATATACCTAAACTTCTCTCCTTATTGACTAAATAGAATAGCTTAAATTATTTATCAAACATCCCGCCGACCTTGCGGCGTTTGATACCCTTCCTCTTCTCTCCGATTTTCTGCGTAGCTTTATTCGGTCCACCTTGTTGGGAACTCTTCAGTTTCTTTTCTTCTACTACTCTTTTCATCGCTTCAAGCGTCGTCTCATCCATATTAATAAATCCTCCAATTATTCAAGGTTTGTTTTGTGCTATTTTTTCCGCCAGTTCATTTAAATACGTCCAGCGCTCCAGCAGGTCATCCAGATTCTTTTCTAAAACTTGTTGTATTCCAACTAGCTCGGTTAGCTTTCCAAAATCGCTCCCCATATCATTCATATGGTGATTGTTTTTTTGAAGTTCCTCTTCTACCTGCGCAATTTGGGCCTCAATTTGAGCATAGTCCTGCTGCTCCTTAAAGGTCATTTTCAGCGGACGTTCTTTCTTCTTCTCAGGTTCTGCCTCTACCGACTGGGCACCCGTAGCCCGGTAGGCTTTTGCCAAAGAAGCTAAGTTAAGGGTCTGCGCAGCTTCTTGTTCAGCCGCGTACACTTGCTCCTTATAGTCTGAGTAATTCCCCACGTACGACCGAATGGCCCCTTCTCCTTCAAAGCAGAAAATCTTATCCGTCACCCGATCAAGAAAATACCGATCATGAGAAACAGCAAGCACGGCGCCAGGGAATTCATCCAGATAGCCTTCCAAAATAGTCAACGTTTGAATATCTAAATCATTCGTTGGCTCGTCTAATAAGAGGACATTCGGGGCACCCATCAAAATTCTCAAAAGATAAAGTCTTCGCTTTTCCCCTCCGGAGAGCTTACCGATCTGTGTCCACTGAGCCGCCGGTGGAAACAAAAAACGCTCCAACATTTGAGATGCGGTCAAAAATCCGCCCTCAGCCGTTGGAATCACTTCAGCCACTGCTTTAATCTCATCAATCACGCGCAGGCCCGGATTCAAATACGTATTTTCCTGGGCAAAATACCCTATCTTGACCGTGGAGCCTAGTTCTATGCACCCGCCATCCGGTGTCAGGCGGCCAGCAATTAAGTTCAATAAGGTCGACTTCCCACTCCCATTGGGGCCAATAATCCCTATCCGATCATTTCTCAAGAGAATGTAACTAAAATCTCTGATCACGACACCCCGATCAGCAAACCCTTTTTGCACATGTGTACATTCCAGGATTTTCTTCCCTAAGCGGGACGCCCCTGCCTGCATTTCAATCCGATCCGCATAATCCGACGGTTTATCGGCAGCCAGCTTTTCAAAGCGATCGATCCTCGCCTTTTGCTTGGTCGTACGAGCTCTGGCGCCCCTGCGCATCCAAGCCAGTTCATTGCGAAAGAGATTTTGGCGCTTTCTCTCAGTGGCCTCATCTTGCTCTTCCCGCTCCACTTTTAATTCTAAGAAACGACTATAATTTCCAGGGTAAGGATAAAGTTTTCCTTGGTCTAACTCCAACACTCGACCCACGACACGGTCGAGAAAATATCGATCGTGCGTAATCATGACCAACGCACCTTTGCGTTTGTTCAAGTACTGTTCCAACCAATCCACCGTATCATTGTCAATGTGGTTCGTCGGCTCATCCAATGTCAGTATATCCGTCGGGTTAATGAGCGCACTCGCCAAAGCAACCCGTTTTCTCTGACCGCCCGACAGCGTCCCTACTAAGGTATCAAATTTGGAGATTCCAAGCTTGCTCAGTATGGCTTTAGCCTCGTTTTCCAGCTGCCAAGCGTCCAGATCATCCATCCGTTGCCCTAGAGCGATCAACGTTTGTTGCAGCCTGGGCTGCTCTGGGTCATCATTTAGCTTTTCTAAAGCCGTTTCATATTCCCGCAACAATTGCATCACCGGGGAATTCCCCTTAAAGACCTGTTGTAAGACGGTCGCCGTTTCTTCAAACTCCGGATTTTGAGGGAGGTACTCTAGGCGCACGCTGTTTCCCGTCGTGACTTTTCCCTGCTCTGGCCACTCAACCCCAGCCAAAATCTTGAGCAAAGTGGACTTTCCCGTCCCATTCACCCCAATGATCCCTATTTTCTCTCCTGCTTCAATCCCGAAGGAAATATCGGTAAAAAGTACTTTTTCGCCGTAACTTTTCGTCAGATTCTCAGCCGTTAAGACGTTCATATATGTCCCTCTTCCCCTTACCAAAAGCTGTAGAACATCTTATTATATCATACTTGTCGAATGATACCTAAATAAAAATTCCCATAGTCGTGCCTGTAAGCACTGCTATGGGACGAACTTTTATGGCAACACAATAACGGGCTTATTCTTTGAAGGCCTAAATAATAAGAAATTCCGACCAATCACTTGGACAAGGTCAGCCTTAACCTGTTCGGCCAGTTCAGTTGCCACAATCTTCGGTTCTTCCGAACTATTTTGCAAAACCCGGCACTTAATAAGCTCCCGAGCTTCCAGCGTCTCATCCGTTTGGGTGACCACAGTTTCCGTTATTCCGCCCTTACCCACTTGCAGGATCGGATCCATTTCATTTCCCATGGATCTTAAATGACGTTTTTGTTTACCCGTTAACACGTAATATCGTCCCCCTAACTTTACTCCTTCGCAGTGTCATCGCTTTCTACCTAGAGACTACTCCCAATCAAACTTAACACCGGCGATATCTACTTTATCCCCTGCTTTGATGCCTTCAGCACGAAGAGCGTCATCAATCCCCATCGCCTTCAAGATATTTTGGAAACGATAGACACTCGCTTCCCGATCAAAGAAGGTCATCTTCACATGTTTTTCAATTTCTTGACCGACAACAATATATAGATCCTCTTCTTTAAGGATTTCGAATCGTTTCTCCGACTTTGCTTTCGTGACCAAGTGTTCGGTTGAAAGGTTTAAAATCTCAGGTACCGGGGTATCCGGTAAGAGCTGGGCAATACGATAAATCAACGCTTGCAAACCTTCTCCAGTCGCCGCGGAAACTGCATAAATTTCATGACGCTCTGCAACAACTTCCTTCAAGCGCTGCAAATGTTCGTCAGCTCCAGGGATATCCATTTTATTAGCCACAATGATCACCGGCCGTAGAGCGAGCTCCGGACTATAGAGACGCAGCTCCTCCTGAATGATCCGCAAGTCCTCCAGTGGATCCCGTTCTTCTGACCCGGAGATATCCAAAACATGTAGAATCAAGCGGGTTCGCTCAGTGTGGCGTAAAAATTCATGCCCCAAGCCAGCGCCTGAATGAGCACCCTCGATGAGCCCCGGAATATCGGCCATGACAAAACTCTGCCCATCCTCGAGCTCGACCACACCCAAATTAGGAATTAAGGTGGTGAAATGATAATCTGCGATCTTCGGTTTCGCTGCCGAGACTTTCGAAATAATTGTCGATTTCCCCACATTCGGAAAGCCGACCAGCCCGACGTCTGCCAAAAGCTTTAATTCCAAACGCAACCAGTGTTCCACGCCAGGTTCTCCGTTTTCGGCTAAAGTTGGCGCTTTATTCGTATTGCTCAAAAAACGGGCGTTACCCCTTCCTCCCCGCCCGCCGGCGGCAACAACGACGCGCTGTCCATGCTCGGTTATATCCGCAATCAATTCACCGCTACCATCATCTAAGACTACTGTCCCCACGGGAATTCGAAGAATAGAGTCTTCCCCGCTCCTACCACTCATATTTTTGGCTTGCCCGTGGTCCCCCCGATCCCCTTTATAATGCCGTTGATAGCGAAAATCCACGAGAGTCCTTAAACCTTCATCACCAATAAAAATAATATTTCCTCCGCGTCCGCCATCTCCGCCACTCGGCCCGCCTTCAGGAACGTATTTTTCTCGCCGAAATGCCACTGCTCCCGCCCCGCCATCTCCACCTTTGACATAAATTTTTGCCTGATCGTAAAACATAAACATACTTTATTCTCCTTAATTGTTAACATCATACAATTTAATTTATAGCACTATATGGGGTTTATAATAAACTTAACCATTTTATCGAAGAGAACATTTTCCTCATCCAATAAGATAAACTGGCAAGATAATCCTCCTGGTTCATCGTACAAAAATACTTCAGCATTCAAGTTTTTCAACTGTCTAACTCGCGCAGACATTTCCAGCCATTCTCTAGTGTACCCGTAGAGAGCTTCCACATATTCTTCTCGCCAATGATCTTGCCAAAAGTCTTCTAGTTTCATCCCCTCTGGAAAATCAATTGTAGCGGTAATGCCGCCTTGCCTAAGACGAATAATTAAACCTAGCAAAATCGCCGCGAGTTGAGGTTCTGGAATTTGTGCTATCTTTTGTTCTTGCTCTTGTCCAGGCTCAGCGATCGTCTCCCGCATGTACTTGAGAGCCTTTTCAGGTTGGTTAAGTTGGATATTACCCATGATCACCTGCCAGTGATTCAGAAAATCGTGCCTCTGTAAGCGATACCACTGTAAAAGTTCTGACAACAAAGTGTGTTCAACTTCTGACATCTTCATCGTTTTCCTTTCAAACCATAACTATAAAACGCGAATAAAACCCCTGGGAAAACCCAGGGGTGAATAAAAAACAGCTTATTGGGCTACAGCCACCGGTGCTGTACGTTCAGCATAAATACTAACTTGCTTATGCAACCGGTCTTTATGCTCAAATTTCACATAACCGTCGATCAGCGCAAATAAGGTATCATCTTTACCCAGTCCACAATTCTTAGCAGGATGAAACTTCGTTCCCCGTTGACGTACGATGATCGTACCAGCGTTTACGAATTGACCATCACCACGTTTTACACCGAGGCGTTGAGCGTTGCTGTCACGACCATTACGTGAGCTACCAACCCCTTTTTTATGGGCGAAAAGCTGAAGATTCATTTTTAGCATGGAATCCACCTCCTTCGATCTATGAATATATAGTCTTGACCGTAAGTCGTTTGTATTTGTTCAATGCCTAACTTCATGGTTTGCAAAATCCACTGGGCCTTTTCTAATTCTTGTTCAATAATCCCCACAAGTTGACAGGTAAGAAGTCCTTCCGCTTCCTGCACTTTAGGAGCTACTGACAAGAAGTATTCCAACCCATTGACGGCCGCTATGCTCAGTGCGGAAACGCCCGCACAGACAATATCTTGGCCCTCTTCCGCAAACCCGGCATGTCCTGATAGCCCGAATTCACGAATTCGTCCCTGATCATCCACCCAAACTGTAAAACGAATGCCAGCTCGGTTCTTAAGATTGGAGTGCTTCAACAACAACCTTTGTGTAGGGTTGACGATGTCCTTGCTTGAGGCGATAGTTCTTTTTGGCCTTGAATTTGAAGACAATTATTTTCGCCCCTTTGCCGTGCTCCACCACTTTAAGCACTGCTGTAGCACCAGCCACAACTGGGGTTCCTACCTTAACCACACCATCTTTTTCTACGAGGAGAACTTTATCAATCGTCACGGCATCTCCTACGTTAGCGTCCAATTTCTCGACGTAAACTACGTCACCTTCTTGAACTTTAAACTGTTTACCACCGGTTTCAATCACTGCGTACATATTATTACACCTCCCATGCCCTAGACTCGCCATTGCAGGTCAGTTTTTCAAAAAGCGAAAAACCTGTTAATACCTGATTCGAGCGGTTGCGGTGAGAAGCCACCACATTTAAACATTTTAGCATTTAGCCACTTCATTTGTCAAATAAATTTTTCAATTCATTATTTTCATGAATATAGTATAACTCTAAACTAAATAATTTACCTAATAAGAAAATCAAAAGAAGGAATATCGCTATATAGCCTAGAATACTTTATCCCATAAAATGTTAGGAGTGATATTTTATGGGATGGAAAAGAATCGAAAAATCGATTTTTAAATTGCCCACTCGTCAAGACATTTTTATTATTTCAGTTTCGTTGCTCATTGGACTGATTGCGATTGCTTTCTTCGCGCTACGTTCTTGACTAAACCCTCCAAAATAGCTTTAAACTTCAATCATATCCATTGGGATTGTTTTTATGCCACTTCCAAGCCGAAGAAATGATAGTTTCTAAGTCGCTGTATCTAGTCCTCAACCCTAAGGTTTTTTCGATTTTATTCACCTTGGCAATGAGCACATCCGGGTCTCCCGAACGTCTCCCGGCTTCAATAACCGGAATATCTATCCCAGTTAGCTTTTTCGCGGTATTAATAACCTGCAGTACTGAAAACCCCTGACCCGTCCCAACATTAAATATTCCACTATCGATCTTTTGATCAAGTGCTTCAAGTGCCAGCACATGAGCCTCCGCTAAATCTAAAACGTGGATATAATCACGAATACAAGTTCCATCCATTGTGTTGTAGTCCGTGCCGAAGACCTGAATCGCATCACGTTGCCCAAGAGCGGCCTTTAGGACTAAGGGAATCAGATGCGTCTCTGGCAAATGCTCCTCACCGATAGAGCCGTCCAGAGCAGCTCCTGCCGCATTGAAGTAGCGTAAAGCAACCCATTTTAGTCCGTACGCCTTCTCTAACCACTGAAACGACGCTTCAATCATCAGTTTGGATAATCCATACGGATTGATTGGGTTTGTAAGTGATTCCTCGGGAATGGGGACTATCTCAGGGAGTCCGTAAACAGCCGCCGTCGAGGAAAAGACAATTTTTTTAACCCCTAATTGAAGAAGATTAGAGACAAACAAATTCGTTTTGGCCGTATTTTCATAAAAGTACAGGTCCGGCTTTGTCATAGATTCGCCTACTAGACTTCGAGCCGCAAAGTGTATGACCGCCTCAACCCAATGAGCTTCTACAACGGTCTTTACCAGTCCAGCATCAGCGATATCCCCATGATAGAAGGGAACCTCCTTTGGCACTGCTTTTCTATGTCCTGTAACCAAGCTATCTAAAACAACAACTTGTGCACCCTTTTCTCGTAAAATCCGAACCGTGTGGCTACCAATATAGCCCGCCCCTCCGGTGACTAAAATACTACCCATATTTTTTCACCTTCCATTAATTTACTGATTTTATTTGGTCGTCATATCATTTTAGATGATCGTCTTGTGAAACTTCACTCTTTTTCTTCTTTCGTCTGTTTTTTCCAGGATCTGTTTTAACTATAACAAAAGCGACCCCTTCCATTGTATTATGGAGGAGGGCTACTTTTCATCAGCCTTCTTTATGAAGATTTCTTTAAGTAATATTTTTTACTTTATCCGAAATATGTTTTTAGAATCTAAGCTAAGCCTTAGTTATCACATAACCTACCCCAACTGTAACCGTAGCTATGAGAATTGTCGCTAAAATAATATAATAATCTTGCCTCTTGTGATTAAGCTTATGCCATGGTAAAGACATTAACAGCCTGCCCCTTTCTGTAATAAATGACTTCTAGTCATATAGATTATTATAGGATTCAACAATAAACAACACACTTATCAACTAAGAAATAGGAAATCTCGTAATCTACAAGTCCGACGCTTTATACTCTCCCACTTCCGTCGCAACTCGGACAGGGCGAGGTATAGCGCACTGCTAAGGTTTGCCCCACTTTCTTTCGGGTCATTTCCACTAGCCCTAGTTGGGTCAGCCCTAAAACCTGAGACTTAGTTTTATCCCGAGCACAGGCCATCGTCAAGACCTCAATCACCTGTTCCTGATCTTCCTTAGCCGTCATATCTATAAAGTCGATGATAATAATGCCACCAAGGTTTCTCAAGCGCAACTGGCGCGCAATCTCACGAGCAGCCTCAAGATTCGTATGGACCACCGTTTCCTCTAAGGATCGTTGCCCTACATATTTTCCTGTATTCACATCAATCACAATTAGCGCTTCCGTTTGTTGAATCACCAGATAGCCGCCGCTCTTTAACCAGACTCTCGGGCGCAGGGTTTTACGAATTTCGTCGTCCACACCATACCGGACAAAAAGGTCCTCAGAAGTGACAACGTGTATGTGTTTAGCTGCCGGGTGTTCAATATTTTGCAGGGCTTTCCTCAAAATGATTGCCACTTCATCCTGATCGACGGTGATTTTTCCCACGTCTTGATCAATCCAATCACGGACTAACCGAGAAATCAAATCCGCATCCTTATGTACAATACCAGGTACGGAAACATGGGGAATCCTCGGTTGCAACGCTTGCCAAATCGCCACTAACTGAGCAATATCTTCCGCTATCTCCTCCCCGTCAATCCCTTCAGCCAAGGTGCGAATAATAACTCCCATACCCTCCGGTTTGGCCACATCCGCCAGATCTCGCAGACGCGCTCGTTCATCATTATCTTGAATCTTCCGAGACACACCGATATAACTCACCTGTGGAAGCAACACTACATACCGACCCGGAAGGGTCAAGTTGACGCTAATCCGCGCCCCCTTTGAGCCAACCGGCTCTTTAATAATCTGAACTAAAAGTTCTTGGCGAGGTTTAAGGACGTGCTCGATCCGAACAGAATCAGCTGGAGAGACCCTTTCATCCTCCTCAAAACGTGTCGGCACAGCATCACCAACATACAGAAACGCGTTCTTATCCAGCCCAATATCAACAAACGCCGCCTGCATACCGGGAAGAACGTTCTCCACTCGACCCCGATAAATATTTCCCACCAAATGGGACGAACCACCCACTTCCTCGAACACCTCCATCAAATTACCTTGTTCAAAGACGGCTGCACGTATCTTCTGGGATTGGCCTTGGGTCTGGAGAACAATTTCCTTCAAGCATTCGGCACTATCGTGTTTCATACGGATTAATATACACCCCCTTAAAGAACTTAGGCTACAACGCACCCTTGCTTGCTTCTCGCAGATCAAACAAAGACTCAAGAACTAGCTTAAACTACAACTTCCTCGCACAAGTCTGCGACGCAGAATTGCGACTCAAGTACAACCCAAGAAGAGTCCCACCTTGAACCTAGCTGATCGTCTGTTTCTTGTCCTTGTCCAGCACCGATACTGAGGTGCCGCAGGCTTAGAAAGCCTGTCCCAGCGCTGCTTCTAGCCAACAACAGACAATACGATGCAATGAAGAACCGTCCCCAGTTGCACACACACTTGTCCTTATCCAGCACCGATACTGAGGTGCCGCATGCTTAAAAAGCATGTCCCCACGTCCTAGCCCAGCGTCCGTTCCCAGCCCGGAGGCGCAGATCAGCACGGAAGCGGAGAGG
The DNA here is from genome assembly GCA_031292095.1 of Desulfosporosinus sp. Classification (GTDB taxonomy): domain Bacteria; phylum Bacillota; class Desulfitobacteriia; order Desulfitobacteriales; family Desulfitobacteriaceae; genus Desulfosporosinus. The sequence continues at coordinate 16,251 of JARLHU010000100.1, forward strand.
TGCGATTTTGCTTAGAGAAGCACTTAGCGGAATTGCGTCAATGAGCGCAGACGATAAGGCGTTAAGAAACGCAACGGTTCACATGCAGAAAGCTCGAAGGTTTTGCGTTTTAGCCTTAGCGTCAAGCGAATAGCAATGCAGCGTGTGCGAACGTGCAAAATCGCACCTCGACGCTCACCGCTCACCAAGCCTCTCAGCAAGCTGCTCAAACGGCGAACTATTCTCCCCCTGATAACTCACATGCACGCCTGTCCGCTTAATATGCAACGCATCTAATTCCAGCGGCAAATTCTCAAGCTCCCGCAAACTCGCCAACACTTCTTCCGGACGAACACTCCCTGCGTTCCCCATCTCCACTTCCAGTTCAAAGACGATTTCATCCCCCTGGATTTCCCCTTGCAACCGCTTTACCCACGGCCGAATATCCTTCTCCGTCGGCCCCTTTTTCGTAAAGCGTGAAAGGGACACATGTCCCCGTGCCAGCCAAGCCCCAATTCCCTCTTGCAACCGTTCCGGCAGAATAGGCAAAGCCATAGGAACGCGTATTCTGTAACTTGCCGCATTAAGCACCGCCATCAAAGGTTTAGCCCCCTGCGTCAGGACACGACCTTGCAAGAGCCTGATACCAGGTGGCAACTGCTCCTGAATACGCGCTAAGACTTCCCCTAAATCCAGATCACGTTGGATATCAATGTCCACGTACTCCCGCTCTCCTTCTGTCCCCACCGCTAACGCGAAACCGAAGGAAATTTTGGGACGTGGGTTAAAGCCCTCCGTATAAGACATATTGATCCCCGCCCGACGGATCGCACGTTCAAACACCCGTGTCAGATCCAGGTGTGCGATATATCTTGCATCTTCAACTTTGGTATAGGCGATTCTTAGCCGCATTGGCACTCACCCTTTCAACTCAATCTGAACCCCTCTATCGGGGCAAATCCCACACCCTGTACATACATCATATCGGCAATCGATCGTTCTCGTTTCCTGCATTGCCCGATGGTGCTCTTCCACCATGAACTGTTTCGTCACCCCACTCTCTAGATGCTCCCAGGGTAAGATATCATCATAGTCCATCGCCCGGTTGGCGTAAAAGTGGGGGTCAATTCCTAACTCAGTAAAGGCATTTATCCAAACCTCTTCTCGGAACTGCTCAGACCAGCCATCAAAACGAGCTCCGTGTTTGAAGGCCCATTCCAGGAGCGGAGCCAAGCGCCGATCCCCTTTGGCAAAGACCGCTTCCAGATAACTCGTCTTCACATCATGATAATTATATTTAAAGCGGCGATCTCTCAATTTTTCTCTTAAATATCTCTGCTTTAGGTCCACGGAAGCTTTTGCTTCCTGAGGTTCCCATTGAAACGGAGTGTGAGGTTTAGGCACGAAGATACTCGTCGAGATCGTCACTGTAATATTTCGGCGTCCCAGCTTTGTTCCTAAATTGGCGACTTTTTTAGCCAGATCAATAATCCCATCAATGTCTTCCTGCGTCTCCGTAGGTAACCCAACCATGAAGTATAATTTAATAGTGGACCAGCCTTTCTTAAAGGCGGCTTCCGCTGCATTTAAGAGATTCTCCTCCGTAACTCCTTTGTTAATGACATCGCGCAAACGCTGCGAGCCAGCTTCCGGAGCAAACGTTAACCCTGATTTTCGGGCCTTTTGTGCCGTCTCTGCCAGACCCACATCAAAGGAGTCTACTCTCAGCGAAGGGAGAGAAACCCCAACCCCTTCTGCCTCATATTTCTCAAGTATCTGCTGAATCACGGGCTGAATACAAGTATAATCCCCACTGGAAAGCGAAGTGAGCGCAATCTCATCATACCCTGTAGAACGCACCAATTCCTCCGTTTGCTTCAGAAGGGTTGCCAAAGAGCGTTCCCGAACTGGTCGATAAATCATTCCAGCCTGACAAAAACGACATCCCCGCGAACAGCCGCGCATAACTTCCAGCATCATCCGATCATGCACAATTTCCAAGTACGGGACAACGGGGTTGGTGGGAAAAAACGCTTGGTCGAAATCTTTAACGAGGGCCTTTTCCACAACCGCAGGAACTCCCGCTTCAGCCTCAATCTTCTCAATTCGACCGTCCGATTTATAGCTTACATGGTAGAACTCCGGGACATAAACTCCTTGTACCTGGGCAACTCTCATTAAAAAGTCTTTCCTAGGAAGAGGGTTTTTCTTTTGTTCGGCTATAAGATGAAGCACTTCAGGCAATTGCTCTTCACTCTCTCCCAAGAGGAAAAAGTCAATGAACCCAACGAGAGGTTCCGGGTTAAAGGCACAAGGGCCTCCGGCAATAATCCAAGGATCGTCAACCCCACGGTCTTCCGTCCGCAGCGGAATTCCCGCCAAATCAAGCATATTGAGGATATTAGTAAAACTCATTTCATACTGAAGGGTAAATCCGACCACATCGAACTCTTTGAGCGGTTGAAACGATTCCAGAGCATATAGGGGAATACCTTTCGCACGCATCGTCTCCTCCATATCTACCCAAGGAGTAAAAACCCTTTCACAGAGAAATTCCGGGAACGAATTGACCAGGTGGTATAGAATCCTTGTTCCTAGATGGGACATTCCCACTTCATACACATCAGGGAAAGCAAAGGCCATGTGGATTTCTGTTTTAGCCCAGTCTTTTCGACTCGCATTCCATTCTGAACCTAAATATCTGCTTGGTTTCAAGACTCTGGGTAAGAACCGTTCGACCTGCCGGCGTATCTCCGCCGCGGTAAATTTACTCATGGTGTCAACGAGGCCTCCTTGTACTACATTGTGATCTTCTATTATATCACAATTCCCCTATATTTACAGGGCTCTTACTCGGAAGTCCAGGTCAGAGGTCAGAAGCCGGATGTGTCAGATCGTTGTATTCTCTTTCTGATCTCTGGCCTCTGTTATCCGGCCTCTGGTAAATATGCCTACAGTTTACCCACGGGATACCGAATTCCCTCTCGTATCATCCCTTCCACAACATCCGTCTCGGTCAGAATCTTACCCAGCCCCATTTTTTCATTCGTCAGGGAGACCAGAGCGTAGCGATCTGGGGTAAACTCCTCAACAATTCGCACCAACGGAGTATTTCTGTGAACGGTTAACCATTTGCTACGCATCAGCCCTTTTTTAACTAGTTCTTCCTTTTTGCGTGTCAATTGCCTGAGAAAGGTAATATGAGCCGCCGAAATTTCTTTACTCCCTGCAAACCAAAAGAATCCTCCCAAAATGATAAAGGTCAGTGGTCCTTCTGTAAACTTCCCTTTACCCCATAAAAGTATCCCGTAAAGGGCAAAAAGAACACCTAGCCATTGGCCGGACCTTGCCAAGAACTTCGTAGTTCGAACGAATCCAAATCCTTCTGCGCAAATAGCCCGCAGGACACGTCCTCCATCGAGCGGCAAAACCGGGATCAAATTAAAGGCGGCGAGCCAAAAATTGAACCGAACAAAATCATCTGCCAGTTCCCCCGCCCACAACCCGTTCCACCTTAATACCTGTGCTGCAAATAAGAGAACCACGTTAAAGGCTGGACCTGCGAATGCCATCACACTCTCCTCAAGTTTTCTACCCTCAAAGAGGTCATCACAATAAGCGGCTCCACCGAAGGGAAACAGTTCTAGCCCCACGATTTTAAATCCGTACGCTTTTGCCGTCAAGAGATGCGCCAATTCATGTCCGAGCACCAAGCTAAAGACGAGAAGAGCCTGGGCTGCCAAACCCAGGACTCCGTATACTAATAGGACTATAAGAAATGTGGGATGGATTCGGACGCTCACCCCGTAAATTTTTACGAGTTCCATTTTCCCTCCTCCTGTAGTTTGATGTTCGATGTTCGTGGTTCGAACTCTGAATTCGATTCTGCGAATCGAAGAACGGAATTAATCTTTAAGGTTCATATCTTGTGTGAACTTTGTTCGCTTCGCTTCGAACCACGATCCACGAACATCGAACTACGATTTAGGGGGAATTAGATATGGTAACGGGTTAACCGGTTGGTTATTTTTTCTCAATTCAAAATGAAGCCAAGGTTTCTTTAGAGGTGCGGAAAGCCCAATTGTCCCCAGAACTTCCCCTTTCTCGATGCGTTGACCCTTTTGCACAGTAATATCGCCAAGATTCCCGAGCACTGTGGTCCATCCATCCCCAAAATCCACCTTTACGATTTTTCCTAATTGAGGGTCCGCTCCCACTAAAGTGACCACCCCAGCCGCAGGCGAAACCACCGGAGTTCCTAAAGCACTTGCCACATCGATCCCGTTATGTATTGAGCCTGGGGCATTGCTTCCCCCTTCGCCCACTGCTCCAAATCCAGCAACTACAGCCCCAGAAATAGGCGGCAAAAACTGACCTTTCATCTTCGCATCCACAGGAACACTCTTATTACTAACACCACCAAGAGACAAGGCATCTTTGGCCATGCCATTTAATGATTCGTAATAATTACCGGAGTCCATCGCACTTCGGTAAATCGAATGAATCGCCAGTGAAACTCCATCAGAACTATTGGCGCTAAAGAATACTAACAGAAATAGTGTCGCTGCTAGTATGGTTCGCTTCTGAGTTCCGTTCCAATGTTTAAAGACGTTCCCCCAGCCTAACTTTGTAGGACTTCGATTACGTCCGGGTTGTTGATTAAAACGCGGTGCAGATTTACCTCGTCCCTGTTCTTTCCCCACTTCATGGATCGCCCGTTCCCATTCCCAGTCATCCCAGCGTTCAAAAGGATTCATCCCACTCTCAGCCTCACTTTCGATGTTCGATGCTCGATGCTCGTGGTTCGATTTGTGAATTCGATTCTGCGAATCGAAGAACGAAATGGATTTTAAGGTTTTATATTATTGTACTAACCTCTGTTCGCTTCGATTTGAACCACGATCCATGAACATCGAACCACGATTAGGCTCGTACAACCCTTAATAGTCTATGAGAGGGCAGAAAAAAGTAGAACTGCGAGCAGTTCTACTTTTTTAGTGGTCCGATATTTGATATTCGTTGTTCGTGGTTCGAACTCTGAATTCGATTCTACGAATCGAAAAACGGAATTAATCTCCAAGGCCTTAAATCATGGTGCGAGCTTTGTTCGCTTCGATTCGAACCTCAGACTTCGAACCACGAACTTCGCTAGAACATCAGCCTCTGGCGTCTTAAATTGACACTTAGAAGCAGGCCGACCGCTGCCATGTTTGACCACATCGCACTTCCACCATAGCTAATTAACGGGAGTGGGATACCTGTTACCGGCATAATGCCAGAGGTCATGCCAACATTAATCAAAATATGAAAAGTAAACATCGATACCACACCCGTGGCAATTAACATTCCGTATGTATCCCGCGCCTTGAGAGCGATACTAATACTGCGCAAAATAAAGATCAAAAAGAGGAACAGCAACGTAATCGTCCCGATAAAACCAAACTCTTCCCCAACGACCGAAAAGATAAAGTCAGTGTGATGCTCCGGCAGAAAATTCAACTGGCCCTGTGTTCCCATTCGGTACCCTTTTCCCCATAACCCTCCCGATCCAATAGCCCAAAGTGATTGAAGGATATGCCATCCGTCTCCAGACTTATCCGCTGCCGGATTCACAAAAATGACTAGGCGCTTTAACTGATAATCTTGCATGGGAAGGGGGAGACCTTGAGCCCAGTGTAACCACCCGGGCAAATTCGTCGCGAAGTGAAGCCACAGCGCTACCCCAATGATGCAAACTCCTCCCAATAACAGACCCCCAAATTTCCATGGGTTCGCCCCTGCAACAAACATCATACCAATAAATATGGCCGCAAATACCAAAGCAGTTCCCAAGTCAGGTTGCTTCAAGATGAAAAGCATGGGCAAAAGCACAAACAAAAACGGTAATACGAAATCCCTATAATTATTGAGCTTTCCCTTTCTATTGGTTAAGAAATCAGCGAAGGTAATAATAATAAAGATTTTAGCAAATTCAGAGGGTTGGATACTCACACTTGAAGTAATCTGAATCCACCGAGTAGCCCCTTTAGCAGCGTTTCCAATTAAGATAACTGCCAAAAGCAACACTAGATTAATGGCGTATATCCACCACCGCAACCGTCGCCATTTTTGGTAATCGATCACTGCGAGGACCGCCGCAATTGAAATCCCACTTATAATCCAATAGGCCTGCTCCTTGACGTAGTGGAGAGGACTTGCTTTATCTACATTAATTGAAGCCGTGCTTAAAATGAAAAGACTAGCTACAAGTAGCAGGAACGTAAATAAAATAAATAAAAAGTCCATATTTTTTAATGTTCGTTTATCCACGCTGATAAATTCCCCTCTGGTTATCTACTTCCAAGACACCTACTTCTCTAAGTCAGTGTTTAATTTTCTAAATTATTATAACACATCTGTAACACAACCCAAAACGCTAGTCGAGGTTCGAGGTTCGAGGCTCGAATCGAAGCGAACATAGTTCGCATTATTACGTTATAGGCTTAAAGTCATAAACAGTATAGTCCATTTCGTTCTTCGATTCGTAGAATTGAACTCAAATTCGAACCTCGAACTTCGTGTTGCGTGCATCGTTAAAGCCGGTGGTCAACCCACCGGCTTTACAAACCTAACCGCCTATGCGGACCTACTAGGGGCACGCTGCCTCGTGACCCTACTCAGTTTTGCTCGCGTAATCCCGCTTCATCTTCACGACCGGAATGTTGGCAACCAAAGCTACTTCTTTGTCATCCTGTAATAGATTAAATTCGAGTGCAGCTTCGTCAATCTCCATATAGTTAGATATAACTTTAATCAGATCTTCCCTTAATCTATTAAGCATGGCAGGCGAAATGCTAGCACGATCATGAACCAGAACGAGCCGAAGACGTTCTTTTGCCACCGTCTTGCTCGAGGTACTTTCCCTGCCAAGCATTCGGCTGATAAATTCTAACAAGGACGATTCCTCCTCTCAGTACCGAACGGTCAGCGCAGACCAACGAGTTTTTTTAGTTTATCTAGAAGTCCTAAAGGCACATCAAGGTTCATTAGGGCTACTTCTTCTCCTTTAATCCGCCTAGTGATCCGCCGATAAGCCTCTCCGGCTTTTGACCCCTGATCCATAACAGCGGGTTCGCCACGGTTCGTGGAAATCACAATACTCTCGTCCTCCGGAACGACACCGATAAGTTCAATGGCCAAAATATCCAGGATATCCGAGATATCCATCATGTCCCCACGTTTAACCATTTCCGGACGAATCCGGTTGATGATTAATTTCGGATTTCTCAGCTCTGCTGCTTCCAAAAGCCCAATAATACGGTCTGCATCACGTACTGCGCTTACTTCGGGCGTGCAAACAACAATCGCTCGATCTGCACCGGCAATCGCATTGCGAAAGCCCTGTTCGATTCCTGCCGGACAATCAATGATCGCAAACTCGAATTCTTCTCTAAGTTCTGCGGCTAATGTTCTCATTTGCTCGGGACTAACCGCTGATTTGTCCTTCGTTTGTGCAGCCGGTAGCAAGAACAGATTCGCAAAACGTTTATCTTTAATGAGCGCTTGCTTTAAACGGCAATTTCCACTGGTCACATCCACTAGATCGTAGACTATGCGGTTTTCCAAGCCCATCACCACATCGAGGTTACGCAAACCAATATCCGTATCGACAAGAACGACCTTATGTCCGGCGGCTGCCAGTCCTGTACCAATGTTTGCGGATGTTGTTGTTTTGCCTACGCCCCCTTTTCCGGAAGTTACAACGATTATCTCACCCATATTTAGACCTACCTTTCCACATGACTTATTCTTCCCTAACGGTCCTTGCCACGCCAACCATTCATACCAGCCGCTTCTACTATCAATTGGTCATCTTTAATTCTGGCAATTTCCGGACCCCGTTCGCCGACTTTCCCATCCGGTGCCCTAGTCACCAAATCCGCAATCCGCAATTGTGTCGGGGCTAAATGATAAGCGCTCACTGAGGCTTTCCGCTCGCCCGTTGCTCCAGCGTGGGCAACTCCCCGAAGGGAACCTAAAACGACAATGTTACCGGTTGCGATAATTTCTGCTCCGGGATTAACGTCACCTAAAACAACAATATGACCCTCAAATTGAACGCTCTTCCCAGAACGTAGTGTGCGTTCCACAAAGAGACAGCTTCCTTCCACCATCCCTTCCTCCCTAAGTCGTGTTTCTTTATCCTCTGTTGCATAGGCTTGGGCCTTACCTGGCACATACACTTCCTCCGTGGTCAACCATCCAGCGAGTTCCAGCTGATGTTGTTTTAGGACTGTGGCTAACATAGTGTGTTCGTCCTCAGCATATTCCTTTTTCCCAGCATAGCACCGGACGGTCGCGCCTTGTAGGAATTGAACAGAATTCTTCAGTAGTTTATCGAGTTCGTTCATCAGTAATCCAAAGTCCGCAGCCGGATCAAGGTACAGGACCAATCCTTCGCGGGTTCCCTTAAGTGCCACATGTTCAGTCCGTGTCAACCTGCACAATCCCCCATCGTTTGTCTTTTAAATGTTCTCTATAAAATTCTACAAGCCTGTCCCAATTCCCTTTTTACAATTTGAAAAAACGAGGGCGAATTTCCTCGTTTTTCAACCCCCATTCGTGGACTTCCAACCAAAATACTTCATAAAGGCCGCCTTAGCGACGTAACCCGCCGTTTCCCCCCCATGGCTCCCATATTCTACTACCCCGGCGAAGGCAATTTGAGGATGATCATAGGGAGCAAACGCTACAAACATTCCGTTGTATACATTTTCTAAAGCCGTCCCGACGTTACCTGTTTGAGCAGTTCCGGTCTTAGCCCCACCGGAAAAATCCGGTAGATCTGCAAAGATAAATTGAGCCGTCCCAGCGTTGGACCCGCTCCCTGTCACGACAGCGCGCATACCTTCTTTAACATAATTCAGGTCATCCGGAGAAACCGATACGGAATTTAAAACCTTAGGTTGATTTTCCAAAACGGTTTTCCCAGTTACTGGATCTAGCAGTTTATTGACAACATACGGCTGAAAGTGTTTTCCGCCATTCACTATGGTTGCCACATAATTGGCTAATTGCAAAGGGGTATAGGTGTTATACCCTTGCCCTATGGCATTATTATAGCTGTCATAGACCAACCAGTCGACATGCTCACTGACGTTTTGCTTGTACTCAATATTAACCTGATTAATCTCTGAGTCTTTTGCAGCTTGCAGCTTCTGCTTTGCTTTTGCATCCGTGGCACTTGCCAGTTTGGGAGCATAAGCGCTCTCGATCGCAGCCAACTTCTTATCACGTGACTTCTCAAAATTAGGACCAAAATACGATTTTTTCCATTCCGCTGAAGGTGCGATTCCATTGGCTTCTCCTGGCAAATCAATACCACTTGCGACACCTAACCCAAATTCATTGGCGACCTGTTTAATGGTCTCTGGGTTAGCATCAAAAACGCGACGTCCCATCACTTCAAAATAAATGTCCGAGGACATAGCGAGAGCTTTCGAGAGATTGACTAGTCCGAAATAATTCCCTCCCCATTCCGGAAAACCTCCAGATTGAGAGTTTGAACTTCCTAAGGAGGACATTTTATCATCAATCTGTTCATATGGCGTCGTTAGGTTGAGTTTTAAGGCGGCCATCGCTGTCACCATTTTAAAGACCGATCCTGGAGGATACGTACCGGCCAATGCCCGGTTAAGGGAAGCTGCCGGTGCATCTATATTGGTGAAATACTTGTCCGATGCGGCCTGAGAAATGTTGCCGATTAACTCGTTTGGATCCATGGCGGGCCGAGAAGCCATGGCCAAAATTTTGCCTGTATTGACATCGATCACCACGGCCGCTCCGGCATGAGCGTTCGGATTAGTCTTTTGAATATCCGCTATACGCTCATCAAGACTATCTTCCACAACCTTTTGCAAGTCAGAGTCAATCGTCAGTTGAACAGTCTCTCCCGCCTTTGGGGGATTGAGCACTTTTTTGGAAACAGGCCGGGCACTATTGTCAACTTCAACTTGTTGAACACCCTCAACGCCTCGCAACCAGAAATCATATGATCTCTCAACCCCATCCTTACCGATCAAATCCCCCTGTGCGTATTCAAATCCCGCTTTAATTGCATCGGGATTCTGATTAAATTGAGCGATCTCCTTTTCCCCTATCTCACGAACATACCCGAGGACCTGGCCGGCCAGGACCTTTTGAGGATAAGCACGCACCGGGACAGGGTCTACACTCACTCCCGGAAGCTCATCCTGGTGCTCGGCTATAACAGCTTGGAGAGTCTGAGGGACATGCTCAAGGATCATGACTGGGCGATAGCGCTCCCATTGATGATTCTGAATATTAACTAAGATATCTTCGGTAATCGATTCAACCGACTCATTAGGATTGGGCCAGTCCTGGTTAAGTTTAATGAAACCCGCTAATCGCGCGACAACATCTTTCCAGTTACTTACTTTCGATTGTTGTAAATCCAACCAGTCAAGGTTGAGAACGAACTCCGGAACGCTCGTCACTAAAATCTTACCGTTTTTATCTACAACATCCCCCCTTGTAGCAGGCACCTTCACAAGTTGCAAAGCGTTTCCCTGCGCCTTGGCGGCATAATAAGGACCTTGGGAGATCTGTAAATGCCAAAGGTTAAAACCCAGAATCAAGAAAACGAGAACCACTACAACACTTAACCCCCAAAGACGATGTAAATAAGGCTTTCGTTCTTGGTCATCCAACTTGCAAAACCTCCTCCTTATTCGTGGTTCGATATTCGTGGTTCGTGGTTCGAATTGTGAATTCGATTCAACGAATCGACAACAAAACTGTGTCACTAACACACAGATGATATTTCATTAACATGCAAACAAGAACCGTCCCCCGTTGCCTAAGCGCCTTTGCGTCAAAGACGCAAACAGCCCCACAGAGTGCCTAACGTTGTCCCGACTCCCGTCGACCCCAAAGCCAGGAGGAAGTTTCTTAGCTTAGTGAAGCACTTAGCGGAATTGCGTCAATGAGCGCAGGCGATAAGGCGTGAAGAAAAGCAACGGGACTTGTCCATGGATGGACTGATGCCGCGGTGCCAAGGATGGCAAGGAGCGGCGCACATGCAGAAAGCCCAGAGGTTTTGCTTTTTAGCCTTAGCGTCAAGCGAATAGCAATGTAGCGTGTGCGAACGTGCTAAGACACTTCCTCACTATCTCTCATATCGCGGCCTATACCGCAACCAACCATGCAAGAAGGACCTGTGAATCAAAGGATAGGTTACCGGAACAAGAATTGCGTTGTAGAGGGCGACCCCAAGCACCAACTGACCAATATCCCCTAAAGACCAATGGAGCCCGGCTCCCAGGCTCAAAAAGGCGACCACGACTTGCCCCACTATAGTGACGACAAAAACCATAAACGTTGTCAAGAGAAAATTATCTCGATACCAACGCTCAGCAAGCCAAAAACTTAAACAGGCGACCACTGCGAGCGTAAGCGTATACATTCCAATATACCGCCCCAAATATAGGTCTTCTAATAAGCCCGCACCCAGTCCCCATAAGACACTCGTCGACAATCGGTGATGCATGGCCATATATATCGTTAAGAGCATGAGTAAATCCGGTTTAATTCCTGACCAAGCCCAAAAATGAAAGACGGTCCCTGGCAAAATAAGGCTCAGCAAAAACATAACCACGAGCAGAACATAACGCATTATTTCCCCCCCACTGTTTTAACGATATAAGCCTCTTCTAAGGCATCAAAATCGACCAGGGGTTCAATATAAGCGGTTTTGAGCAAACCCAAAGGGTCGAGCTGAATTTCCTTTACTTTCCCGATCGGGACATCTTTAGGGTAAACCCCACCACTACCGGAAGTAAACACCAGGTCTCCAGCATTGACATTATCTTCTCTGCGAAAAAGCATTTGTAAATTCCCTTCCGGAGTCAGGCGTGAACCGCGCTTATAGGTCCCTTGCACAATCCCAAAGGTCCCGTCGCCCGTGCTACCACGCACCACGGCACCTACTTGCCCTTCCCCATCGAGGATCAGCAAAACTTCTGAGGTATTCGAAGAAACGGAAACAATCTTTCCCACAAGCCCCAAAGCGCCGATGACCGGGTCATTCGCCACAACCCCATCGTTACTGCCACGGTTCAAAGTCAAAGTTCGGTACCAAGTAGTCGGGTTTCGATTAATGACACTAGCCCCGATCTTTGCAAACTTATCGAGCGAAGGGCTTCGAAACTGCCCCTGATCAAGTTCCGTATAACGCATACCAGCCAACACTTGTTCTTTCAGCTTCAAATTATCCCCTGTTAACTGATCTACCTTCTTGCTTAAGGCTTCATTTTCTATCTGAACCCCTCGGAAGTCCCACAATACCTTCGTATTATCCCGAATTCCATTCCCCAGCATAAGAATCGGCTTTTCTATCGGGCTTAAGATGCGTTGCAGAAATCCTCCAACGGGATTGGGGAAATTGCTATCCAATCCCGTTAACCGGATACTAATAAGTACACCTAACAACAGAAAGAAAACGAGAACCGCAATTCCCGTTACATTAACTCTTTTCCCCACCATCATTCCTCCCCGCTCTAAGGCATATTCAAGTAAATAACCAGTCAGTCTGCCAGTCTATTTCGTGTCATACTGCGTCGGAATGTTCACCTAATAGCCCCGCTATGAGGTGAACATTCCTCCTTGCACTAGTCAGAAAGTATAAGTGCAACTAAGGCGACCGCCTGCGCTGTGCTGCAAGAAGGCTAATTCGTGCGAAGACAGTGTCTTCGGGTGCTAGCCAAGTTTTCTTTATCTGACGCAAAATATCCATGGCATCTTTGACTTGTTATTTTCTTTCATATGCCTAACTCTTTTGCGAGGCGGCAATTTTCCGTAGAATATCTGAATGTTCTAGAACATGCCCCGTCCCTATGACGACACAGGATAGAGGGTCCTCCGCCAAGTGCACCGCAATACCCGTTTCATCTGAGATAAGTCTATCTAAATTACGGAGTAAAGAACCTCCACCTGCCATCATAATGCCCCTGTCCATAATGTCTGATGACAATTCCGGCGGTGTTTTCTCCAAACACGATTTTACGGCATCAACAATGGCCATGACCGGTTCTTGCAGAGCCTCTTGAATCTCTTCTGAGGTCACTTCAACCGTTTTAGGGAGTCCAGTTAATAAATCCCGTCCACGTACCGTAAACTTACCGGGTTCGGCCTTGTACGCAAACCCAATTTCAAATTTGAGTGCTTCAGCAGTACGATAACCGATCATTAAATTATAACGTCTCTTAATGTGAGCAACAATAGCATCATCCATTTCATCACCTGCCACACGAATCGAACGACTTGTTACGATCCCGCCCAACGAAATAACGGCTACTTCTGTTGTCCCTCCCCCGATGTCGACGATCATATTTCCGGTCGGTTCACTGACAGGGAGCCCTGCCCCAATAGCCGCTGCCATAGGCTCTTCCAAAATAATCGGGTCTTTCGCACCTGCCGCCATAGCTGCTTCTTTAACCGCCCGCTCCTCTACCGGGGTAACACCAGAAGGCACACAAATGACCACACGTGGACGAATAAAAGGATGTTCTGTCCCCAGTGCTCGACTAATAAAATATTTTAACATTTTTTGTGTAACATTAAAATCTGAAATAACCCCATCTTTCAAGGGCCGAATTGCCACGATATTACTAGGAGTCCGACCGATCATTTCTTTGGCTTTGTCGCCGACGGCCAAAGGGGTCTTAGTGGTAATATCCATGGCCACTACGGAGGGTTCCCGTACAACAATTCCCCTTCCCTTAACATGAACCAATGTATTTGCAGTTCCCAAATCGATTCCTAAGTCCCTGCTAAAAAAATTAAACATGTTTCGCTAAAACTCCTTCCTTAATCGAGGCACGAGATTCGATGTTCGAATCGAAGCGAACAAAGTTCGCAGTATATAATTAAAGCCCGCCCTAACGTCCATTCCGTTCTTCTATTCGCAGAATCGAATTCAAAGTTCGAACCTCGAATATCGAACCTCGAACTTCGTTATAAGATTCCGCGTTCCTTCAAACTAATAAATCGGTTATCTCCGATAATCACGTGATCAAGTACTTCAATCCCAAGAATCTTTCCCCCGTCGGCCAAACGACGTGTTACTTCAATATCTTCCTGGCTGGGAGTTGGATCACCACTGGGGTGATTGTGCAATAAAATAATAGCGTTTGAGTTGCGTCGTATTGCTTCTTTAAAACACTCCCGCGGGTGAACCAAAGATGAGTTAAGTGAACCAATCGAGACCGGGCTGATCCCCAGAACATGATTTTTCGTTGATAGAGAAACCACACGGAAATGCTCCCGATCAAGGAACCGCATTTCCTCCATCACAATGTGCGCCACATCTTGGGGAGAATTGACGATAGGCCTTGACATCGGATTAACCGAAACTGAGCGGCGCCCTAATTCCAAAGCGGCCTTTACTTCTGCTGATTTTGCTTTCCCTAAGCCATGTAGTTGGGCTAACTCATGGACCGTCAATTTCCCTAACCCTGCCAGACCACCAACCTCCACCAAAACGCGCTCCGCCAGCGTCAAAACGTTTTCTCCTTTGATACCAGTACGGAGCAAGATCGCCAGGATTTCGCGGTTAGATAATGCTTCAGGGCCTAATTGATAGAGCCGTTCACGTGGCAAAAGTTCCTCTGGTAAATCTTTCAAACGCCGATAATCCATCATTCACCTCGCGTGAAGCGATATTTGTCTGTTCGATCCCCCACGCCCCAAGATGTTTCACGAGATATTCCATCGGTAAACCAATAACATTTGTCAATGATCCCTCAAGGGACGCGACAAACTTCCCGGCTTCCCCCTGAATTCCGTAGGCTCCGGCCTTGTCCATCGGTTCCCCACCGACCACGTACGCCTTAATTTCATCTGTAATAAGTTTCCGAAAACGTACGACGGTTTCTACCACGTCCGCTTCCAATCTTCCCGATCCGGAAATCAAGGCCACGCCGGTTAAAACAACGTGTGTCCTGCCACTTAGGCTCTGCAACATTTCTACCGCTTCCGCAGGCGTCGTCGGCTTCCCTAAAATACGAGTGCCCAAGACCACCATCGTGTCCGCCCCCAACACAACATCCTGAATGTCTCCTCCCAGATCTAACCAGTGAGTTAAACCCGCTTGAGCTTTACGCACCGCCAATTGTCTAACCCCGATCTCCGGCATCGTTCCTTCAGCCAACACCTCTGAAACAGAAGAAATAATCGTTTCAAAGGCGTAACCTTCCTCACGAAGTAGCATGGCCCTCCGAGGAGAAGAAGAAGCAAGTACGAGCATATCACCACTTCCTTGACAATAAATATCCTCCAAGTGCTCCCAAAATCGTCGCGATGGTTATACTCAAGCGAAAACCAAAGGAAAGGGAGAAAAAAAAGAAATCCAAGTAAGTATGGGAAGGTACATCGATGACGGCCGGCCGCAATAACGGTGCAAAAATACCGTATTTTTCTAAGCCAAATCCAACCAAAGTCCCCAGAGCAGCGCCAATCAGAATGAGCAATACAGTTCTTCCTGACCCCGAGGAATTTCGCCCAACCGCCATAGTATATTCCCCTTCCATCTCTAATATTTTTGCTTTTAGCCCATTTGACCCGACTGTGACTACATGTAAGTGTAGCATCTTCCACATTACTACGCAAGTTCGACAGTGTTCTATTTCCCTCTCGATAACATACAAACAACTTATAGATTTATCTGGATATGTCTGTTCAGAAAAATTCGTTACAACTACAGGAATGCTCCAAACTCATACGTAACGTTTGAGTTTGGAGCACCGCCTTAGGGGAACGTAGGGGGACGGGGGACGGTTCTTGTTTGCATGCTTGACTTTGGTTCATTCTCACATGCATTACAGGGTCCCCTCCAAATTGGCCATTCGTCGGCCATGACTCGAACAAGGACGTTTGAGGTTAGAGTGCAGCCAAGACTCGAACAAGGATGTTCGAGATTAGAACACCGCCATGGATGGTAAGGTGTCGTGATGACCAAGTGTTCCTGTAGCCAAAACTCGAATCTCCTTTTCGATTCTCAGCGGCGGACTAACCTGAAACATATTGTTTCAGTAATGGTCGTCGGATGTGTTCCCTACTGCCATTGCATTAAGGGTTAAAGCGAGCGCAGGTGCTGAACAAGTGTCTCGCAGACCCTCCCTAATTAAGTAGTTCGTAAATTCCGATTAAAATAAGTACCGCTCCTGAAATCACCTGGGACAAA
>JARLHU010000013.1 GCA_031292095.1 Desulfosporosinus sp.
AATTTCGCGCACAAAGTCATTGTATATGATTGGTTTAAGCTCTTCATCCGTAATTTTAAGCCCAAAACTGATCGGACCTATAGTCTGTCCGTGAATCATCGGGTAAGCCGATAGATCCTGCGCCAAAAACGAAGTAAAAGCAGTTGAAGCTTCTTCAGATAAGGCAAAGTAGTCTGGATTACTACTGGCCTCCAGATATTCATCAAACTCTTGAGCAAACCGTTCATGGGAGAAATGGAGAACCGCTTTTTCCTCATCAATAATTATCCCTGGAAAATGTTCGGAAAATTGAGCATACATATCTTCCCGGAATCGAAAATGCGGTAACTGAGGCCAAAAGGGTATATCTAAACTAAGAGCCAGTTTCTGAGCCTCTGGTAAATTTATGTGCGGTAAAATACCCATAGCCGTGGTTAAAGCTTTTCCTGGTAACATTGTCGCACCCTCCTTTATGTATCAGAAGAAACATCTTCTGATTTCTTACTTCCCATTATAACAACATCGCAACATATATATTGTAACTCAAATCACACTCCCCGAGTTGGACCCAATCAATATGATTTCAAATCCATCAAGATTTTAAGTAATCCTTATTTTCTAGAGCTTAACGGGCAATACTTTTGGTGTGACTTTTCTCACACCAAAAGTATCACCCGGGTAACAGAACTCTCCACGGATTCGATATATACTGAACTTAGTCAAATCGAGTCAGTCAAAAATGAATTGCCGTTCCTATCATTGAACTATCATAAACTTGTAAAAACGAATCGTCTGAAAGGGGTTATTAACATGAAACGAAATATTATCAAAATAGATGAAGAAAAATGCAACGGATGTGGTCTTTGTGTCAACGCTTGTCACGAAGGGGCCTTACAGCTGATTGACGGAAAGGCCCGGCTTGTTTCTGAAAGCTATTGTGACGGCCTTGGTGATTGCTTGCCCGAGTGCCCTACCGGAGCTATCGTCATTGAAGAGCGAGAATCTGCTGCATATGACGAAGAAGCTGTTAAAAAGCATATGAGCAAAAGCGAGTCACAGCCACCTAAGGAGACGCTACCCTGTGGTTGTCCAGGTTCTCAAGCAAAATTGCTCGCAAATCGACGACCGGTAGTTGAACCTAGTTTGGGGTCTGAAAACTCACAATCCCAGCTGGGTCAGTGGCCCTGCCAATTAAAACTAGTGCCGGTAAATGCACCTTACTTTGATAACGCTCACTTATTGATCGCAGCCGACTGCACAGCATTTGCGTACCCGAACATTCACCAAAAGTTTATGCGCAATAAAATTACTCTGATAGCCTGCCCCAAACTTGATGACATTGACTATTCGGAAAAGCTGGCGGCAATACTGAAGCAGAACGAAATTAAAAGTGTTTCAATCTTAAAAATGGAGGTTCCCTGCTGTGGAGGAATTCTTCAAGCGGTAAAAAAAGCTTTGTCAAACAGCGGAAAAATGATTCCCTGGAATGTTGTAACAATATCAACCGATGGAAGGATTTTAGAAGATTAGCTTCAGTGAGATGGCACAAAAGCAGGTGGATAGAGAAGCTTAGCCAAGCATCTTTCCACCTGTTGTGTTCGACATTATCTTCATTAAATAATACCAACTACCAATATTAAGGGGTTCCATTTTGGGGTTAAAAACCTAAAATCGCATAGCTTTTAGCAAAAAAAACAGCGGAGTTTTAACATCTGCTGTTTTCTTGTATCCCGCTGTTTATGGGATTTATTTGAGAAATTGCATAAAGTTAGCTTTCTAGCACTCCTTTAACAAAATAATTGATTAATTATTGCAAAAAATGTTACTAAATTCCTGCTAATCCCTATGCTAGCCTTCAAGAAATAAACACCTGTCCGTTCTAGAATTGCTTACTTAAAATCTCGGCTAAGTTACCAAGTTCAGAACTCTGGACATGAGATGGCATTATGGTGTTACAAATACCTTCATTGAACCTTGGAACCCTTGCCACTAGCGGAAAGGGCTATATTGAAGCAAGTCGAGTTTTGCGTATTAATTAATGGTGATAAGATATTTTTCGTAAATCATAGAAACCCGCTAATTATGCCATTTCAGGATTCTAAATCGAGTAGCTTCCAAGATATTATCACCATCAATTATATATTTTGGTAAGTCATGTCCGGAGTTCTGAAACTCGGGATTTCCTTCGGCTTCTCGAACATTGGGACACCCCAGCTTGTCCAATGCATATTTAGCCAATAATACTGATTCCTCGTCTCGTCTCACTTTTTCCCCTCCCTAATTAACTCCGTAGATATCTTACAAAATCTGTTATTGTACACTACGTTCTAAGGGTTTGCGGCGCCGGGTACATTGATATTATCATCGATGTCGCAAACCTTCTATTCGTATGTGATGCCGCCCTCCAAGAGACCACTGACAAGACCTTTGAATTACCAATGTTATTCGGTTGTATATGATTTTATAATTATGGGTTTTAGATCGAAAGAAAGACAACGTTGATGAATACGTGTTCTCGTATACTCTCTATACTTTACTAGGAGATGGAATTTTCGAGTTTTTATGTCAACAGGCACATTCCTAGTTAGCTCCTTAAACGCTGGAGAGAAACCTTTCCCGTAACCACTAATTTCTACACTTATTTGTGTGACACCGATTTGTTGCTCGTATGGCTTCAGTACACAAAACCCGTTAAGGTCTCCAAATCTTGGTTGATCAAACACTTTGGCCTCTAGAATATCGGGAAACTGAAGGTCCCAACTTAACTGATCAATCGCCGTAGAATTTGCCCCCAGGTTCTTAATCACAACTGGAAGGGTTATGTAAATAGTTGTTGGAATTTGCTCAAGCCTACTTCCAACGTTAAAAGAGATGTCATCCTGATGTGTAAACACCCTTACCTTTATACGGCCTCTCTTAAGTATAGAAAAATAGAAGGCTGATGAAGCTATAACCAGTGATGCAAAAGATAAAATGATTGCAATCATGTCTGCAGGTTTAAGTATTTGCATAACATCGTTCAAGACGATGGCTCCTTCCTCTTTGCCACAAAAACTAACTTGTAAGGGCGATTTCACAAAACGTCCCGAAGGTTTGCGACGCGTCGCAACCGCTTTCATGTTTTCATCATCCTCTTAGTGTTGGGAATATAGTATTTAACGGACTTCCTTAATTGTCTGCCTGGTTGACTTATTGCAAACCTGTTCGTAAGTTTACCTATCCGTGAATCTGGTTTGAAACATTAGCACGTAAGTGAAAATACTGGCATACACTTGTTATTTCAACAAAATAACAAGTATTCCTTTAATTATAATAAATAAGCATTGGAATATTAAATGCGGAAGGGGCGAATTAAATATAAATTAACATTCGCTAAAGACCCATTTAGTGAACATAGCGTAATTGGCGTTAAGAAGGGGCTGTTTCAAAGTGATGTCTACGGAGATCACTTTGAAACAGCCCCTTCTACGACTTCTCTATTTCGACCAGCCGAAAGTATTATACTCTCTAATCTTCTTAAATTGATTGTCTCAACTTCCAATTATTCTTATTATGAGGGCTTTTTCTAATCCCACGGAAATACGATTTGCTAACGCCAAGTCGCGGCTATTTCCTACTAAAACTTGCTGATTGATGTGCTAACCCTTCCCTTCCCCAATTGTTCCCCTGGGTTATGTTAAACTTATACGGATTGAAAAGTAGTTTGGAAGTAAATGTACTTCCAAACTACTTTTTGTATATACTTGAACTATTTTCATAGAACAAAAAGGAATTAAGTGGATTCTGCCGAATGCTTAAAAATAGAGGAATAAAGTAGAACAGGCTCGGTCTTAGCTCGATAGAGCTAAGACACAAGAAGACACACAACTACAGCCAATCTGAGAAAACTAAGAAACTTTGGTTGTGTTTAGACTATCCATTAGCCAAGATAGACATGAAAAATTGAAAAAGAGGTTAGCATTATGATTGATTTAAGATTAAAAATGAAAGTTAAGACGCCCACTCGGGCAGCAATTGAACCGATTGAGCTATTTGAATCCTTGACAATACGCAGCGCTGTGATAAAAGAACTATGGAGAACGCAGGCCGATGCTCTACGAGAGTGGGACAAGAATCGTAAAGAACAGGATATACTTTTTATGTTAAATACCGGAGCTGGTAAGACCTTAATCGGTTTAATAGCTGCACTTTCACTTGTTAATGAAACACAAGGAAAAGTTCTTTATGTTTGTGCCACTAATCAGCTGATTGAGCAAACTAAAATGAAGGCACAAGAGTACGGTATACCTGTCAGTACATATTTTAATAGTACTTGGGACGGCGATGAGTTTGAACGGGGCATTGGTCCATGTATAACAAACTATCAAGCTGTTTTAAATGGAAAAAGTATTTTTAATAGAGAAGAAATATCTGCAGTGATTTTTGATGATGCGCATACGGCATATTCAATTGTTCAAGAACAATATACACTCAAAATACTAAAGAATAATTCAGCTTATGAAGAGATATTAGAGCTGCTCAAAGATTATTATAAATCTGTGGATAAATATCAAAGACTCTCAGATGTACTAGAAGGCTTAGACCCTTTTTCAGTCTTATTTGTTCCCAGCTATATTTCAACTAGAATTGCTAATAAAATAAGGTTAATATTGGTCAAATATCAGGTTTTTGAAAACGTAAATACCTTATTTGTGTGGGAGCATATAAAAGACAAATTACGTTATTGTGCGTTGTTTATTGACTCAAACGGGTTATATTTTGTCCCTCCAGTTCCTCCGATCCATTCTCAAAAAGCCTTCTCGCCAGAGGTTAGAAGGTTATATTTAAGCGCCACGGTTAACTCTGAATTGACTTTTATCCGGACATTTGGTCGTTATGCAGATTTAATAATAAAGCCTGGTGGGCGGGCAGGGGACTGCGAACGAATGATATTACCGGCCCCAACTCCTCTTAACGATTCCCAGGCCAGAGAATGGGCAAAAGAGGGAGTTAAGAACGAAAAGGCACTAATAATGGTACCAACGACAATCTACTCAAAAAACTGGACTGATTTCGCAGAAGTATTTGATTCTGGTAAAGGACATTTGCGGATGAGAAAATTTGCTAGTTCGAAGGATGAAAAATTACTATTGGTCTCTAGATATGACGGTATTGACATGCCTGGAGATGATTGCCGAGTTCTCGTAATCGATGGATCACCTTCAGGCATTAGTCCTTTAGAGAAATTTTTCGAACAACATTTAAACATCAAAGGAATCACCAATTCGCTTATAGCAACCAGACTTACTCAAGTCTTTGGTAGAATTTCGAGGGGAATGAATGATCACGGAGTTGTAATTTTACTATCAAAGAAACTTTTAAAGTGGATAAATAACCCGCGAAATAGAAAGTTGTTACCACTACATATAAGAAAGCAACTAGAAATTTCAGATACACTTGCTGCTGAATACAGTGACGAGCTAAGTTTAACAACTTTAGTGAGGAAATGTCTAGACAGAGCAGAAGACTGGACAGAGTCGTATGATGAGTTTATGGATATGGAATTAGATGGAGTTACTATTGAGGAGACTGCAGACAAGACCATTGGAGAAGCGGAACGAAAATTCATAGAGTATCTTTGGAGAGATGAGCCCGAGAAAGCATTAAGCTTTTTATTACCACTAATTAATACAAAGAATGAGGAAGTCGAAGTTAATTTAAAAGCATGGTATATGCATTGGGCGGGTTTCTGCTTCTTATTACTTGATCGAGATGAAGAGGCCCAAAGATATTTCCTAAGAGCATCTAGAATTAAATCTGAACTAAGTAGACCAGTAGGGAATGTCTTGGAATTGTTAAACACCGATAAAGAAAAATCGGTTCAATCTGTGAGAATGGCAGAGGTTGTTGCAAATTCAGGTTTTAAGGTTTTAACAATGATAGAAAATATTATCGGAAATTTAGATTCAGCTCACTCTTCAAATGAAGTTGAGGAAGCTATTAAACAAGTAGGTGCATTACTTGGATTGGAGTCTTCAAGACCCGATAAAAAAGAAGAAATAGGACCGGATTGTTTATGGTTAACACCTGATCACAAGACTGCGTTTGTGATTGAAGCGAAAACAAATAAGAAAGAGACATCTAGTTATAATAAAGATGAGATTGGACAATATCACCAACACATTCAGTGGCTAAGCGACAAATATTCTGAAGTGGAATGCTCTTATAGATTGATTGTTGGTCCTTCCAAGAGTTGTTCATCTTTATCAAGTCCTCCAGAGGACTTGTGGGTAGTTTCCTTAGACAGTTTTCGAAGTTTAACAATACGGTTGAAAGAGCTTTATAAGGTTGTTTTAGAAGAAGGAATAGATGTATTTTATATTTCCAGAATACAGGACGGTATTGAAAAAGATTCTTTAACGTGGGACAGCCTATTTGAATCCTTGGAAAAGGTTCTTATGAGCGATCTCCAAGTGTAGAAGGACGCAAAGGTATTGATGAGTTTGTTGTTAATTCCAGATGAATTTGATGAGCGAGTAGAAGTAAAAGACAAAGGGAATGTTATGAAATTTGATCCTTCATGGAAATCAAAGTTGGAACAACTAATTCATGAAATTCTGAAACTTGAACCATTAAAAATCAAACCATTGTCAAGATTAGATTTCCCTAGGAAAGGCGGTGTATATCTGTTCAATACCCAAGATGATGAGTGTATTTACGTTGGGAAAACAGGAGATTTAAGGGATAGGGTATTTGATATCCATCTAAATGGTAAAGGGAAATCCAGATTTAGACAAGCTCTCCTAGGTCAAAAAAAAACTAGGATGCATATAGCGGCAGTTACAACCGAAGATGAAATTGATGAGTATATTCAAAAGATGTTTTTAACTCGGTTTATGGTCATTGAGATTATAACGTTAAGAGGATGTACTGAGGATTTCTTAAATGCGATATTAAAACCAATCTATTCGGTTTCGCTTGCATGAAGTAATTAAAAAAGTTTGCTTCGGGATTATTCTTAAAATGTGGAGGTGCAGTAGCTAGCATGAACTTCACAAAATCGTATTTTGTATATGGTTACCATTGAAGTGAGCGAATCCAGCTAAACAGGTAAATTCAAAAAGCACCAGCATGGAACGAACGCCCTTCCTATACCGGTGCTTAGATAGGTTCTTTTTACTGATTAAGTTTAGTCTGTCCGTCTGTCCGTCTGTCTGTCCGTCCGTCCTATGTTTCTCCTGGGAAAAATGTTATTGCGCTAGTTTGGGTGATTGCCTGTGCTTTTTGTACCGAGGATTCAGAGACACAAGACGAGACAAGACAACCCTCGTGCATTCATCCATACAAACCCCCATGCCCCGTTGGGACACAAACTATCATGAAAATCGCTATTTTCTTACCAAATATGACTATCTTGCCATGAGAGCAATTTTAACTACGGCTTTCTCCCTGATTTGTTCTCGTGATTCCCATGCATAAGCTTTATGCGCCTCAGACAGAAAAGTTTGATCTTTTCTAATCTGACGAGTAAGAAGTGGAACAATGAAGCCGTTTTCCATTCTATCTATAACAAAGTTATCAAGAAAACCTTGAGGGTGAAGGCAAATCTGGAAAGGCCATTCAAATACACTATGATAGAAATCGATCGTACCGTGAAGGTCTTTGCTAGATAGCCATAATGGCGTGGCGTGCTTTATAATTGTTCCGGCGAACTGTACCGTTCCACGATGCATCGAGAAAATTAGACCCGCCTCACACAGAAAAGGCCTGCTCATCAGCTCCGGATTCAGACTTAAGAATTCATTCAAATCATCTAAAGGAGCTAATCTTCTAGTAGCCTCGTAATCCTGGCTTAAAACAATTTTATTATTTTTCGCACTATAAGCGCAAGTGACCGTCATTCAGAAGCCCTCCCCTAAGCTTATAGGATTACCAGATTTCGAATGCATAATCATCAAGAATTAATTTATTCGCCAATAACGTCACAAGGAATTGGCTCAAAATAATACTTCGAGACGGTTTCCTAAGGCCCCAGTGACCCTCTTGCTTGACACTTGCATATTTTCTCAAATCTCTTCCTGAATCGTGGAAATCATCCAAGAGAATGCAAAAAAGCCAAAGCGTTCATGTAACGTCTCTGGTGGTCATATTTTATCAACCACACACCTGCTCTGACTGACCTTACAACACCATCCAGCTCAAACTACGGACACATCTTGGTCCCCTCCATAACCTTTATTATGGTAGATGCTAGCATGAGTGAGCTGAAAAGATAGCTTTACTTTACTGCCATGATATATCTTAGTGACACTTAATGCATAACCGGACTTTGATCATATGGATTATTAAATTCTTCTAAAAGGCTTATGTCTCATAGTGTATCTCCGTTGTTAATGACGGAATTCCCTCGAATATCTTCCTCTTTACTTCATTTGAGCAGCTAATCCCCAAGCCAGCCCTTCTATAAACTAGCCACGGTTTTATTGGTTCATCCTGGAGTATCATTTGATCAATAACTAACTTAGCTCTTCTTATTTGGAAATCGTCTGTAGTCTCTGTGAACTCATCTAAGAGTTGCTTAGTTTTTGGCAATTTATGTATGTTATGTTGTATCACTGGTAATAAACAAAGGCTCCTTCCTATCCCTCCAACAGTGATCCGTTCAGGAATATCTGCGCTAAGGATTCTTTGTATTTCATTTTTAGCCATATCAAAAATTTCCGAATCTCTTCTTAACCAATCAACTCTCAAATTTGTTTCTATTTTTTCCGACGCTTTAGGTCTAGGTAAAATCGAGAATAGAAGTTTTTTATTATGTCTATAGAGCCATATGTATTCCTTCCGAAATGCGCTTCGGACGTTACTTCTAGAGGCCCCACTGTTTTCATTTGTGTAGCTCACAATATTGTCTGCGTATAATATTCCTAATTCATCCTGTGGCATTGAGATGCTGAGTCCTTCATCTGTAGCATCACTTGATGAACCGCTTTCAGTTAATCCGAGTTTCTGAAGGTACTTAATAATGGTATTAGTGTCAGCTCCCATCTGTCTAGCTATAGCCCTCAAGCTTTTATCCTTTTCCAGTGCTAGCCTTCTTAATTTATCTTCCCACTCGGAACCAAAGGCTTTAATTCTTCCAACCCTAAATTTGTCCTCCTCACAGGTATCAGGTCCTCTCCTTGAATAGATAAATCCACACTCGCACTCAAACGTCCCCACTGGCTTTTTAGTATCTGAACACCTAGTTATGCTACATTTTGTTACTATAGACTTTCCGTAATGCTCGGCAGCTAGGTTCAAGCATAGCCAAGGAGCCTTACCGAAGGGTTGAAACTCCGTTTGTGACTGTTTAAGGAAAATGGCCATGTCTCCAACAAGAAAATTAATGAGCAAGATATGTTCCAATGGATGGCAAACCTTGTCTGGTCTTCGTATTAAACTTGAGAGCCAACTTTCTCCGCTCTTGGTTGGGAAATCTAACCCGAGCCTTTGTAAGAAGTTGTCGCCGTAATATTTACGAAACTGTTGTATTAATTCCGCTTGACTAATAATCCCCTTTGGAGTCACTAAGTTCATCTCATAAAGACATCCGATATAGGCTTTATGAACGAGACTAGCATTATAGCTCTTTAAGTCATTATTTAAGAGATAATTTACTGCTTTTGCTATTCCGAGCTCCTTATCATAGGTTTGTCCGTCTATTACCGCTAGCGTGAGCGAATGTCCATTTGGGCATTTACCCTCTAATGAGATTAACTCGTTCTTACTTTTTGGAGCAAGTACAACCCCACACACAGGACAGTTATCCCGAAGCAGCACAGCATGTTTATGACAGATACTGGTTCCTGTGACGTTATGCGAGCGATGCCAGTATGCGACCCTATGTTGTTCAATGTCTTCAGAGATGCACGAGGGGCAATATCTTAAACTACTTAATCCCTTTACCTTACTTGCCATTACTCCAAGCTTCATATGTATCCCTTTGCCGTTGTCGCCTTTCATATGCTCTAACGCATATTGTTGTCTCTCTTTATCAAGAAAGGGGTAATATAAAGGCAACATGGTGTTGGAGAATATAATCTCTTCGGCACTATAACAATGACCAGAAACCAGGTTACTTACAAAATTTTCGATGTGGCTAGTGAATTCCCATGTCGCTATAATACTTTCAGTTCCAAATACCTCTTTAACGACTGGCTTAAACCTCCCTGGTCCCGTCTGGTTTGTATAACGACCTAAGGCACTATAAAGAAGTTCATCTGCCAATAGATTTGGAAAATAACGTAGCATGATAACCACCTACCATCTAATCATTAAACTCATCTTTTGAGCCGATATAGCCTGCATCCTTAAGCTCCTCATATCCAGCGACATCTTCTTCACCTGATTTACGATGCACATTGAGCATTCCACTTTTTGGTGTCTCGCTCTTTATAACCTTAACTTTCGGTTCAACCTTATTGGCCTGAGTTGGTTTAGCAATGCATAACTCAAATGCATATCTTTTGAGACTACTAATGTCTGTATCTACTCCATGAATTCGAATGACTTCCTTTGCGTTTTTAACGCTTGTTTTTTCTGCAATTCCCATTTGGGTTAAAAAAGAAGAAATGACTTTCATGGTATAGTAGTCTTTACTCCCTCCGTCTTCCATCGCCACATCTTTAACTTGATTCCATTCATAGGTGCCGACTTTATTTCTCTCTTGTTCAGCATAAGATTTAAAAAACTTTGATGAATCATAAAGGTCTTCATATTTCATCAACTCTGGTTTTTTATTTCTACGGAGTGCTTCTAATAATGGTTGCAAGGGTATGAGGCTGTCTGAAGCAACGGATCTTATAACACCTTTTGTAATTTTTTCTGTTCCAGAATACATAGCTCTTAATTGGGCAAATGTAAAGAGCTTAACTGCTATGTCCGTAATCCCTTGTGATTCTTCATAGATTAAATCCAGTAGTTCTTCAGTAGCTTCAACAGGGTATTTTGTCCATTGGAGTTTGAATAGTGCTTTCATAAAAGCCTTCCATTCATCATCATTTGGGGATTTATCCATAGGTTTACTATCCGCAATTCTTCGACAATTCTTCATTTCTGTGGTAAAGAGAGGCAGTGCTTTAAGCGTTCCGATAAGAACAATCGGTACATTTATGACATTTGATAGCTCTACGAAAAACTTCATAATATTATCGGACTCTTTGCTCTTAATACCTCTAATATTCTGTATCTCATCAATGACAAGTAGCCCTACACTATGAATGTCGAAAACATCTTTGAGGTATGGCATCTGCTCATATTCTTTCTTAGCATTACCTTTTTTATAATAATCTTCTTCTCCGAACATATCGTCGATCTGTTTCAAAATATTTAAGCTCAAGCTTTTAATCCCGCATTTTGAAGGGGTCTCTACTTTAAGCCAAGGTATCTGGTATCTGACCGTTTTGTCACCTTTATAGTTGGTATGCAATATCATTGGCGGATATAAAGAAAGAATCTTTTTAACTAATGTAGTTTTACCCATACCACTAATGCCAAATATGCCAAGTTCCGCAACAGTAGAGCTGTCTGTTTTTTTTATTTCATATTTCGGTTCCCAGCCCTCTATTTTCATGTTGGCTATATTGTCTCTATATGGGTTTCTTCTAATATATCCATAGCGTATCATTCTGGAAATTTTCTGTTCGACCTCAATATGGTAGCTTAATGGTTTAAAGAAATCTTCAATATTATCAAGCATATGTGCCCGATATGTAGCAGAAAGTTCTCTATCCGCTTCCCGTATCTCAGGGGAAAAGGAAGTAAGCTTAACAAACTGTCGCGGATTAAGAATATCGGGCAACGCCTCAATTAAAGGGTTCCCTTGATATCCTCGAATAACTTGCTCTGAATATTGTGCTTTTTCGCAATCGAACGTCACCTTTGTTTGCCCCTCCCTGTCATGTACAATTCCTTCATCATTTCTAGTCTGTTGCATTTTCTTAACCATAAGGACCCTTATGGTTACATGCGTAAGCATTTGGCAAAAGATTTAGCTTAATCACGTCTTCAGAGAATGATTTTAATCTGCTTCCTCTGTTCTCCAGCCCCCATTTCCAAAGAACTGAAGGAATCCTAGCGACATCTTCTGGTAGCATATGTTCATCCCTTACGTAATAATCCATATGGGTATTGTTGAAATCGAGAATGCTATGAATAATAATCCGAGTGAACTCATCTAGGTTAAGAAGGACATCTTTTCGATAATCCCTATCCTCCCTTATCGTATCCTTTTTTATCACAGCAGTAGATTGCCAACGATTAGCTACTAAATTAAATTTATTAAAGCTTTGCTCTACGGTGCCTTTACACTTCGTCATGTAAGGAGGATGAATCTTAACACTGATTCCCAAGTTGTTAACCAAGTTATAAGACTCAGTGTTTCCTAACGCTCCCCGATCAACAATAAGGGTGTCAGGGAGACTTGAGCAGTTCCACTCATTTTCGTCAATTTCAATTCCATACTCTTTACATAACTCGACTTTATTCCGCGTTGCGTTATATAAAGCCATCATTGTTCCTAACCGACTTAGTCCTTCTAATCCTGAGTGAAAACCCACGATATAATGACTGAACACATCTAACACGATATACAGAACGGGTCTTCCGATAATCTGATTCCTATTTTCTCGGCTGACAAGGTATTGGTCGCAAATAGTGTCATTAACCTGAAATATACTTCCTGGTTTGAAAGCTTCTGATGTGGATTCACCCAATACAGCTTTATGATTCAATTCAAAATACCTTCTTTCATTGCTAATAATCTGGCCTTCTTTGGTTAACTTGCTCTGAGATTGTGCTTTTTGCAATATCTTCACCTTTTCTTGCCCCTCTTGCATATGCAATTCCCCCTCGTTACTAATCAGAATCAATATATTCAATGTAGTTTGGCGCAGGTACAGACTCGTCATCGTCACTTCTATCAATAGAAAGAACCTTTTCCCCGCCCGATACCACTTTAGCTTTATCCAACTCCCAGCTTTCGACCTTACGATTAGCTTCCTTTTCAGCCTTCTTGTTTTCTCTTATATTTTTAGTCGATTTGTTCCCAGTGGCGCCTTGCCTCTTAGTATCTTTTTTGGCTTCCTTAGCTATTGCATCTATATTAGCATTGAGTTTTGCTGTATTAGCGATTTTCGCCGTCACGTTATCCCGTTTCTCAAAATTCTCTTGCTCAATGAGAAATTCAATCTCTTCTTCATAAAGGTGTGTTTTCTGTGTTCCAATAAAAGTATACTTCTTATAACTCTGAGCCTCATTAAGGTATACATATCTTAAGTCTCTAGGGTCATACGATATTTTCACTTGGCGACTGCCATACACTCTAGCTTTTTCATACTCTCCTGTCACAATGTCATCAGGACAACTATATTGCATCTTTTTATACACCAGCCCCTTAAAGGTAATGCTTGCATCAGCCGTTGGCATAAGATTCAGTTTGATAATATCGTCAGGGAATGATTTCAATAAGCCCCCTCTGTTCTCAATCCCCCATTCCCAAATGACTGAAGGTATCCTGGAGACATTCTCTGGCAGCATATGTTCATCCCTTACGTAATAATCCATATGGTCATTGTTAAAATAGAGAATGCTGTGAATAATAATTCGGGTAAACTCGTCTAGGTTAAGAAGGGCATCTTTTCGATAATCCCTATCCCCTCTTATCTTAAACTTCTTTAACACAGAGCCAGCTTGCCAATGTATAGCTTTTTTATTAAGTCTATTAAAGCTTTGCTCTACAATACCTTTCCACTTGGCCATGTAGGGGGGAAGAGGCTTGACATTGATTCCTAGATTATTAATGAGGTTATAAGGCTTAGTGCTTACTAACTCACCCCTATCAACAATGAGGGCGTCTGGGAGACCTGAGCAATTCCAATCATTCTCTTCAATTTCAATCCCGTACTCTTTGCATAATTCGACTTTATTCCGCGCTGTATTATATAAAGCCATCATTGCTCCCAACCAGCTTGGTCCTTCTAACCCTACATAAAACCCAACGACACATCGACTGAACACATCTATCACCATATACAGAACGGGTCTTCCAATAATCCAATTTCTATTATCTCGACTGACAAGGTATATGTCGCCAATAGTGGCATCTATTTGAAATATGCCTCCTGGTTTGAAAGCTTCTGATGTGGATTCACCTAATACTGCTTTATGATTCAATTCAAAGTCTCTGCTTCCATATCTGTTTTCTTGGTTTTCTCTAAAGTTGGTTAGCCTAGGAAGCCAGTATTTGAATGAACCGACAGATGGTATTTTAGAGCCATCTGGAGGATTAAATGTCTTTTTACCAAGGTGGTCGGATACAATTTCAGATCCGAAGTATTTTTCCAACATCGTCTCGTAAGCCTTCTGAAGAGACATTCCCTGCTCGTTATAAAACTTGTTGTACGCCTTTTTGAATATCACCTTAATATCTTCTGAGATATTCATTCCGACATTCTTGCAACTTTCGTCTTTAAAAGGTCTCCCCCTTTTAATCTCAGAAGATTTCCTTGCACGCCCTTTGCCGCCTTTATCGAAGTTGGCAATTAACAGAGCATTTTTGACCTTTCCATATCGCCAGTAGGCTCTAAGCTTTCTATATAAATAATTTTTATAAACGGAATGTTCAGTTATCGCCTTTTTAATCATTTTTCCCCTTGCCTTGGAGTTGTAGATATCAGGCTCATTCGCGACCAAATCTTTAATTATTTCCCATGACCTTTCCCAATCCTCTTTTTCGGTCTCCGAAAGATCTTCTACATTAACAGCCAAACGCTTAGATTTATAACTAACTATTCTGCATTGCTTACTATTAATGAGATACTTCAAATCGCTGAGTTTCTTCGTCACTGGCAAGGTCTCTTTTTTACCCAGGTCAATAACCACAACTAAGTCTGTAGAAGCATCTATCCACAATACTCTTTCATAAAAGTCCTTTCCGTCATCTGTAATATATTGTGTGACAGAGTTGATAGTGATTATTTCCATTCAGTTGACATCCTTCTCCCTCCTGTAAATAGTTACTGTCTTAACTGCCAGAGGTTCTGTGGGCTCAATTTTACGGTTCATATCAATGCCCCATATTTTGTTGGCAATTAGGTACCTAACGATACACAGTGAAGTTCCTTTTTTGAAACCCAAATCTTTATCTATAGACTTAGTCCAATAAACTAGCGGTTCGTCAATAAAAGAATTCGTTGTTCTTAATCTGTTTTCTACATAATAAATCATGTCATGAGTAATATACTTATAGCCTAGGAGGTTCTTGGCACCATGTACAAACTCGACATTGAAAACTAACGACTCGTTGATTTGATTTTCTGTAATGACTTCCCACTTAACGCCACGTCGTTCCCAAAACAACCGTTCCACTTCCAACTTTTCCTTAGTCCTTCTATTATTGAGGTCTTGAGCATATTTGGTGCTTCTGGCCGTTAATATCTCTTTACCATCGACATTTAGGGTAATCAAGAAGTCGGTTGTCATTACATTTGGTGTTCGAATTTTAGGAATTATTGAATACTTGACCCCTATTTGCTTGGCAATCTCCATTGTCTCTCCGTAACTACCAAATTCATCGAGAAGAGGAAATTGCTCTTTAATATCTATTACATTGTTAGCCCATTCCAACTGGAAGAAATAGTCGGTCTCCAATTTCGATAAGAAGTGATGTATCCTCCCAGTTTTCCAACCTTTTCCTTCTGTAGAACGCCCTAAAGAAGGGACATCTCTCACAGCAAGCCAAGGGATGTATTCAACGCCCTCGCCTTGTCCTCTGCCTTCTTTAATCATTCTTTTTATATTTTTGTCCGTGAGAGGAGTTCTCTTTTTCGCCATATAATTTCACACTCCTTTAATATTATTTATAGTTCCCTCAGGATGGCTACGACCCACTGCTCCCTAACAAAACAATAGACAATACCCGTATTCAAAGGATCATAAAAGACCGGCACTTGGGTTTCTAAATCAGATTTGGTAAATTCATCACTGTCATAATAAATCGAATTAACCTTTACCCCACGACAGCCAACTTTCGCAGTACCCTTCTTTAAAACTCGTAGCACCATGCGCGAATATGTATCAACTATAAATGCCACCCCGATTTTGCCTAAGTTCTTCCCTGTTGTCAGTTTGTTCAACTCCAAAACAACTTGATTAGTCATTCTTTTCCTTCTTTCTTACAAATAATAGGATTAACTATGCCTCCTTAGCCCGAAAATTTCCGAACATAATCATTGTTTTTTCCATAAATGTTGTTGACAATATAACAGTATATATGCTATTATATTGTCAAGGTTATATATACAATGTTATTTCTATGATTATGCAGGAAAATTAAAATAAATTATACATCATTTTCCATGGCAAGTCAATAATTTTACAATTCAGGCCCAAACCTACTAAACTTAATATCTAAAATTGGTTTGAAAAAAGCGAATGAGCTTCATATGCTCATCCGCTTTTTTCGTGTCAAGAAGGAACTTACATAAACATGACGGTTTGTCAGCGTCGCATCAAAGTACCATTCCTGTAAAACATCAAAAATCTTTATTGCTTCCTTGAAATTAACGCCTTTACAGAAAGCTTCGGATTAATTTCAGCATGCTACCACCACTGACTTCCTTGGCTACTTCATCAATAAGCTTTTCTTGGGGATATAATATCGAAGTAGCTTCTCAATGTCAGCATCGACAACTCACTCGTGTCCGGACATAATTTCGCGGTAGATTTTCCTCATAGCTTGATGCGCTGAGCGCCCTGGTCGGTGGCCATAACTACAATCGCTGAATTCCGGTTCGAAAATTTGTTCCAATCTGTTCTTAAGGGCTTGCTGACAGATGCGATCTCGATTGGGATGACTGGCCACGGCGTTGGCTAGTATATCGTTGATCGTTGCATTCACGAGCAACAGCGATCGCGTCAGCAGGAAGCAGCTTGTCAATTTCTGCTGTTCCAGCCAACGATAATACCTGCACCTCAAGCCCTGCGGCATCCATGTCTGCTAGGCGGCCTGCACCCAAGTCTTTCAGCTTCTAGCTCACTTGAGCAGGAAGACCTAGAGGTATTGTGATGCCAACCTTTTGGAGGGCTTTTGTTGTCGTTATGATTATACTGCATGAGTTTACAATACCACCGATCGATGACTTCCATGTGTTCAAAAGATCAGCAAACCCGAACAGTTCTTTATTCTTTAAGGTTATCCTAAAGGGTCTTTTGGTAGACCCCTCTTCCTTCCACTCATATAACTCATCGGCTACTATGCGACAACGCTTTCGCTGGAGGCTATGCTTAAAACTAGGCTTTTTCTTCTACAGTTTCCGCCCTTGCGTTTATCGTTTTATTCCCGATTGAATATCTTTAGCCCAAAATAGTATTAGGCCCCACCTAAACCTGAGAAGAGCTACATTGTAGCTGGGTTTTAAGTTTTGTGGTACTATTGGGAATCGTTCTTCAATACACTCAAATTCAGAAAAATGAAATCGAACGCACATACTAAGCACAGTACGTCAGCCTAAAGGGATATTGAGGGATTTACATTCCACATCTAATCAAACCCTGACTTTTTCATCTGTTGGGAAAGCTAAGTGCATTTATTGTCACCTCTTCATATCAGAGCGGGGCGTCGCAACTGCAACTTCCACAACCTCCGCCACAGCCTTCGGCATGGTCCGTCTTTGCCTTCTGTATTTCAAAACCTTCACCGTTATTGGCCTCGGTATAGTCAACGATGGTTCTATCTAAAAGTAGTCCCTCACTGCCTTCACCTACAAGATAGCTCCGAAGAAAT
The DNA here is from genome assembly GCA_031292095.1 of Desulfosporosinus sp. Classification (GTDB taxonomy): domain Bacteria; phylum Bacillota; class Desulfitobacteriia; order Desulfitobacteriales; family Desulfitobacteriaceae; genus Desulfosporosinus. The sequence goes on from JARLHU010000013.1 coordinate 17,780, forward strand.
GTGTTCTCCTTATTTTTTTATTTTTCAGACTACAAGTTCTGTTATTTTGACCATTATTTAGTCACTTCTTAAATGATAATCTTCACGCCACAAAAACCTGATTAAAGTAAAGATGTCAATTCATCCATCATTTTTATTCTCTTTGAAGTATCGCCCATCTTTTCATAACAATAAGTAACTCCATCTACTAAAGTAGTAGGCACTTTGCCTTTGCATATACCATTAAAATAGATTTCCATCTCATTTAATCCTAATTGTAATGGTTCAACTCTATCTATATAACCACGAATCTCTTCCTCGCTGTTGTAATTTAAAAGATATACAAAAAATTCTGCTAAAGCTATACGTTCATTAAATAGTAATTCCTTAAAAGAATTATCTTTCAATTCACTAAGAAAAAGTTTATATGCAGGAGAATCATAGCGTAATTCAAATGTGCGTAGATTAAGCGCGTAAGCCTGGTCTCGAATTGCAGAATAATAAGCTCTTGTGACCGTCCCTACAATGCGTCCAAAAAATTTCTTTATTCGAGTATCGTTAGGAGTATCCATAAATGCTTTATCTACGCATATTTCTATGTTCAAACGATTAGATAGAAAAGCTATGAATAAATCTCTTTCCTTATGAGAATTCGGCGAAATATTAAATCTATCATATCGGCAGGTTTCATAAAATTCAGTTAATAACTGTAAAAACGCATTTTGATGTGTGTTAAATCCAAGTTTATATTTTAAAGAGATTTTTCCGTGCAAATTTTGATGGCTATGTGTGATCAAACTTTTCTCAAATTCTTTAATAGTTTCATCGGTAATTTCTTCCGGGAAATCTTCTAATAAAACGAGCAGGACTTTTTGTAAACGTTCAATTCCAACTGCTAGCGGATATAAAATATGAAATATATCACATTCTTCACTGAATCCATCTACTATATTGAAATTTTTCATCCCATTATAAATAAAGGTTCCTGCTATATCTATTTCTCTCCCCATATTAAAGTTTTTATAGAAATACATAAGATTCATAATTTCACACTCTTTTTTATTAATCTAAATTTGGGGAAAATCATCAAGTATTCTCATGGTATCTTTTTTCTCATTCGGATCGGCATTTTCATTGATCGTAATTCCTGCAGTAGTATCGGGAGAATAGACTACCACAAGCATTTCTTGAACGTTTTCCAGAAGGGCTTCAGCTTGCGCGGTTATATCGATCATTTCGTCTCGTCTCTTTGTCTTAAGATGTATTTCATGAATCATATTTGTTACCCTCGCTAATTTACAGACTTATCCCGCCAAAAAAATCTTGGCTTTTTCAATAAGTTTTAGTTCAGCGACCAAATACCTTGTAACTATTTAATTTAGTAGCACCTGAGTCCCTTTTAGGGCCCAAATATCACTTATTCTCTCTCTAAGTTTTAATAACATGGTTCTTTATGTCTTCCATCTTTTAGGACTGTCACTCACATGATGAATCAGTTTCTTCCTTATCAGAGTCCATGAACCACATCCTGATCTAATATCTTTTTTCGTTCTTTCCAGTCCGGCATATGGATACTTAAAAAATCATAAAACTGTTTGCTGTGATTTGGATAAATAAAGTGAACTAGCTCATGCAATACAACATACTCGATACACGCTGGTTTCGCTTTAACTAAATACTGGTTAAATGTCACAATACCTCTTTGTACGCTGCAACTTCCCCAAAGCGTTTTCATCTTTCGTAAAACAATCTTAGGATAGGCGACCTCATATTTTCTTATAATCGGATATAACTTTTCCATTTCCGTTGACAAAATCAACAGTGATTCTTTTCTCCACCATTTTTCAAACAGTGCAAATAGATAATCTTGATTGTTAATGTCTTTGCTACAAACATGTATGATTTTGCCTTCTTTGTAAACAACGTTTTTATCACAATGCGCTACTGAAAATATTAAATCCTCGCCCAACAGTTTTATCGACATACCATTTCTTATCTCTGCCGTTGCAGCATAACCCGTGGTTTTGCTGAATTTGTCCCATTTAGCCTCAATCCAGCCGCTTTTTTCTTCCAAAAAATCTCTTATCCATTCAACGGGAGCAGATTTTGGCGTGGAGAGCTTAATCGTTTGGTCTGGGAAAACTTTTAGTCGGCAAGTTTTCATCCGCTTGCGCACTATTTCTACATATACAAGTCTTTTTGATGATGGTAATGTAATCTCCTGTATCTCCATACTAGTACCCCTTTTTTGCAACCATCATTATCTCATCAATAATAATATCGATGGTATCCAACGACCAATTCAGATTGTTATCCTCCATATAATCAAACAACAGGTCATCAAGTTTCTTTTTAATATTTCTATGGACAATTACGTTATCTCTCCAGTCACGCTTTGCATACTCAACAATCGTGGTTTTGATTTGCAATGATAACCTGCCCAGCCCATCCTCGTTGTATCCAGTGACTTCACCCAGCGACTTTTTAATCCCGCTGCACACTGCACCGTAAAACCCCTTGGCATGACCATCATCCATAATGATTTCCGGATACACAACAGAGCTTCTGCCCTCTCTGTAGTCTTCTGCCATATTTTCCATGGACGAAAGATATTTTTCGCTGTTACGTTCTGCCAAATACACTTGAATCGTTTCGTTAATTCGATCCATAAAGGTCATATACATGATCGGATCGTCATACCGGCGACTTTCAAGCACTTCCACTTGACGAGTTTGGATGGCTTCCGATTTTGCTTCTTTTGAACCAAGTCTTGCCAACTGTTCTTGCATCTTGTCTTTATTCAACATATCAAGCGGCTCAATAATAATCTTGGCGTCTTCCGCATTTACATAGGTATTCAATAATTGTCTGATACCATCTTCATACTTGGAAAAGTCCACACTATCATTAAAGCGGAGCGAAACACTGTCTTTTAGTTTCTTGAAAAAAAGATAATCACGGCGGTATTCCTCAGACTTTTCAAATCCCACAGACTCAAACAGTCCATAACTTGCATAGAGAAAATCTACCTGCTTCGCAAAAGAAGACAGCTTTTCGTAAAAATCCTTTCTGATGTCATATTCACGTAAACGTTCCTGCCACACATTAGCACTGGTTTCTTTCTTAGAGATTCCTTCAAAGACTTTCCAAAGTTCATGATGCGTTTTTTCAAGCTTTGTTTTCTGTTCAGACACCGTAGAAATTGCATTGCCAATGTCCTCTCTGTCAAAGCCGCTCATGCCGGATTTTTCATCGTTATATAAATCCAATGCCGAATTCAGTTTTTTGAAAATGCCGATATAATCCACAATCAGACCAAAATCCTTACTTTCGTACACACGGTTCACACGTGCGATTGCCTGCAACAAGGTATGGTCTTTCAGGGGCTTATCTACATATAAAACACCTGCAATCGGTGCATCAAATCCAGTTAAAAGCTTATCTTTGACAATCAGTAAATCGACATCACCGTCATGGTCAATGAATGTCCCTGTAACAAAGTCTTCATAGGTCTCATAATTGTTTTTGTATAATGGGTCAACTTCTTTTCGGAAAAAGTCCGCAATAATCTTTTCGGACTCTTTAGTGTTTTCCTCGTCTTCTCCCTCTTTTTGTGTGTTGGGTGTAATTACAACAGCAGGTTTGATACCACCTAAGTTCTTTAGCAAATAGAACATTTCTACGGCGGCTGCTCGTGAAGAACATGTCAGCATTGCCTTGTAGCCCTTCGGCTTTACATAACCGATGAAATGTTCGTGCAAGTCAAATGCAACCATGCTCAAGCGTTGCTTCGTCTGCGCAATAGCTACAAATCTACTGTACTTTTTTTCCAGATCCTTACGTGCATCATCTGGCAAACCGACAGTGATATGTTTTATGTGCTCGTTGATTTGCTTGCTTGTAACCTTCTGTGGAACCACTCTACCTTCATAAAGAATTGGCACTGTAACACGGTCATCTATAGCATCCTGCAAGGTGTATTTATCAATCAGCGGGCCAAATTTAAGATAAGTGTTTTTTGCACTTTCTACCGTTTCCTTTCCGCTATTCTTTGGTTGCTTCAAAAGCGGTGTTCCTGTAAAGGCAATCTTTGCAGCATTGGGCAGCACCTTGCTCATATAGATATTCATCTTGCCATATTGCGTTCTGTGTCCCTCATCAATAAACAGAAAAATATTATCCTTTTCGTTACTGTAATCTTGCTTAATTGCCGTTTCGAATTTGTTAACCAGTGCCGTAATAACCGTATTCCCATCTTCTTTCAAGAGCTCAATCAAACCCGTACCCGTTTTAGCTCGATGAGGACTCATTTTAGTATTGATAAAGTTATCACGGATTTGTTTGTCAAGGTTGATACGGTCGGTAACCATAATGAACCTCGGGTCTTTAATCTGGCTGTCCGATCTCAAGCTTTCTCGCAAAATCATCTTAGTCAGCATAATCATGGTCAAGGTCTTGCCTGAACCTTGCGTATGCCACACAACGCCGTTTCTGGTGCCGGCGTCATCTTTTAGCAAGACACGATCCATACACTTTTGAATGGCAAAATATTGCTTATAGCGGGCAATCTTTTTTGCATTGTTATCGTAAATAATAAAGTTGCGAATGAGATCCAGCAAGCGCTTGGGCTGCAACAGAGAAACAAGCGCTCTGTCCTGCTCTTTCGTTTGTCCATCCGGCGAACATTTTCTACACCAGTCCTGCAACCAGTCCTTGTCGTCCTCATGCCACGAAACAAAGTATTTGCTAAGTGTACCGCAGGTGCCATATAAAACCTTATCAGGGTTTACTGCGAGAACAAGCTGCGAATATTGAAAAAGCTGTGGGATATAGTCGTTGCCCCAGTTTCGTATGTTCTGTGTGACGCCTTCCATTACGTCAACCCCGGACTTTTTGCATTCGATAACTACGAGTGGAATACCATTCACCAAAACAACAATATCCGGACGGGCAAATTGACCATTCGGACGTTCTACTTCAAATTCATCAGTCACCTGAAAAGTGTTATTTTCGGGATGTTCAAAGTCAATGTAGTCAACATCAAAAGACTGTCTTGTGCCATCAGGCAGGGATTCTTCCAGGCTTTTGCCCGTACAAAGCAAATCGTAGATTTCTTTATTAGCCGCAAACAACCCAGCTGCACTTTGCAGGTTAATAGCACGAATGGCATTAGCAATAGATCCACCCGAAAAGAAGCGTTTTTCACTTCCGAATGGATAGGTTCGTTTGCTTAAAAATGACAGCAATTCGTCTTCGAAAAGCACTCTTTTGCGAGAGCCGCGCCTTTGCTCTGCTTCACTCCTTGGTACGATGGTGTATCCTAATTTTTCGAGGACTTTTAATGCCCTGTCCTGTGACTCGGGGCGTTCATTAAATATTGTATGAGTTGGCATGGCATTCTCTCCTCGTATCTGTTTTGGAGTGATCAGACAAACACCGCTATTAGCAGATATAGCAGGACTGTAAACAGCCCTGCTTGTCTCATCACTATTTTGAATCCTTTGGTGGGCACGGGTCATTTCCGTGACTGTCTGAGGACTGGATTTTTCCGTCTAGCCCATGAATTAAAAATTCTGTACCCTGGTTGCGGCTTATCTCTCTGCCTGCGTTAACAGCCTCTTTCTTTGTATCAAAATAGCCACTGGAGCGCTGACCTCCGCCACGTTTTACATCCCAACCACCATTGGTGTTATGTACAACATGATGTGTATCTCTTGGCATATTCTTACCTCCTACGCTACCGAAATTTCTAATCCATTTGAAATCTTGTTCCAATAACTTATGACTAAGTCCTAATTATCTCCAACCCATTTTTGGGCAGCCTTTATTTGCGGCGGCGAGATTTTACCACTGCATGCCAGAATTTCTGCATCTTCAATTGCGATGGACATAGACGGGCTTGATGTGGACACAAGCAAATGCGCCTTGTTGTGCTTGCCTTGTTCATTCGTGTAAACTTCAAATTTAATTCCATTTATCTTTGCCATTTGAACAAATTCGGAAATGTTTCTTAAGAACATCTCCCATTCCCCAAATTTCATCTTTTCTTGTTCAATCATACATTCACTCTCACAATTCCGTTTAACAGTAACTGCATCAGAGACCTTTTCTTTTGTTTCCACTGTTCCAATTCTTGCTCTATAAGTTCAATTTTACGGTCAGCGGTGGAAAGGATGTTGGCAATGGCAGTTTGCTCGTGCTTGTTAGGTATCTTAAAAATATTTTCTTTGATATATTTAAAGTGCCGGCTATATCCAAGGCTTTTAATATCTAGATTTGCAAGTACATAATACAGATACAATGTACTTGCATAACGGTCATTAGACACTAATAGTTGAGTTCCGTCAGCACCTACAATAAAATCAAAATCGATATGTTTTAAAATTCTAGTATGGTCACCGAATACAATTATTCCTCCTATAGGACAATCAATTTTTTTGCTATTATCATCGCTATATGCAATGATTTTATTCTGACCTTGATCAACAACGGGAATGTTACCGGTCTTTTGATACTGAGGTGTTTGAATTTGGTGTTCAGCCGACGATACTTTTTTAAATAGAACATCAAATTCGTATTTTTCCCAATTCATATTGAATCCCGGAAGGCGCTTTTGACCTGTCAAAAGCTTATACATCAAACATTTTTTCTGTTTGCGTTCTTCGTATATCAACTGTTTTTTTAGTTCAATTATCTTCTCACAGTGGGTGAGAACCTTCGCAATTTTTTCTTGCTCAGAAAAGGGCGGCAAATAAACCTTGCTGTTGGCAAACTCCTTTTGCCCCAATGTTTTATTTCGCCCAGCCCCGCCTGGTGAAGCTGCTGACAAAATATCAATACCCCTTTTTGTATTAAAAAACCAAAGTAAGTACTCAATAGAGGCTTCATTAGGAATAGCACGATACATCGGGAAACGATGAGAGCCTATCATGCCGACTTCCTTTTCTGTTGTTTTTCCGATTGCCTGTTCCCATGCAAAAACAATATTTACTACAAAACAATCCTTTTCAATCCAGAATACAGTCTTGTTTCCAAGCTCTGTGCCAGAAACAGGTTCTTTATAAAACAACCCATTGCCGTGAGACCGAATTCCAATTTGAGTATAATAAACGTCTTTTTCAACAGCAACTCGTTTTCCAACCTTCTGCAAAACATCACCAAGTTTTTTACCACTCCACGTGGCAGGAATGATTTTACCCTTTTCTCGTTTGTACCCCTCCGGCACTTTGCCGTTCTTCACCTGTTCTATTCGCTTTTCTATTTCATCGGTCATTGTGTGACCTCCCATATGTCTTTATGCTAGTTCTGCCAATGAAATCTGTACTAGAGCCCTAGTTCCTCAAAATAAGCTTCCATCTGTGCCTCAACATCTACAAGCTCCGCTTTAATCCGTTTGATATTACTTTGCACCTGCTCAATATCCACAAGCGCCTCTTCCTCAAAGGTGTCCACATAACGAGCGATATTAAGGTTGTAGTCGTTTTTCTTGATTTCGTCTAGGGTTGCCACATGAACGAACTTGTCAACGTCCTGTCTGCTTTGATATGCTGTCACAATATCGCTGATATTCTTTTCAGTCAATTCATTTTGATTCGTGGCTTTTACATATCTTAAGTTGCCGTCCTCGTCCTTTTTGCTGGCATCAATAAACACCACATCAGTGTTCGTTCTGCCCTTTTTTAAGACAAGAATACATGCAGGGATACTGGTGCCATAAAACAGGTTTTCAGGTAAACCGATGACAGCCTCCAGCAGGTTTTCGTCAATTAATCGTTTGCGAATAATGCCTTCTGAAGCACCACGGAACAAAACGCCGTGAGGCGTAACTGCTGCAATTCTGCCGTCTAGGGCAAGGCTGCCAATCATGTGGAGAAGAAACGCCCAGTCCCCTTTGCTTGACGGAGGTACGCCCCAGTCAAAACGGTGGAATTTATCCAGCGTAGCTTCCATCTTAAACTCTTTTTTGCCTTTGCCCGTAGACTCGCCGCCGGGGTTAAACCCAGCTGACCACTTATCTTTCGAAAACGGCATATTAGCTACAATTACGTCAAACTGCAGCAGATTTCCGTCCTCGTCCTTAAATATAGGATTGGCAAGTGTATCGCCCCAGGCAATCTTGGCGTCTCTGATTTCGTGGATATACATATTCATTTTCGCCATAGCAACAGACGAACCGTTTACTTCCTGTCCATAGATGGAAACCGCGTTTGTATTTTGCTTTTTTGCCGTCTTGATAAGCAAGGAACCCGAACCGCAAGTAGGGTCATACACCCGCTCACCCGGTTTCACATCCACAATGCGGGACATGATCTCAGATACTGCCGCCGGTGTGTAGAAAGAGCCCGCCTTCTTACCGGCCATGCTGGCAAATTGGCCAATCATATATTCATAGGCATCGCCGATTACGTCGGCAGGTACCTGATCGTCCTTTACTTCAATTTGTGAAGGACGCAGGTCGAGCGGTTCGAAGTCCTCCAGTAGTTCTCGAAGAATTGCATTCTTATGCTCTCTTGTTCCTAGTGCATTTTCACTGTTATAGTCAACAGTATTCAACACGCCAGCCAATTGCTGATTATTATCAGCTTCAATCTGACGCATTGCCATATTGATTAACTGGCCAATATTATCTGCATGGCGCTGCTCGTAGAGCGATTGAAAAGAAGAGTCACGAGCCACTGTAAACGCCAAGTATTGCTTTTGGCGTTCCAGTCTTGCACCCTGATAATCTATTTCGAGCTTCTGAACTTCTTCTTCGTAGGAGTCGCTCAAATATTTTATAAACATAATCGGCAAAACATAGTCCTTATAGTTTGACGCATCAATCGTATCCCTTAAAGAGTCTGCACCTCTCATCAATGCATTCTCTATATCTCTTTTGGTTGTGCTCATTTGGAATTACCTCCAATAATTTTGTTGATAAGGGCACTGATGTGTGCATCCTCTTGCTGAATCAATTCTTGGTATAGTTTTTTACGTTTTGTATTTGCCTGGACGATCTTTGCAATTGTTATCTGCTGTTCCATCGTTGGCAGTGGAATCAGCAGATTTGCTATTGGGCCTATTTTGATTGTCCGCTGGTTTTGCCAGCCTTCCTCTGCCAGTATTTTGTTGATGACGGTGTCCTGCGATAAATAGTAACGAAGATATTCCGGCAAAACTTGCGTTGTATCTTTTATGCGGATAGTGGCCAACTGCGATGGAATTACCAATCCGCTTGTTTCCTCTGTAATTGTGACAGGGCTAATCGGTACAAACATTCGGACAATTACATCGCCTTTAACCGTAATGAACTGCTCGTCAATAATTCCTCTGGCATCATAGTCATCAAGCGACAATTCGTCCACTTTTCCATCCTCATCAAGCGATCTAAGATTTAACCGCTTATATGTACAAACGGTGCTTACCTCATCTTTTGCTTCTTTTCTATTCAGTACCAATCCGCTCTGCACAACGGCAATCTCTGATATCTTTAAATATCTCATGGATGTCCTCCCAATATGTCTACCCGTCCGCAAGAACAGACGGGTAGATAGATTTGCTTAGGAAGTGTGTGTTTCTGGGCAACAGTAACAACAGCCATTAACCTGGCCGTAGTATTTGCGTGCTTCTTTAACGGCTACCTGTGATGTAGTAAAATCGCCAAGGTACAGGCGATTTTCAGCATCTGGCAACCAACTGCATGTAGATCGATGAACCTCATGGTCGCCGTTCGTCTGTGTATTCTTGTTTACGTAAAAGCGCATTTGTTTGTCCTCCTACTTAATCGAGTGCAAGACTCTAATTGACAAACAAACCGCCGTTTGCGATAATATGCATATCAACTACTTTGTAAATGAGAGAGCTTCCAAGAACAGTAGCCACTGTTTTCGAAAGCTTTTTCTTGTCCTGCAATAAATATAACAAATATTCCGATGTGCGTAAAGCAATTTTAGAAATTATTGGTGTCATTCATGATGCATGACGATATCTATTATTATGCATCGCGCTTAAATCCTTAAAAAGCAAACCGTACAGCCGTTTTTTACTTACCATACGGCTTCTTTGGATTTTAATCTTAACAGTTTCAATCTACAGCAAGAACAATCAGTGTATAGCCATTCTTGCCTAGACCTCCTTTAATTATTATAAGAAATCTGTTGTGGCATCGCAATCCCTAACCCGACTTTCGTCTGACCTAGGCTAAACCGCCTAGGTTTTTCCTTTTATAAGGTTCTTTAAACCCGCAGACCTGCATTATATCAAGGGTAAGGTCTGCGAAATTTCACTGTAGTGACCTAAAATTTATATACTTTATATATTATTCAGAACTGTAATGCATTTACTGGGAAAATTAGTTTTCCGGAATACGAGTTACCAACCCCCTTGTCTCTGGTATAATTGGATCATGTATATTCGTGAATACGTTACTACCAATAAGAAGACTAAAACTAAATACGTCACTCATCGTCTCGTTGAATCATTTCGCGTTTCCGAAGGATCAAAGTCCTCCGTCAAGCAGCGTATTATTATGCATCTTGGTACTTTAGAATTGCTTAAGTCTTTGTGGTCAAAACTCGCCAAAGTTCTAGAGGCTCGTTTGGCTGGTCAGACATCTCTTTTTGAGCAAAATGGACCTGTCTCAAAGGTTACCGATCAAGCGATGGAGCATTTTCATTTTGTACAGCAAAAAGAGAACGATACGTCGATTCGGCACAGTGAGCGCGAAATGCTTACCGTTGATACGCAATCAGTCAATACCTCGACATTTCGTTCTCTTGGACCTGAGTTAGTCGCCCACACGTTTTAGCAACGACTTGGTTTTGATGAGCTATTAAAGCAATGTGGTATGAACGTTACTGATCAGGCCCTCGCGCAAGCAATCATTTTGGGACGCCTGATTAAACCTGCCAGCGAACACTCGACGTGGAAACGGTTGCGCAAACAAACAGCTCTTGTGGAACTTTTGCCTGTCGATCTCGCAACGATTGGCAAAGATCCTCACATAGGGATAGTCCTTCTCTTGGAGTAAGGCAATGTTATCCTTCGTGGCGATACCCCGGTCCATCACAATCGTAGGCAGAGTCTCATTGACATATACATGGCAAAGGGCGCAGTTTGTAAATTCCAAAATAAGAAGGTGATAGGGAGGAAAACCCTCAATCAAACCAGCATCTGATATTTTGGAGCGTATTTTCAAAAAGTAAAATTGCCCATGGCAACTCGATATCTCATTCCTTGCGCGATCTACCTGTCAGCGCTTACCGAGTTCCGTGGTAATCTGGGGCCGGAAGGCCTGCTTGATGGCCAAACGGAACAGAGTCCCCCTATCCATGTTATCTTCTTTTATATACTCGCCATAGATGTTAGCGTACCCACATGAGCCTTAGCCCGACCCACAACCTGTTATAAAGACCATCTTTCCACTTGTTCTCATATGGTTAGACCCCTGTCAACGTCATCTTCTACCCCGACCAATATTAGGTATTGGCAAGACTTTACCCAAGTGGGTCGCGCCCAGATGGTGAGCTGTCCGCATCGAGCACGCTTCGGAGACGAGGGGTGAAAGGCATATGATACGGTTACTCCTGCCAGAACGTGGCAATTTATAAGGAGGCGACGATAACAATCGGCACAATCCATTCCTGTTTCGGAATTGGAACGTACGTACACGCATCTGAGGAGCAGGGATTACATCTTGCCTCTTTTGTCAAGAATACTGGCAGGAGGTTGTCACAATTGGAACAAACACAACTATCAATAGTACCGTCACTCGATCCAGAAACCCAACAAATCAACAAAATTATCCATCTTTATCAGGAACGCATTTCCGCTAATCTATCCTTAGAGGATAAAGAGGGATTGCGGGAGCTTTATTACCACCTAAAGAGCCGGCAAATTGATGCCTACGATTATTTAAACGATGCCATAGGCGTATTCGCTAAAAAAAGCAAAGACAAACAAAATTTAAGCTATCTCATTGGAATGGTTCGTCACTGGACTATACTTGGTAAATGGAGTATGCCCACAACGGAAGACCAACAGCTAATCGAAGTATTTAAACAAGAAACAGGAATTGAGCCAAGCGTGGAAACAAGGCAGATCATAATCAGAATGGTCAGCAAATACGGTTCCATAAAACTATCCCAATATATGACCAAAGTATTCAATGATAAGACTGAACTGGATATTTCGAAACTTCATATTCAACGGGTAATCGACCGACTGGAAGAACAGTAAACAGAAGAACACCTCTCTGCAATGAGGGGTGTTTTTCTGTTAGGAGCGTGGTACGGAGGTGGGGGAATCGCTACTCCTGAGACATTCATGCCCCATGGTTCAGTACACCGATCAATGACAGTTAAGTTCACGATCTATCCGCTCTCGATCAGAGAGGCATTTCTGCTATATTTGTTCTGCCTATAACGTCCCTTAAAGCCGTTTGTGCTGACCAAAAGACAGCCTCCTTCTACATTAGCCATTTACGCAGAACAAGACTGAAAGAAAGTACTTCCACTCTTGTTTCTGTACATAAATAGTCACGCTTTACGAATAATAATAATCATCATAATTCTTTATTTATATTGTTTAATCTTAAGTTCAATATAGCCATCATAATTATGACAGTTCTCTTGGATGCCAGCTCGCCGAAGGATAACATACCTACTCAGGCTCCCGTCCTCGATAATCAACTTATGTATGATAGCCTCTATCTTTCTTTTATGGTAATGCTCAAGTGCCTCAGTACAAGAGGATATAAATTCACTGGTTAAAGGCATTTTATGCAAGTACCTTTTTAAAGCTGCATACTTACAAATTTTAATAATTTTATTTAAGGTTATCCTTATGGGAGTAGGTTCGTTACGGATTTCATCAACAGCTTGTTTCACTTTGGCTAGGGTTTCCTTATCTCGTTCCTCCCAATTTACCCTTGTGATGGAACCACTAGGACTTTGTGGGCCCACAACTCGACTTTCAAACCACTCCTTGTCGTGACTCAATAGCCAGCTATATGCACATTTGTTCAATGATTGAATAGTTGATCTTGAAATTGAGGGGTCTAGCAATAGCAATGAGCTTAATTCATTTTTATACTTTTCATCTAGCTTTGAACTGAATATGGGGCTATCATGTCCTAACTCTATGGAACTATTTTTGGTCTTACGCCTAACCCGTTTAAATCCGGTACTCTGATAGACATCAATGTTAAGAGAGTATGTATAATCGCATCTTGAGCAAATGAATGTTCCAATAGCCTTCGGATTATGATAACTAGTTTTTATTTGGCAGGTGTCAATTACCAAATCTCTATAATGATCAGATTGAGAATTCAAACATGGGAAGGGTGGTTCACCAAATGGCAGATACTCGAAGCTTGACTGTAGAAAATTATTCATATCACCAAATAGAAATTTGATAAAGAGGATTTGCCTGATGGGATTCGTAACTATATTTTTTTTACCAGTCAATATTCTTAACCAGTTGTTCACGTTATCATAATCAAAGTCTGATTGGAGAAGAGATAGAAATTCGTGAGTATAAAATGATAGGAAGTCCTTGTGGAGCTTAGACTGATTGGTGTTTCCACCAGTAGCGATATAACCTTTTTTATACATCTGAGCAGTAATTTTCTTTTTTACTATGTCAAAGTCACCAAAATCATCATTGTTAGTTATTAAATGATTGACATCGCAAGCTAATGAAAGCACTTCATCAGTCAACCTTGGAAGAATAACTAACCCGCTGTCACTGTCAACATATTTATTAATATCCAGTAAACCATCACGGCTATCAGTACTAAAATCAGCTTCATTTAATAAACACTTATGCTTCGCACAGGCATACACACCTGATACTTGATGAATTCTATGCAAATAAGCACATTTAAATAGTTTTCTGTCTGCCTCAATACATTCAGGACAATACTTAATTCGTTTGGCTTCTATTGTCGAACCTCCATTTATCCCAAGTTCTGCATAAACAGATGTTAGACTTCCGTTTTTCAACATATCAACCGCTTTGGAGTATCTGTCAGTGGGCACAAAAAGTTTGTAAAATGGCAATATTGTATGATTATTGATAAAGTAGTCAGCTGAGAAATCAGTACCCTCTGGAAATTGACTAGACATGTACTCCAGGTTCGTAGTAAATAGAGGAGTAACTCTTAGATGATTCTTCCCTAGGAGTGTTTTGATAGTACTTAAAGAATTGTGATTACCCACGTGTTTATCGTATCTATTGAAACAGCTGTATATGCTTTCATCTGGAAAAAGGGATGGAAAATACCTTATCATCAACATCTCTCCATGCAATAAATATGCATCTGGTATCATGACCGAATGCATATTTATTCATAATTTTAGTTACATCATTTATTTTCTAATCACTCATTTTGTTTTCTAGTTACACATTTTATTTTCTAGTTACACATTTTATTTTCTAGTTACACATTTTATTTTCTAGTTACACTACATTTATTACCCTAACAAACTATACAAATAAAGTGATTTTTCCTATTCCACCGTAACGCTCTTTGCTAAATTCCTTGGCTTATCAACATCGCACCCTCTGGCAACGGACACATAATACGACAGTAGTTGCAGCGGAATGACAGTCAGGATTGGAGCTAACTCATCCATCGTTTCCGGAATGTAGATCACATGATCGACGGATTTCGCCAAACTCGTGTTTCCCTGATACGTAAGTCCGATTACACGAGCATCCCGAGCTTTTACCTCTTTAACATTGGAAATGGTTTTATCGTACACATCTCGTTGGGTTGCCAAAGCAATGACGGGCGTATTCTCTGTGATGAGTGCTAAGGTGCCGTGTTTTAACTCCCCGGCAGCATAGGCTTCGGCATGGATATAGGAAATTTCCTTCAGCTTCAGGGACCCTTCCATAGCTACTGCCCAGTCTAAAGAGCGGCCGATGAAAAAGGCATCTTCCACCTTAACAAACGACTTAGCTAACTCTTTAATAAGACCTTCTTGATCCAGGATCTCTTGGGCCTGAGCCGGAATCTTCTTCAGAGCGGTGATAATCTTCCCGATCTTTTCCGAAGACATGGTCCCCTTAACCTGGGCGAGATAGAGTCCGAGTAAAACCATTCCTTCCAATTGTGTTGTGTAGGCTTTCGTCGAAGCGACTGCAATCTCTGGGCCAGCCCAGGTAAAGATGACATCATGGGCTTCTCGGGATACCGTGCTGCCGACGACATTTGTCACGGCCACCACACGAGCTCCGCGGTTTTTGGCTTCACGAAGCGCAGCTAAAGTATCCGCTGTTTCTCCGGACTGACTGATCACCACAACGAGAGTATGCTCATCGATCAGCGGAGATCGATAGCGAAACTCAGAGGCAATGTCCACTTCAACCGGGAGGTGTGCCCAACGCTCAATTAAGGTCTTGCCAACCAGCCCGGCATGCCATGCCGTACCACAAGCAACAATATACACTTTATTAATCTGAGCGAGTTGTTCAGGGGTTAAATCCACTTCCTCGAGAACAATTTTCTCGTCTTTCAATCGTCCTAGCATCGTAGCTTGCAAAGCTTGGGGTTGTTCATTAATTTCCTTGAGCATGAAATGCTCGTATCCGCCTTTTTCAGCAGCCACCACATCCCACTTCACGTCATAGACTTCTTTGGCACGGGGGTTTCCTTGGAAATCTGTGACCTTTACTCCCTCTTCAGTAATAACCACCATCTCGCCATCGTCCAAGATGTAGACTTTTCGGGTATAGTTTAGGATCGCCGTGATGTCACTGGCGACAAAGAACTCTCCGTCTCCGAGACCCACTACCATTGGGCTGTCTTTGCGGGCGGCAACCAACTTATCGGGCTCCTTACGACTTAAGACAACCATCGCATAAGACCCGCGAATCGTCGCTAAGACTTTACGCACAGCCTCCTCAAGGTCTCCTTCATAACAGTCCTCAAGTAAGTGGGCCAATACTTCTGTATCTGTTTCAGAAACAAAATTGTGTCCTTTTTCAAGGAGCGCATCTTTTAATTCCAGATAATTTTCTATAATTCCGTTATGCACAACGGCAAAATCTTGTTTACAATCGTGATGCGGATGAGCATTGACGTGAGAAGGACGGCCATGTGTCGCCCAACGGGTATGTCCGATCCCTATGTAAGCCTGAGAATAGTCCGCTCCAAGTTCTTGTTCCAGAGCAACTAACTTACCGACACTTTTGGAAACCACGATTTTCTCACGATCTAAGACAGCTACTCCTGCTGAATCATACCCTCGATACTCTAGTTTTTTTAAGCCATTCACCAAAATCGGTATAGCCACCTGTTTCCCTATATATCCTACAATACCACACATTATGTTTTCCCCCTCAATCTTCTTTCAATTACAATTCGTCTCACTAAATAAAAACAACGGAAATGGCACGAAGCATCGTGCCCCTCCTAAAAAAATAAAAGCCGCCCGCACATGGACGACTTCGTTGATTCAGATTCCAGGCAATACAAGCAAGAGGGGTCAAAATAAACATACTACCCCCTTGTCTTGTCAGCTTACTCTTTGTCCCGGAAATTACTCTCCGGCTTTAAGCAAGCTTTACGGTGACAAGCCACCGAGAGGGATCCGCCGAAACGTTCGATAACCCTCTTCCTCGTCGACCTTAATTAGGCAATACCTTTAAGGCCCTGGCGCTCAAATTCTTATGCCCTTTCTGAAACAACCGTCCGACTTTGAATATTGAATCTTTACCGCTTATTGTTATTGCACGTTCACCCTCTTTTCTCATCCTAAAGTAAGTTCATGTGCATATTTTCACCAAGTTAGTTTAAACACTTATGCACATGAACCATTATACGCCAAATCTAACGAGTTAGCTAATAGTATTATTTATTCGTCGCACTGCAGAATGATGTCAATAATTCCTTGGGCCAATTCCTTTAATTTTTGTTGGTCAGGGCCTTCAACCATCACCCGAATCAGTGGCTCTGTCCCGGAGGGACGTACCAACACTCTGCCTCGACCGCCGAGAGCTTCCTCGGCTTGATTCACTTTCCCGAGCACTCTCTCATCCTTCATTAAGCGTTCCTTATGGAGCACCTTAGCATTAAGGAGTACCTGAGGTAACCGCAGCATTTGAGAAGCGAGCTCTGAAAGTTGAACCTGTCTTTCCTTGACGACGGCTAACAAATGTAGGGCTGTCAATAATCCATCCCCGGTTGTGTTGTGGTCTAGGAAAATAATATGTCCTGACTGTTCCCCGCCAATCATCGCCCCGGTTCTCAGCAATTCTTCCATGACATAGCGATCTCCAACTTGCGTCTCAAAGATCGTGATTTTTGCTTCTGTGAGAGCAAGATGTAAACCTAAGTTACTCATGACGGTTACGACAACTGCATTTTGGGCTAAGGTTCCTTTCGCTTTTCGAGCTAAAGCACAAATAAGCATGATAAAATCCCCGTCTAAGATAGTCCCTTGTTCATCCACAACGATGAGACGATCGGCATCTCCATCCATGGCTAGTCCCAGATCGGCGCCGTGTTCCAGAACTGCTCGCTGTAACTGTTCAGGATGCGTCGAACCGCAACTGGCGTTAATATTCACGCCGTCCGGCGTATTACAAATAGAAATCACTTCTACGCCACATTCTCGCAATACCACGGGCCCTACATAGGATGCTGCTCCATTCGCACAATCCAAAACGACCTTGAGCCCATCCAAACGTCCTACCGTACCTTTTAGGAAATCCATATAACGACGCCCCGCATCGTTGATTTCAATCACACGTCCGATCTCGCCGCCAATCGGAACTTCCCAAGGCTTTTCCTCACTTAAAACAATACTTTCGATTTCATCTTCGATGGCATCTGGTAATTTGTACCCTGTCGAATCAAAAAATTTAATTCCGTTATCTTGAACAGGGTTATGGGACGCCGAAATTACAACGCCGGCACTAACATCAAGGGTTCGCGTTAATAGAGCAATTCCAGGCGTCGGTAAAACACCAACCCGCAAAACATCCGCTCCGACCGAACAAATTCCGGCGATTAGTGCCGCTTCAAGCATATCCCCAGAAATTCGGGTATCTTTACCGATCACAATTCTAGGGTGTGGATGCTCTCGGCTCAAGACGTAAGCACCTGCCTGCCCAAGACGAAAAGCGAGATCTGATGTCAGCTGGCTGTTGGCCACGCCGCGAACCCCATCTGTTCCAAAGAGTCGACCCAAGTCTTTGCCCTCCTTTTATCTTTAGTTTATCTAGGCACATTCAAGCAAATAACCAGTCAGTATGCCAGTCTATTTCGTGTCATACTGCGTCGGTATGATTACCTAATAGCCCCACTATGAGGTAATCATACCTCCTTGTCTGACGCAAAATATCCAAGGCATCTTTGACTTGTTATTTTCTTTCAT
>JARLHU010000101.1 GCA_031292095.1 Desulfosporosinus sp.
CCCCTGATTGAGCAGTACAGCATTGATGAGTATTTTATGGATTTCACGAACATGGAACGCCTTTTTAAAGATCCTGTGGAAGCTGCTTACATAATTAAAGACCGCATTAGAAATGAGCTAGGTTTTACAGTTAACGTCGGCGTCAGTACGAACAAGATCCTGGCTAAGATGGCCTCAGAGCTTACGAAGCCCGATAAAGTACATACTATTTTCCCGGACGAGATTGCAGAGAAAATGTGGATTCTACCCATTGAGGAACTGTTTATGGTTGGTCGAGCAACTGCTAAGAAGTTGCGGAGCCGAGCTATTAATACGATTGGTGATCTGGCAAATTATGACCCCAAGATCCTTAAGCTCTTTCTTAAGAGCCATGGCTTATTAGTCTGGAATTACGCTAATGGAAATGAAGCTAGCCCAGTGAGGGAATCTCGTAGACCTTTGATTAAAGGAATTGGGAACTCCACTACAATTCCTTTTGACGTTACGGATAAAACGACTGCTCATCTTGTTTTGTTGTCTTTGACCGAGACAGTTGCTGCAAGATTAAGGCAGACAGAATATTATGCTCGGTTAGTTTCCGTTTCGCTCAAGACTAATGAATTCTATTCCTGTTCGCATCAAAAAAAATTTTCGTCTCCGATTGATTGTACTAATGCTATCCACGCAGTAGCTTGTGAACTGTTCGATGAACTTTGGAAAGGTGAGCCTGTTCGACAGTTAGGCGTTCGTGTGTCGGAACTGACCCTGAATAATTATCATCAGTTAGCTCTTTTTGAGAAGGATTACGAGAAGCAGCGAACACTTGATCAGGCAGTCGATTCTTTGCGTGAGAGGTTCGGGAATGGTTCAGTGTTCAGATCCTCGTTTTTGAATAGCGGAGTAAGGTTCCAGACTGGCGGGACAGTCGATGATGAAAATTACCCCATGATGTCTAGCCAATTGTAACTGTGTCATTGAGACGTTTTTTGCCACAGTTGCCTAAAGCTTAAAATAGGCTAGACCCCACAGAAACCAAACACTCAGGCCCATTATTCTTAGTCGAATTTACTAAACTTGAAACCTCATAGGCGATCATTAGGTCCGCTGGATAAGGCAATAACAAATTCTTTAAAAAATGACTATCTACAATACTCTGATCCAACCAGACCCGCTCAGAATCCCGCGTTAGTATGACAGGCATTCTATCGTGAATCGGAGACATCAGTTCATTTGGTGTCGTTGTTATAATACTGCATGAATTTACGATATCACCAATCGGAGACTTCCACGTGTCCCAAAGACCAGCAAATCCGAATAATTCATTATTTTTTAGAGTTATGCGGTAGGGCCGTTTCGTAAATTTTTCTTTCTTCCACTCGTAAAACCCGTCGGCGACAACAAGACAACGCTTTCGTTGGAGGATATGTTTAAAGCTAGGTTTTTCGTCTACCATTTCTGCCCTAGCATTTATCATTTTATTGCCTATCGAAGGATCTTTAGCCCAAAATGGTATTAAGCCCCACCTAAACATAGCTAAATGATTGGTCCCATCATTAATTATGACAGGGACATCTTGAGTCGGGGCTACGTTGTAGTTAGGCTTTAAGTTTATTGGTTCAGTTTTGAATCGTTCTCTTATATCCTCAATATCAACAAAAGTAAAGCGTCCGCACATACTAAGCACTCCTAAAGTTTGTTAAATTAGGATCATAGAACCTTGTTCCCATTAATAAAGCACAACCCGATAAACATGTAGCCCAATCACGACCGAATAGACGATCAATACAAGCCCCAATAAGCAAACAACAAACTTACGCGATCTATTCCTTATCCGCCAAAATATAAATCCTAGAATGACTAGCAAGGACAGCTTGACGGCCATAAATGCAATTCGGCTTTTTTCAGTCAGCCATTGCATTACAGGATTAACTTCCTCAATTGCATCTATTCTTAGCCCCCAAAGTGTCAAGGCACCATCAAGCAGACTGAGTAGAAATAGCACTGTACAACCAGCTATAATTAATTTTCTTTTGTCCATACCCTAAAGTCCGACCTACTACTCTCCATCTTCAGACATTGTTTCCTTGTATTTAATTTTTCTGGTGTAGTCTTTACTTGATTTATGGGGGCGTGTACCAGTATTGAAGAGTGTCCTAGTTCTTCCCTTACGGACCAAGGTTAATTTCTTTTTCATTCTTCTCACTCTCCAATATCACAAATGATACTCCTAAGGCGTTCATAATATCCTTGATGGAAGTAATGGATACCAGGAGTGTTAAGATAGGCGAGCATTTTTTCTAACTCTCGACGGCTTTGATAGTAGAGGACTCCGCTGGACTCTGACAGTTTAGTCGTCCTTTGGACGCGTTTGGGAGATACTTCGACTTGTGAACTCAACACCTCTGTTAGCTCATCAAGAAAATGTCGGTTTCCGTAAATTCGCAAACGAGGTGATTTTCTTTGTTACGTTTCCGTATTGTTATTGTATCTAAAGTACTATGCAATTCAAAATAGGCTCGGATAAAATCGATATGGTCTGGAATATCTGGGTAGTTACGTTGCTCGCTGATGCGAGGTTGCCAACCATCTGCTGGGAAAGCTATGCACATTAAGATCACCTCTTATTCAGCGAACCTTATACACACTATTGAAAATGAAAAGGAGTTCTTGTTCCACGCTGGCAAAATCCCTCTGGGAAAAGTCATGTTGAGTTGCCAATTCTGGCGGAGTATCAAATATCGCAAAATCCATCAATTCTTCAAACTCATAATGAAGCAGGGTGTCGTCTACATTTTCTATTTGCTCTCGTTCTTCATCCGATAAATCACCAAGCCCAAATCCTTCATAGATAATACTCTGCAATTTTTCCTCAATAGCCGAATACTCTGGCAGGTTACGCTTTACCGGCCTCGTTAAATCCGATATATAGCTTTCACTGGCATCATGCAAAAGGCAACCGAGTTGGACCTTTTCGGAATACCCTCTGCTTTTAGCCTCCTTAAAACAATGAATTGAGTGCTGCGCAACTGAGTAGAACTGGCTACAATGCCCATTGGCCCTGGTCATCAATGACAAAGAGTGAGCAATGTCCTCTATTTTAATGTCTTTCTTTACTGGCTCAAGTGGAAAGAACTTGATTTTTGAGTATGTTAGTATATAGTCAGACACATTTATACCTCACTTTTACAGGTTGATAATTTCCAAATAACAAGTACTCTCACGGGGACCGTCAAACTCACAAAAGTAAATACCATGCCAGCGGCCTAGGAGGGTCAGACCAATTGTATACTCTAATCAATCAAACAGAAAGTGCCCAGAGATACAATGATGCGACTGAGCCATAAGGTGAATATCTTTTTCTATAACGCTCAAATTTGTCCTTTGGGAGCTCTTTTAGTCCATATAAATTCACCATACCTCGACAGATTGCTAGATCCTTAAAGCTCAACACATTTAGCCGATTGAGAGAGAATATCAGGAGCATTTCAGCCGTCCAAACACCCACTCCGTGCAGCGAGGACAACTGAGTAATAATTTCATCGTCCTTCAGAGTGTGAAGGTTCTTGAAATCGATGATTCCTAATATAGCTGCATCTGCTACCCCCTTGATGTAACTGGCTTTTCGCTCTGACATTCCGCAGGCTTTGATTTCTGACAGACACACCTGTGAAATACTTTTAGGATCAATACAACCTATATTAACTCCTTCTGGGCCGTTACCTTCAGGTGTTATATCTCCAATCAGCATACATAGTCGTTTCCATACCGTTTCAGCAGCTTTATTGGAGATTTGTTGGCTAACTACGCTTGAAACCAAAGCTGTGAACGGGTCAGGAGTAATTTCACGCTGGATTATGCCGATTCTATCAATGGCTGCCCCCAACTTTTTATCCTTAAGTTTTAAGTAGTCTATTTCCTTTTGACCATATTTAAAAATTGACATGGGTGTTGCTCCTACCGTCTTTTCATTTTTGTCCCAAATCCATAATTAATCCTACGTAAACATCCCGTAACTTCTTCAGTTCCACTTTGCCAAGCCGCGAATACCCTTCCCCAATCGAACCGTAGCTGTTACTTAGATTAGACTACTGGGAATCCTATATACCCTGATATGTATCCTATTTGCTTATCAGAGAGTGAAGTGAAATCGTTAAAAGTGCCTTCAATATCCTTCAATTGTAAAGGCTGGTTGATTGGTTTTCTGACTAATACTCTCATTCCAATTACCTCCCAAAATTTATTAATACATATATTCCGCCCAGCAGAATCACCTAACCGCGTCAGTTCTTCTTTACTAAGCCGTGACAACCTTCCCCGATCTGAGAATAGGTGGGCGACTGGATACGAAATGTAGTACTTTTGATGAGCAATATTTGGAAGGTACCAATCCTCTACCGCGTCTTTCCTTCCGTCCGAACCGAACGGATCCTTAACTACTCAGCAACCAACTTCACCATGATGACCACAACTTGCCGCTGGGGATGCAATGTTTCCTAGCCCGACTTCCCGCTAAAGATGACTCAAACCCCTGCGGTGTCTCGCTTCTTCATTTTAATTCTGGCACTACAATCTCTTACCTTTCACTGATCGATTTCTCTTTAGTTGATCTTTGACATTTAAGATTCGGTATAATTCCTTATGTTCGGATTCTGGTATCCCCGAGGACCTGATGTGGTGTATTTGGTCGTTTTCGTCCGTCATAATGATTGTTGTTCGCTGGTGGGTCGATAACACATCCTTGATCGTGGACCATCGTCGATGATCGCCATGGTTCCGAAGCTCACGCTCAATCAGGATGAGCAGATGGTAAGCGAGAACGGATATAAAAAGATGTGCTTCTGTTCGCTCGGCTAACTGGTGATGAACCGGTCGGAATCCTAAATCAGTTTTCAAGTCTCTGAATGCTTCCTCTACCTTGACTAACGTAGTATATATTCGCCAAATTTCCTGGGCGCCAAGATCTCGGTGACTGGTTTCCATCACGTAGCAACCCGTTAATGTTGCACGTTTCTCACGACTGGGCAATTTCTCCCATGAAAGACTAGCAACCTTTTTCTGTTTTTCATCAAGTTCAAGTGATATGTCGTAGTACTGGGACATAGAGGGATAACGTTCTTTGATTCGACCCACTCGCTCGGCTACTTTCGTAGCCAAAACAACGCCTTTCTTACTCACTGACGCTTTCAGACGTTCTAGATCTTCCAAAAATCGTTTTTCTTTCAAGGAATCCATAGCCTGTTCTTTTTGTTCTCGACCTTCACTCCAGCAAAGCACCCGACAAGCATCTTCCGTCATAACTTTTTTGACATAGACAGAGGAAGATCCTTCGTTCGAGCCCGCCTCTAGTTTGTCAAATGTATCCTTCGCAGTGGTAAACTCCTGGGCATAATCCTTCTCAGTCGCTCGTCTTTCTACTACTATGTAGGGATAATGCTATGCTTTGAGCAGGTCAAGATTACTTTTAGTTGCAATCCCTCGATCCATCACGATGGTGGGAAGTGTCTCCTTAAAAAGGGTCTCATCCTCGACATAAAGTCGCTTCAGAATCTCCGCCAGGGTCTCAGGTTCCGACTGGTTTCCTTTGTAAATTTGACTTTCACTTTATAGTCAAACGCAACTTTTACATGAATACTAACGTTCCCGTCAAATGAATCAGGATTATTATTCTGGGCGGGTCTTTCTGTCGAAATATTTCCACCATTGCTTGGTACATTCGTCGATTTATTACTGTTTGATGAACTTACAACATTATTAGTTGGGATGCAAGCAGTGCTAAGAAAAATAATAGTCAATAGTAATAGTAGCCTGCCAAAAAGACGGGTTCGCATAAACATTCCCCCCCATATAAACTAAGGTTCGAACAGAACAGTAAGTTCGGTCGAATTACGCCAAAGCATCCATCCGAATCCAACCTCCCCGATTGCATTCACCCCGACAGGTTCACCTTAACGGCTCCCCCACATTAACTCGTCACCTAAGATTGCCAACGAACTCCCATGAGGGGCCCGCAAGGCCCTTAGCCTACGTTCGCCCTGAACAGGATTTACCGTCTGTATCGAGCATGGTTCAGAGACGAGGAGGAGGCTGTACTTGTACTCATTCCTTATGTTTAGTTCCATAAGATGTCTCACCCATGGCAAATTGAAATATTTGATTTTCTTTGTACTTGTAGAAATAAATAGTATCTGGTTCATCTGAAAAAATTACTTTTGTTATATATGGGTCATATCCCAATATCAAGGAATCTAAATGGTAAGAAACATCTATCTCCTTTATCTCGGTAGCTGTGTATTGTTTTTCAACGAAGATATAATGTCGAATAGCTGATGTAATCTCTCGCTCATGAATAATTACTTTTGTTGTATATACGCTAATAAAAATGAGAGCCACAATAATTACAATTGATAGTAAACGTTTCCTCATAACAATATACTCCGGCCTCTCTTTGAACTTACCTCACACCTATAAAGTCTTAGAGTCAAGATGGGTTGTCCACGCTCCCAGATCAATCACTTCTAATACTTTCCACATTTTTCACTTAAATCCTCCCAAGTTATCCAGAAATATTCCAAGAAAAAACAAAAAAGGCCAGACCGTCCAAACGATCTGGCAAATAATTTCAGTGACCGACCTCGCCTATATGTTCTTGTTTCATTGATCATGCAGGATTCCAGTGACCCGTCACATAAAAATACGTAGTTGTTTAGGGAGACGGTAACCCCGGCGGGGTTCGCCCTGGACCGGTATGGCCAACTCACCAACGTTACTCTGTCTGCCTCGAGCACGGGTCGGAGGCGACGGTCGCAAGGACTTTAGCCTAAGTTCGCCGAGATAAGGTAACCATGATGTGCTATCAACCAGGTTCGGCGAGGAGTACTAGGAGTTTAGCCTTTTGGCTTCATTAAAAACTTTGACACTACAAAGGATAGACTATGAAATTACTTTATAATATATTAAAATATTCATAAGGCGTATCTATTTAATAATTTTCCTATTATGGATTCTATGAAGGAGGAGATTGTAATGGCTAAATGCGAAAAATGTGGTGCTGAAGTTCCACAAGAGGAGCTCTCTGAAGTTCAAGGTTTAAAGGTTTGCGAGGATTGTGAGATTAAGAGTGTCAAGCCTCCTGAGTTGAAAATTAATTTGTAATTATTTGTAGGGTATCAAACTAACTAACCATGGCTCTTAGCGAAAAGGCTGAGGGCTATTTTATTGCTTCGGAAAAGATAATTTGTTTGAAAAGACAGCCTACCCCGGCGGCGGCTAAGCCATGGACCGGATTCCCTCTCTTTCAATGGTGGATATTCTAGTAACCTCCACATATAAATACGCACCTGTTAGGAAGGAACGCCAACCCGCATGATAAGCAAATCGAACACACTTCAAAGCGAGGGAGTGTGAGAGGCTTAGGCTAGGGCTAATTAAGATTGACTAAGTACACTAAAAATTTTATATTGTTCGATATTACTTATTGGAAGTGGGTCACTGGGCTCAGAGTTATGCTGTTCAAGAAAAAACTCCCACCATCCTACATCATGCCATTGCCCAAATTTATATCCTACCTTATTATAGTGGGCTATTTTATTAAAACCAAAATTCTCGTGAATTCCAACGCTTGATTCATTTGGTAAACATATCCCAGCGTAAACATTGCAATAACCTTGGAGCCTTAAAACAGACAGCAATGCGGTATATAATCTCTTACCGATTCCTTTACATCTATGATCTTGCCTTACATAGACAGAAACGTCTACAGCCCATTTATAGGCTGCACGTTCCCGATGCTTAGAAGCGTATGCATAGCCTAAAATGATATTATTTTCCTCAAAAACGAGCCAGGGATTATTTGTTAAGATGCGTTCAATTCGCGTCTCCATCTCTTCTTTAGATGGTACAATCGTCTCAAACGAAATTGATGTATTTTCAATATATGGGCGGTAAATGTCAGTAATTTGTGCTGCATCGTGCTTATTAGCAAGTCTAATCATAATATCTTACACCTTTCTGAAATGCAATTATTGCACTGTCACGCCATAGATACTGCTCCAACTCCACTCATCTAGAAACGAACACGTTTGCCAAGACAGCCACCCCGGCGGACTGCGCCCAGATAGGGCTTTATATATAGTAGTATAACGGAGCTACCATCCAAGATAACGGGTGAGTCAACCTGCTTTACCGCAATGGGAAACCTGATACGGGAAAATAGCATAGCAGGAAAGCAACAAGTTAAGTGAGGACAACGCTTACGACTTAGTTGCAATGACAAGTGGATATGAGGAATAGCCTATGTTTGGCGAATGTGAGGTCTGAGTTTCCATTGGGTGGGGATTGGGGAAATGTCCTGTGACCCCAAGTGTGATATCTATATGTAACCCCGCCGCATATAGAGTTATCAACAAAATCGCACGACAGGCACGAGAACGTGCATTAAAAGACCGAAAGCAATTCCGACAATCCACATTCCGATGTACAAAGTCAACTGGGGATTACCTAAACAGGTGGCTATCCTGCATGGTAACGGAGTTCCCGTAGTAGTCTGAGGCAGGTAAGCCCTGCTACATGGCAAAGGGGAACAGTTAGTGAATTCCAAAATACGATGATGAAAGGGAGGAGAAACCTCAGTGAAACCAACATCTGATATTTTGGAGCGTATTTTCAAAAACTCAAGCGACCATAATGACGGAATATAAACCCGCCTCTACCGTTACCTTTTAAGGGAAGACATCTATTACAGTGCATACCAAAAGCTATATTCCAACAAGGGTGCAGCCACCAAAGGTATTGATAATGATACTGCTGATGGTTTTGGCAAAATATATGTGGATAGTTTGATCTCAGATTTACAAAGCCTGACATATAAACCAAAACCAGTTCGCAGAGAATACGTCAAGAAAAAGAATGGTAAACTGCGTCCGTTAGGAATACCCTCTTTCCGCGACAAACTGTTACAAGAGGTAATCCGTAGAATTCTAGAAGCAATTTTTGAGCCAACGTTTAACGACTTTTCACATGGATTCAGACCACAAAGGAGTTGCCATACTGCACTAAAGTTAACTCGCCGTTATTTTTGCTGCGCAAGGTGGTTTATTGAAGGCGATATTCGTGTTATCACCAGTCTATGATTATCACGAGTCATCCGTAGTAAATTTTGAATATAGCCAAGATTAATCCCAAATATATCAGATTCCTGTGATTGCTGAC